>CABXTO010000013.1 GCA_902515195.1 uncultured Pelagibacteraceae bacterium
TATGAGAAAAAAATTCTTTTTCAAGAAACTAATTTATTTTGTGATTGGTATGTAAAAAAAAATTTACAAAAAAAAAGCAGAAACCAATTTGAAAGAAAATTTAAAAGAATAGTTAAAAAGCTAATAGCAAGTCTGAAGTTAAAAAATGATGTTTTTGTTCATAGAGATTTCCATGTCTCAAACTTAATGGCAGTTAAAAATCAGATTGGAGTAATTGATTGTCAAGATGCCTTAATTGGAAATAGAGCCTATGATCTAGCTTCTCTTATAGATGATGTAAGACTAAAAACATCCATGTCATTGAAAGATAAAATTTATAAATATTATATTAATAAACAAAAAAGTTTGAATAAAAAAAAATTTAAGAATGATTTTGAAATATTATCAATTTTAAGAAATTTAAAAATAATTGGAATATTTACTCGTTTAGCAACTAGGGACAGTAAAGAAAACTATTTGAAATTAATTCCATATGCTTGGTATTTGATTAATATTAGAATTAATGAAGATAAGATATTTTTAGATTTAAAAAATCTTTTGAGTCAAAACTTTAAAGAAAAAATTAAATGAGAATTAATACGGCATTAATATTATGTGCAGGATATGGTAAAAGATTAAATCCACTGACGCTAGATACCCCCAAACCTTTACTGCAATTAAATGATAAAACTATGTTGGAAAGATGTATTAATCTTATCAAAAAATTAGGAATTAAAAAAATTTTAATTAACACATTTTACTTAGATCAACAGATTTTTGATTTTATTCAAAACAAAGATTTTCTTATAGATATACAACTAGTTAAAGATGGCAAAGAAATTTTAAATACAGGAGGGGGAATTCTTAATATGATTAATCATTCAAAAGATAAAGATTTTTTAATTTTCAACCCTGATACTTTATGGAATGAAAAATATATTGATGAAATTAATAAAATGCAAAATTTTTATTTTTCAAATAAATTGAGTAACATTCTTTTAGTTATAAATAAAAAATTAAGTTTTGATAATGATCTTAAAGGAGATTTTAAATTTAATGAAAATATACTTAAAAAGAATGATCCTCAAAACTTTATTTTTACAGGATGTCAAATTTTAAATAAAAATCTGTTTAGTAAATATGAGATATCAAGTTTTCCTATTTCAGAAATTTGGAATGAACTATTAAAAAAAAATAATTTAAATGGTTTTGAAAGTTTAAATAAATTTTACCATTCAACTAACCTGGAAATTTTTAAAAAACTAAAAGATCTCTAGAACGGTTTTTATCAAGATATTCACAACTTTTAATTTTGATTTCTTTATCTAACTCAATAACCAAAGGGTTACCCGTAGGAATTTCAAGTTTTGAAATTTCATCCTTGCTTAATTTGAACAAATATTTACATAAAGCTCTAATAGAATTACCATGAGCTGAAATCAGGATATTTTGATTAATTAATTTTTCATGGATTTCTGTGTCATAAAATTTAATTACTCTCTCATAAGTATCTTTTAAAGACTCTGTATCTGGAATGATTTCTTTTGACATTTTCTCGTAAGTATTAATATTTATTGGATGGTATGGACTATCTTTACTTAAAGGTTCTGGTCTCATATCCCAAGATCTTCTAAATTTATAGACTTTTTCTTCACCTATTTTTTTTGACATTTCAATTTTATTGAGACCAGTGAAAGCTCCATAATGTCTTTCATTAAGCTGCCATGCTCTAGTGAAATTGTTTTCTGATTTCAAAATTTTTTGGATTATTTTCAAAGTATTATTTGCTCTCAATTGAAGAGAAGAATAATAAAAATTAATCTTTATATCTGTTTCTTTTATTAAAGTACCAGCTTTTTCAGCTTCTAATTTACCCTGTTCTGTCAGATCAACATCTACCCAACCTGTAAATTTATTCTCTAAATTCCAAGTACTTTGTCCATGTCTAACTAATATTAAAAAACTCATGTTGTTATTTCTAAAATATATTTATAAATAAAACCATATAATTAAATGATTAATTTATTTTCTAAATTTAAAATTATATTTTACTGTATTAATTTTTTATTAATTTTTTTATATATTTACCCAGGGAGTTTTCTAGGTTTAATCATATATAATGATAAAAAAATACAACCACAGATAACTCCAGATTTTATATTTTCATCAAATCACTTTTATGTTTTTATTTTTTGTTCAATAATTGGTTTTTTGAGCTTCAATAAAATAGAGCAAATTAAATTTTTGAAGATTTATCTGATTCTTTTATCAATTTTATTAGAGATTTTTCATTTAATTATTCCAGAGAGGAGTTTTCAGTGGTCAGATTTATTTGGAAATTTATTGGGTGTCCTTATTGTAATTTTTATTTACAATCTTATAAACAAATATGAAATTTTTAAATAATACATTAATAATTTTATTTTTTTTATTAACTGGATGCTCTTCTATTCCTAATAATACTGCTAATAGCTGTTCAATTTTTAACGAAAAATATCTATGGTATAAGCACGCAAAAAAAGTAGAAGCAAAATGGGGAACGCCTATTTACATACAGCTAGCAATAATAAAAATGGAGTCCGATTTTGATTGGTTGGCCAAACCAGCAAGAAAAAAAATTTTTAAAGTAATTCCTTTCAAAAGGCCATCAAGTTCATTTGGATATTCTCAAGCAGTTAGAGGTACTTGGGAACAATATAAAAAAGAAACAGGAAATAAATTAGCTACCAGAGCAAGATTTAAAGATAGTGTTGATTTTATTGGCTGGTATACAAACAAAACAGAGAATATTCTTAAAATTTCAAAAAAAGATGCTTTTAAACAGTATCTTGCATATCATGAAGGATGGGGAAATTTTAAACATTATAAAAAAAATAAAAAAGTGATCAGATTAGCAAAGAAAGTTGAAAGACAATCAAAAATTTACAAAAAGCAATTATTTGAATGTAGAAAATCACTTAATAAAAAAAAATATATTATTTTTTAGTGAGTTCTTTATTTAATTCTAAATCTACCAAATCTATTCTTTTAGTATTTTTTGCTAATGCCAAATACATGGATGGTGTAACATATAAAGTAAAGAAAGTTGAAATTATCATTCCGCCTAAAATAGTTGAACCAATTGCTAGTCTTGAGCCTTCACCAGCACCAGGACCAATATTTCCTATTACTAGTGGCATCATCGCAATCATTGTACTTAGTGACGTCATAATGATTGGTCTAAATCTCACTACACAAGCTTCTTTAACAGCTAATTGAACACTTTTTCCTGTAGTCCTAATTTGATTAGCATAATCTACAATTAAAATACTATTTTTTGTTGAAATACCTATAAGTATAATTAAAGCAATTTGGGAAAAAATATTAACTGAACTGTTCAGAAATAAAATAAATACCAATCCTCCAAAAATAGCCAATGGCACAGTTAAAATAATTATAAATGGGTGAACAAAAGAATTAAATGTTGCTGCCATAACCAAATATGCAGTTAATAAAGCTAAGGCAAAAATTATAAATAATTCATTACTAGTTTCTTTAATTTCTTCTGACTTTCCTTTCCATGTAATTTGATTTTCTGGAGCTGAATTAGCCATCACTTCTTCAAAATATTTTATTGCTTCAGTTAGAGTATAATTCTCGTTAATATTCGCAGATATTGTTATAGCTCTTTGTCTATTGTATCTTGCGAGTTCTTTTGCTGCTCCTTCTTCCTTAAAACTAACAAGATTTGCTAAAGAAATTAGTTTTCCATTTGTTTCTGACCGGACAAATATTTTTGAAACACCTTCTTTGTTTCTTCTGTCAGATAGATATTGTTGAACAATTATAGGATATTCTTTACCAAGTTTATTGAAAGTTGTTATTTTTTTTCCTCCATAAAGAGTTTCTAATGTTTCACCTATAGATTTTGTTGAAACACCTAAGTCTTTAGCTTTATTTTTATTGATTATTAATTTTACCTCTGGTTTATTTCGATTGTAATCAGACTCTATCCTTGAAAGGTTTTTATTAGATCTTAATTCTTCTATTACTTTTTTTTGTATTTCTTCAAGTTCTTCGTAAGTACTCCCGTAAATAACCATTTGTACAGGCTTATTGTAATTAGATACTCTTATTGATTGAGGAGAAATAGGGAAGGCCACTGCTTGAGGTAAAGTTACTATTTTTCCTATTGCCTCTCTCAAAACAACTTCTTGCCCTTTTTTTCGATTTTTCCAGTCATCTAATAAAGCAATTATTATGAAACTATTATATGAATTAGCGGAATTTCCAAAACCAGGAACCCTCATTATAAACCTTGAATATGGACTATCTTCAGCTTGAAGAAGTGGAAGAAGTCTGGCTTCTACTTTCTGAGCTTGTTCTTGGGTATATTCAAAAGAAGTTCCCTCATCAGTAAATCCAATAATTAAGTAGGCCCCACGATCTTCCATGGGCAATAGTTCTTTTTTTGAAAAATTAAATAATAATACCGACGCGATAATTATTGAGATTATAAAAAAACTTATAGCTTTTGTCTTATCTATAATTATATCTAAAGTCTCTTTGTAAAAGTTTGCAAAGCTTATGAAAAAACTTTCAAACCTTTGAATAAAAATTTTTTTCGATGTTTTTTTATTTAGAAATTTACTAGCAAGCATTGGAGATAATGTTAACGCTACAAAAGAAGACACAACTATTGAAAAAGATAAAGCAATCGCTGTTTCTCTAAATAAAGTTCCAGAAATTCCTTCGATAAAAATTAATGGCAGAAAAACTGCAACTAAAATTAATGTGGTCGCTATAATTGCAAAAGAAATTTGTTTAGAACCCTTGTAAGCAGCTACCAAAGGAGTTTCGCCATTTTCTATTCTTCTATATATCGCATCTGTCATTATGACAGAGTCATCTGTAATTATTCCTATAGCTAAAATAAAACTTAGAAGAACGAAAATATTTATTGATAATCCAAATAAATATAAACCTAAAAAGGATGCTATGAGGCTTACAGGGAGCGCTATAGCAGGTACTATTACAGCCTTTAAATTACCCAGAAATAGATAAATTATTAGAACAACCAAAACAAAAGCTATTAACAAAGTTTTATATACCTCTTCAATAGCAGCCTCTACATAGTTTGCTCTGTTAAAAGAAACTCTTAAATCTAATTCTTCTGGTAAAGATTTTTTAATTTGAATAATTTTTTTCTTAATATCTTTTGAAAGCTCAACTGTTGAGGCACCACTCCTAGCATAAATACCAATTCCAACAGTTTTTAAATTAATTTGATCTTTAGTTTGAGCTTTAAAAAGGGTTTTTTCTGAAACGGGACCAAATTCTATATTAGCAATATCAGATAATAAAATAACTTTATTACCAGTTTTTTTAATTGGTAACTGTTTGATTGAATTAATATCAGTATATGATTTATCTAAATTAAGTGTTAAATCAATATTATCTGCCTCAAGTGTACCAGCTGGAAGACTTATATTTTCTCCACGCATAGCAGTTTCAACCTCTTTAATTGTTAAATCATTAGCTGCAAGTCTAATAGGATCTATCCATACTCTAATACTCAACTCCCTCAATCCACCAACTCTTATTCTTCCAACATTTTTTACACTTGAGAATTGATCAACTAAATATCTTTCAGCATAATCTCCTAACTCAAGGTCACTCCAAGTTGATGATGATAAAGATAACCACATAGTTGTGGTAAAACCAGCTGCTCTTTTAAGTATTTGTGGAGGATCAGATTCGGATGGTAAGTTATCAATAACTCTAGCAACTCTTTCTCTAATGTCATTAGCAGCATTATCTAAGTCTATACTTGTGTCAAATTCTACATTTATTGTGCTTCTTCCATTTTCAGATTTAGAATCAATATTTTTTATTCCCTCAGCCCCTCCTATAACATCTTCAACAACTTGTGTTACTTCTTGATCTACAATCGAAGCTGAAGCGGATTTGTAATCTACTTGTATCTGTACGACAGGGGGCTGTATGCCATTTGGTAATTCTCTTACAGGTAATTTCCAAAAAACAAACAAACCAAAGACAATTAAAATTAGGGACATTACCCAGGATACAGTTGGTCTTTTTATGCTTAATTCAGTTATAAACATTTACTTATTTATAGGTTTTATTTTTCCACGAGGTCTAACTTTTTTTAATCCTTCAGCTACAATAATATCTCCAACAGTCAAACCCGATATTATTTCTATATTTTTATTATTTCTTATACCTGTTTTTACTTCAGTTTTATTGGCAATACTTTGATCATCAATTTTATAAACATAAGATTTATCTCCCTCAATCATTATACTTGTATCAGGTACACTTAAGGAATTTCTTAAGTCAAATTTAACTCCGACTTCTAATAAAGATCCTGAAATTAATTCTAAGTCTTTATTCTCTACTTTTATTCTAGATAATAAACTTCTTGTATCAGCATTAATTCTACTTGAGACGAAGTCGACTTTACCTTGAAATATTTTATTTTTATAACTAGTTATTCTAACCTCTACTGGTAGTCCTTTTTTTATAGAAGCAGAATAATTCTCGGGAATTTTGATATCAGAATAAATAGTAGAATTATCATCAAGTGTAATAATGACTATATTATCTGATACTAGAATATCCTCAGTTAGACCAGTGTATCCCAGCACTCCACTAAATGGGGCAACTATATTACCACTTTTTAATTCTATTAAAATTTCACCTTTTTTAACAAAATTTTTTAATTTTAAGTCTTCAAAGAGATCATCTTTTTTTATTTTAAATGTTTTAGATTTTTTTGAAATTGCTGTTCCAAAGGTTTCTATTTTTTCTGAAAATTCCTTTTTAACTACCTTTGTTACAATTATCCCTGGTGGTGGTCTTTTACTAAATTTTTTTTTAAAATGATTTCCAATCATTGTTCTTCCAATGATTACAACTGCTATGATTATAAAAAAGACTAATATTATAGAGATAGTTTTTGTAGATCTTTTCATGTTTTAATTTAAATTATGCCGTATTCAGCCCATGAGCCATCATAAATACAAGGATGATATTTATCATTTATTAAAGAATAAGCTAGTGCCAAAACACACGCAGTCACTCCAGAACCACATGAAAAAACTACATTTTTATCATTTATATTTTTCAAACAACTTTTAAAAATGACTTTAAGATCTTCCTCACTTTTAAAAGTTTTGTCTTCATTTAAACAGTGATTAAAAGGTATACAAAAAGAATTTTTTATACAGCCACTTTTCAAACCTTTTCTAGGTTCTGGAACTTTTCCCTCAAATCTTTCTTTGCTCCTCGCATCAATTACCTTAAATTCTTGCTTTTCAATATTAAGATTAATTGATCTTTTATTTTTGACAAATTCTTTTTTCTCAAAACTTTTATAATCAGATCTTTGAATATCTATAATCTCATGTGTAATTTTCCTATTTTCTTTGATCCATTTTCTTAATCCACCATTTAAAACATGAACCAACCTAGGACTATGACCAAAATAAATGAAATTAAACCAACATCGACATGAGCTAATCACATCTGAATTATCATAGATGACTATTTCATCTTCATTCATTATTCCCATTTTTGATACAATCTGTGCCCAATCATTTTGGTCAACTAACATGTGTGGTAAATCAATTCCTTTTTTGGAATTATCATCTAAGTCAAAAAAAATAGAATTTGGAATATGTTGGTTTTTGTATTCCTCTAATCCACTTCTTTTAGTTTGTGGCATATGCCATGAGCAATCTATAATTTTGACCGAACCAATATTTTTTTCTAACCAATCAGTTTCTACTAAAGACATTTTATCTTTTTTCTAAATACTTTTGATGATATTCCTCTGCAGGGCAATAATTTTTTAATAACGAAATTTTTGTAACGACTTTTCCTGATAATTTTTCATTGGTATTGTTCAAAACTATTTCAGCAATTTTTTTTTGACTGTCGTTAAGATAAAATATTTCACTTCTGTATTGAGTTCCAAAATCAGGGCCTTGAGAATTTAAAGTAGTTGGATCATGAATTTGAAAAAAAATTTTTAAAATTTTTTCGTAAGAGATAATTTTTTCATCAAAGTCAATTTTTACAACTTCAGCATGATTAGTCTTCCCTGTACATACTTCTTTATAAGTTGTGTTCGGATTATTTCCACCACAATAACCAACCTCTGTTTTGATCACACCTTCAATTTTACTAAATTTAATTTCTGGTCCCCAAAAACACCCAAGAGCTAAAACTGCTATTTCCATTGATTATAACTTAAATTAATTTACAAATTATTCATATGCTTAGTAAAAATCAATTAGGTTTTTTGTACATGTTTCTATCCATTATTGGATTTTCTTTAATGGATGTAATCGTTAAATGGTCAGTTGATTACCCAATTGGACAAATTTTATTTTTTAGGGGCTTTTTTGGAATTATATTTTATTTTTTTATTATACCACGTAATAGATTAAGTAATTTTTATCAAACAAAAAGACTTGGTCTACATTCTTTAAGATGTTTAGCTGGTTTAATTGCCATAGTAGCAATTTTTATCGCTTTAAGAAAATTACCTTTAGCAACAGTGGTAAGCATATCTTTTGCTGCACCAATTTTTACTACAATATTTTCAATATTCCTCTTAAGTGAAAAAGTAGGTGTATATAGATGGTTAGCGGTATTGGTTGGATTTATCGGAATTCTTATTATCACTGAACCAGGTATAAGTGAACTTAATATTTATTATATTTTTCCAATAATATTTTGTTTAGGTCTTTCATATGTTGCAATTACATTAAGACAACTATCATCAACAGAACCAGTTTGGTTAATCTCTCTCTTTTTTTCTATTGCAATAACATTGTTAAGTTTCCTTACGATTCCATTTGGATGGGTTATGCCTAGTTTTAATCATTTTGTAATTTTGTCTTTAATCGGGATTTTTGGGGGAGTTTCAAATTTATGGTTAAGTCAATCTTATAAATATTCTGAAGTTTCTCTAGTAACCCCTTTGAAATATTTGACGTTAGTTTTTGCAATAATTTTTGGCTACTTCATTTGGGGAGAAATTCCTACAATTAAAACTCTAGCTGGTGCTTTTTTGGTAATAGTTTCAACGTTGATAATATTTAGAAGAGAGATTTATAAAAAAAAAGAGATTACATCAAAAGTAATAAATGACTAAAACTCCTAAATATTGGAACAATGCAAAAAAATATTTATCTAATAAAGATAAAGTAATGTTGAGACTGATTCAAAAATATAAAAGTCCGTCTGAAGTAATTCTTACATCTAGAAAGGATATCTTTTTTTCACTATGCAAGAGTATTATAGGACAACAAATTAGTGTAGCAGCTGCTAATTCTGTTTTTATAAAATTTAAAAAAAAATGCAAAAATAAAATCAATGCAACAATTGTATCAAAATTATCAAAATCCCAATTAAAAAGTTGTGGACTAAGCCGCCAAAAAATATTGGGTATTAAAAATTTAGCTAAACAAATATTAGACAAAAGCTTTAATCCTAAATTAATAAATAAAATGGATGATGAAGAGGCGATTATTTATTTATCAAGTTTAAGACAAATAGGCAGATGGTCAGCAGAAATGATTTTATTGTTTACTTATAACAGAGCAAATATTTGGCCAGTTCAAGATATTGGACTTTTGAGAGCTATATCTAAAAATTATAAAAAAAAATATTTACCACCAGAAAAATTTGTAAAACTTTTACAAAAAAAGTTTTCACCATACTGTTCTGTTGCAACTTGGTATTTATGGAGAAGTATTGATCCAGAACCTATCCAATATTAATTTCCTTCTATTATTTGATGATTCCTAACAACAGTATCTTTTAATAACGTATGAGCTATTTGATATTCTGAGGAATAAAAAAATTCTTTAGCTTTTTCGAAAGATGAAAATTCTAGTACCACAGTTCTTAAGAATTCTCGACCTTCAGTTACAATATTTTTTCCTCCCCTTACTAAAAATTTACCACCATATTTTTCAACTGCTTCTTTGGCTTTTTTAGCATAGTCTTTTAAAGCATTATCATCCTTAATATTTTCATATACGCACACTATGTAACCCTTATTCATTTTCTATCCATTCATTAAATTTGTTAATATTTTCTGTGACATATTTTGGTAAAAGATTAAGATTTAGTTTTTTTAGTTTATTTCCCTCTTGAAATTTGTTTGATCTTGAATCAACTTTAAGATCATAAACAGTTTTTTTCTGTTTAATTAATTCTGAAATTCTTTCTTTTCCAACTGGATTTAATTCATACTCAACATGATGTAGATATGATTTTAATTTTTTTTCAATATTTTCTGGACTTTTTATATAAGAAAAATGCCAACCTCCATTCTCAAAAATCTTGATGTTAGAATATTTTGTATTTGAAAAAAAAGTGTCAATTCTCCACCAAGGGTAATTTCTATCTTTAATATTTCTTAACCATTGTGGAGATTTTAAATTCTTTTTTTTACAAGCTTTTGAACCAATCCATGGACATTCTTCAAGAAATAGATTGAGTTTATAATAAATCATTATTTGCTTAAAAAAGACTATTTTATTTTTAATTTTTTTAATGTCATAATTTTCTAAATTTGGTATCTCGTCTAAATCTGAAATAATAATCCAATCATCATCACTCGCTTCGGTTAGCCCGTTATATAAAAAGTTTCTTTGATAATTTTCTCTTTTTAGTGCGCGCATCACTTTCTTCCTTGCTACAATATCTAAATTATCAATATCATTTATTTTTGAAAGATCTTCTGGTTCATGGTCTACTACTAAATAAGTTATTTTATTTTCAAACTTTTTAAATTTATTGATATTAAATAAAAGCTCTCTTTTTTCGCCATTATGATTATACTTCGATTCAACAATCACAAATTGATCAACAAATTTATCCAAATAATTTAATCTTAAATCAAGAATTAGGTCTTCATCAAAGTACATAAAACAATCAAATATTTTCATAACTACTTTTTAATCTTTTTTAATTTTTTTTATATGATAAAAAAATTTATGGCAGATAAATTAATTATCAGTTTTGAAGAATATACTAAAATTGTTGAAAAATTAGCAATCGAAATTCACAACAATTATAGACCAACTGTGCTTGTTGGCATTATGAGAGGTGCTGCACCTATAATTGATATCTTATCAAGAATTTTAAAACTCCCAATAGCCTATATTGTAATTCAAAGCTATTCAGGTAAAGGTATGGAAGATAAACAAGGACAGCTTATGTTTGCCAGAGAAATAAGCTCATTAGCAAACAGTGAAGATTTTAATAAAGTTCTTCTAATTGATGATTTGTCAGACACAGGTTTGACTTTGAATAAAAGTATTGAATGGCTAAAAAATTATGGACCAACAAAAAATTATATTAAAGAAGTCAAAACAGCATGTTTATGGAAAAAGAAATCATCATCATTTGAACCTGATTTTTGTCCAATTAAATTAAACTCTGATCCTTGGATTGTTCAACCAACAGAACATTATGAGGAATTATCTATTGAGGAAATTATAAAAAAAAATAAATAGGGCCAGTTTAAACTGACCCTATAAAATTAAAATTTAAGCAACTGCAAAACTAACAAAACTTAATATTGCAACAACCCATATTGCTGGTGAAGTGCTTGAAAACTTACCAGTAAATATTTTGATTAATGCATAAGATACAAATGCTAAAGCAATACCATTACTTATACTGTAAGTTAATGGCATAGCAATCATTGCAAGTATAGCTGGAGCTGACTCAGAAATATCATTCCATTCTATATCAGTTATATTTCTTATAAATAGAACGGATACAAAAAGTAAGGCTGCACCATCAATTTGCTTTGGCAGGCTAGTTGCCAAAGGTGCAAAAAATATACAAGCTAGGAATAACAAACCAATCACAAGAGAAGTCATTCCAGTTTTTCCTCCAGCTTTAACACCCGCCCCAGACTCAACATAACTTGTAACAGTAGTGGTTCCCATCATGGCACCTGCAACTGTACTTACACTATCAGACAGCATAGCTTTATTAATATCTTGCACTTTGCCATCTTTACCAACTTTACCTGCTACGTTTGCAACTGATGTTAATGTTCCAGCAGTATCAAAAAAGTCTATAAACAATAATGTAAAGATTACAGTGGACATACCTGCAGTCATCGCCGCTGAAAGATCAAATTCAAATAGATATGTCATTGGTGGTGGTGCGCTAGCAATACCATTAAACTTTGCAAGTCCAGTAGCCCAAGCAATTATACTAAAGACTAAAATACCAATAATGATATTTCCTTTAACATTCATTTTTTCCAATACTATTATTGCAATAAATGTTGCACAGCCTAATAAAACTAGTGGGTCACTTAAATTTCCTAATTGAACTAATGTAACTGGATTATCTACAACAACTTCCATTATTTGAAGACCAATTATAGCTAGAAACAAGCCTATACCAGCTCCAATACCCAATTTTAAACTTTTTGGAATTGAATTAATTAACCATGCTCTAATTGGTGTTAGAGATATTATAAGAAATAATACCCCTGCAACAAGAACAGCTCCTAGTGCTTCTTGAGGCGTGTAGCCCATTCCTGCGCATACTCCAAAAGCTACAAAGGCATTAATACCCATACCTGGCGCAAGTCCTATTGGCCAAGTTTTACCATAAAAAGCCATAATGAAACATGCAAGTGCTGTAGCAAGAATTGTTGCTGTATATACTGCGCCGAAATCAAAGAATCCTTTTTCAGGTCCAGCAAATTCTCCTGATAATATAAATGGATTTAAAAACATTATATAAGCCATAGTTAAGAAAGTAGTCGTTCCAGCTATAACTTCTGTTTTAAAATCTGTTTTGTGTTTTTTATAATTGAAATAATTTTCAAGCATTTGTCCTCCTAATAAGTGTTAAATATTTGATTCTGTTTATAATTACCTTTTAAAACTGTTCTTTATTCACATTTTTCAACCCAGAAGTTTATATTTATGCCTAGATTTGGGTGTTATCATTAATTTATGAACAAACTTATATCTGCTTTGATTAGTTTAATTTTGTTGGTCTTAATTTCAGGATGTACAACTATTAAACAAAAAACGGATGCTATTGTAAAAAAAGAAAATGAAAAATTATCAAAATTAATTGGTAGTTCTTTAAATGAGTTACAGATGAATCTGGGCAAACCTGATGAAGATTTTAAAAATGAAAAAGGAAATTTGGTACTTGTTTATAACACTAAAAAATATGGAATACCGTGTGAAAGAAGATTTGAACTAAGCTCAAATAAGATTGTAGTAGGCTTCATGTCAAATGGATGCTTTTAAGTTACCTGCGGGGAATTATCCCCGCAAGTAAGGTTGTTATTATCTTATTTCAATAAGTTTTTTCTTTTTATGTTCTGGAATTATTCGTTCACAAGATATTGTTAAAAGACCATCTTTAAGTTCAGCGCCATTTACTTTTACGTCATCTGCAATGGTAAATGATCTTGCAAATTGTCTTTGAGAAATACCCTTGTGAATAATTTCTCCATCTTCATTTTTATCATCAGATTTATTAACTTGCTTTGTTCTTACAGTTAATAAATTATCCTCAAACTCGACTTCAACATCATTTTTACTAAAACCAGCTAACGCTACCTCTATGGCGTAATTATCTTTGCCAGTTTTTCTAATGTTGTAAGGCGGGTAATTTGACTGCATAGTCAAAGCACCATTTCCTAACATATTTTCAAATTGGTCAAACATATCATCGAAACCAATTGAAAATGGTCTTAGTGAGTTAAATATAGATAAGTCCTTACTTGTCATAATATTCTCCTTTTGTTAAGCAAGTTTATTTTTGTAAGCCCCATCAGGCGACCTACACATTTTATGTAGTAATGAATTCTCTTATTTCAAGGTTGAAAAATTAAATTTTATCTGAAATTTTTAATGCAAATGCATAATCAGTCGCAACCTCTTCTATTGCTCCATCTCTGCCTGATTTTCCTCCATGACCTGCGTTCATTTCAGTTTTAAGCAAAAGTAAATTGTTATCGGTTTTATATTCTCTTAGCTTAGCTGTAAATTTTGTAGGCTCATCAAACAACACTCTATTATCACTTAAACTTGTTGTAATTAGCATATGTGGATAATCCATTTTTTTAATATTGTTATATGGTGCATACGAAAAAATATAATCGAAGTGTTTTTTGTTTTCTTTCGCATTTCCAAATTCATCAAATTCTCCAATTGTTAGAGGTAAAGAATGGTCTAGATTTGTTGTTAATGAATCCACAAAAGGCACTGCCATAATCACCCCCAAAAATAACTCTGGAGATTGATTTACAACAGCTCCCATTAATAGACCTCCAGCAGAACCACCCATTCCAATTATTTTTCCTTTTGAGGTATAATTTTTTTCAATAAGATATTTTGCAGCATATATATAATCCTCAAATGTATTTTTTTTGTTTGTTAACTTTCCCTCTTTCCACCATTTCATTCCTTTTTCTAGGCCACCCCTGATATGCGCTGTAGCCCAAATTATATTTCTATCAATTAAACTTAGTTTTGTAGAAGAAAAGTTAGGACTAATTGAATTTCCATAAGATCCGTAACCATATAATAGTAAATTTGCAGATCCATCTAATTTAGTTTTTTTGTGTCTCGTAATTGTCAATGGAACTAATCTTCCATCATGAGATTTAAATTGAAATCTTTCAACAATATAATTTTCTTCATCATGACCAGATGGAATCTCCTGTTGCTTAACAAGTTCTTTTGATTTATTTAATAAGTTATATTTATAAACTTTAGCTGGAGATTTTGGTGATGAATACCCTAAATAGATTTGATCAGTATTTCTATCTCTTTGAGCTAATGTTACTTCTGGAACATACACTGTTTCATCAGTAAAAATTAATTCTTCCTCTTTATTCGTAGAAATATTTTTAAAAAATAATTTATCTAACGCATTTGATGTTTCACTACGAATAATCCAATTATCGAGAAATATAAGCCCACCTATTAAAACTTCATTCTTAGCTGGTATGAAAGCTTTCCAATTTTGATTTTCTAAACTATTACTGATATCAATTTTAAAATCTTCGGCATTTTTATTTGTATGATTGTAAAATTTTTTATTCCATGAATTAACAGAATATAAAACACCTTTTTCTCTTTTGATTATTAATTTAGGCGTAGGTTTTTCCTCATTACAATTAAAATAATATTGCTCGGAGGTATTGTGATCTGAAGTATTTATGAAATAATATTTTTCATCAGAACTAATCGTAATATTAACCGTAAAAGCCTCACTTTTTTCCTCGAATATTAATTCATCATTAGAATCAAAATTTCCTATTTTATGTCTATATATTTTTCTTGCTCTGTGATTTTCATCAAGCTTTGAGTAAAAAATATATTTATCATCTAAGCTAAATGTAATTACCCCTGATGTTTCTGAAATTTGTTTCGAGATAATCTTATTAGTTTTTATATCTCTTATATAAATTGTGTAATATTCAGAACCTTTAGTATCTAAGGAGTAACCAAGATATTTATCGTTATTACTTATTTCTAAGTCCCCAACACCAAAATAGTCTGTTTTGAGAATTTCCTTTTCTTTATCCCCATTCCATATTTCTTCGATATTTTCTGAACCAATCTTTTTTCTTAATTTAATAGAGTAATTTCCTTCAGCAGTAGTTTTTGTCCAGTAATCATAAGTATGATCCCTATAAGGTAGGGACTCATCATCTAATTTTATTCTACCTTTTATTTCATCAAATAATTTTTGTTGAATTATCTTGGTATCTTTTAAATGATATTCAGTATATTCATTTTCCTCGTTAAGATATTTTTCTACTTCAGAATTAAGTTTTTTCTTGTCTTTTAAAACTTCTAAAATATTTTTTTGATGTATCCAACTATAATTGTCTTCCCAAGTTACATTGTGACAAGATTTTAGCTCTAGTTTTTTTCTAAGTTGTGGTATCTTCATAAAGAAGAAGAGATATATGAATATAATAATTTATACAGTAGTTATATTGACTATTTTTTATTTTCTCTTGAAATTAATTAGCAATATTTCATCTAAAAAGATATCAAAAGGCTTAAGGATTATAATAATTATAGGATTGATTTTGACAGCAATTTTATTGGCTGTTGGAGGAAGATTTTTATTATCTTTACCTCTTACTATTGCAAGTCTTGCCTTATTAAAATTAAAAGGGTTGTCTATTTTTCAACTTATATCTCTGTTTAGACTTATTCAAACTTTAAGAAGATCGGGAAGGTTTTCTTTTAATCAATCTAATTCAAACAACCTATCAACAATATCTGTAGCTGAAGCTTATAAAATTTTGAATTTAGATATAAATAAAGATATAACTAAAGATGATGTAAACAAAGCTTACATTAAAATCCAAAAAAAAATCCATCCTGATGTTTCCCCTGAAACATCCAGATTATCTTCTATAGTTAATGAAGCTAAAGATATTGTTTTAAAAAATATCTCTTAGCCTAATATTTTGGTAATTTCATTAAATATTTTTTGAGAACTAATTTTTTCTTTCCCCAATGTATCATGAGTAACAGTTTCTTCATCATCAGGAATTATGGGAAACATGATTGAGCTATAATTTCCATAAATTAAAGGAGTGTCTGCCATTAAAGTAATTGTTTTTACACCTAAGGCAGCAGAAAGATGACTAAAACTAGAATCATTACAAATAGATAAGTTACAATTTTTAATTATTGGTAAGATTTCTTTAATAGAAAGATTATCTAAAGGTACACAAAGATCATGGTATTTCGATTTTAGTATTTCATTTAATATAAGTTGTTCATCATTATTTTTGCCAGTTGCTAAGAAAAATTTACATTTATTTTTTTCTGAAATCATCTTAATTACATCAATAAATGTTTTTGCTGGAATTCTTTTTGTAGGACCTGATCCTCCTATCCCCAAAATGATATTTATATTATCTTTATTTATTTGAAATTTTTTTGATGATTGGGAAATTAATTCATGATTAATTTGTATTTCAGGATCTTCGTCAACATCTAAGTTAAATTTATCTTTGATAAATTTTCTTGGTGTATCTATAATATGTTGATGTTTTTTTTTTGAAACAAAGGATATTGATATATTTCTGGAATATTAGAAAATTTTGCTATTAAATGAAATCTAAATGAAGAATTAAAAATTATTATTTTATCAAATTTATGTTTTTTAATATCTTTTATTAAATTTATACTACCTAAAAAACCATTGTGTCTGTTATTAGTTTTTTTTTCTCTTTCTAAAAGAAGAATTTCGTCAATATAATTAGTTTGATACAAAAATTGATCAGCTTTTGAGCTCTCCTTAACAAGTAAACTTATAGGTGTATTAAATTTTTTAGATAAAGCCTTGATAAAGGGCAAAAAAATTACTGTATCTCCAATACCCATTCTATTTTGAATTACTAATATTTTCATATGGTATTTATAAACTTTACTAATTATACTTTTTATATAAATTTTTATTATGACTAAAATATGTGGGATTTATGCAGCTACATTGTCAGTTTTAAATTCTGACTTGAGCTTAAACATTGAAAAAACAATAGATCATGCTGAAAAATTAATTGATCAAGGATGTCATGGGACGGCAATATTTGGTAGCACAGGACAGTCTCAATTGATACCTATTTCTGAGAAAATTGACTTATTAAATCAGTTATCAAAAAGTAAATATAAAGATAATCACTTAATTGGGACAGGTTTAAATTCATTGGGTGAAACAATAAATTTTATGAAAATTGCTAGCTCGCTTAATTTTGACAAATTTCTAATTATGCCACCAGCCTATTATAAGTATGGAGACAAAGAGGTGATTGAATTTTATTCAAGAATAATAAATGCAATACCTAAATGTAAAATTATTCTTTATAACTTTGAGAAGCTTTGCGGTTATAAATTTAGCCTAGAATGTGTTAAAGAGCTTGTAAAAAAATTTCCAAAAGAGATTGTAGGCGTAAAAGATAGTTCATATAATTTATTTGAAAACTTAAAATTAGATAATTTTTCAATCTTTCCTGGTTCAGAATTAAAACTTTTAAAAGGATTGGAGTTAGGTTGTTCTGGAATTATCACTGCGACGTGCAACGTAACAGCTGAAATGTCAAGAAAAGTTTATGACGATTTTCATTTAGGTAATAAACAATCTCTTAATAAAAAGCTATGTGATGTAAGAAGTGCATTTGATAAATACAATTTAATTTCAGGATTACACAGTTATTGCTCTCAAGAAAATGAAATATACAAAAATATTTTACCACCCTTAAGTCTTTTAAATAAAAGTGATGAAAAAGATTTAACCAACACTTTAAAAAATTTAAACTTTTCAAAAAAATCATCTTTGGCGGCTTAATATGCAACTTGCA
>CABXTO010000014.1 GCA_902515195.1 uncultured Pelagibacteraceae bacterium
TTATTAAAAGAAGCGATCAGGCCAAATGTAACTCAAACATTAGAAAATAATCCTGCGATAATTCATGGCGGCCCCTTTGCAAATATTGCACATGGATGTAATTCTGTAATTGCAACAAAGGCTGGTTTAAAACTTGCTGACTATGTGGTAACAGAGGCTGGTTTTGGTGCAGATCTTGGGGCTGAAAAGTTTCTAGATATTAAATGTAGAAAGTCAGGAATAAAACCTGATTGCGTAGTTATAGTGGCAACAATTAGAGCTTTAAAAATGCATGGCGGTGTTGCAAAAGATGAATTAAAAAATGAAAATGTTGAAGCTTTAAGAAAAGGTTTAGTAAATTTAGAAAGACATATAAATAATACCAGAAAATTTGGTCTTCCAGTTACTATAGCTGTTAATCACTTTATAACAGACACAGATAAAGAAATGAATACACTACTTGATTTTTGTAAAACTCAAGGGGTAAAAGCATCTAAATGTACACATTGGTCAAATGGGGGTGAAGGAACTAAAGAATTAGCTAAAAATGTAGCCGAGATTTGTGAAGATAAAAAAAATACTTTTAAATATTTATATGAAGACAATTTACCATTATTTAAGAAAATAGAAAAAATTGCTCAAGAGATTTATCATGCTAGTGAAGTTGTAGCAGACAACAAAGTAAGACAACAATTAAAAGATTTTGAGGAAAAAGGTTATGGAAAACTTCCCGTTTGTATCGCTAAAACTCAATATAGTTTTTCAACTGATCCTAATCTTAAAGGTGCACCCACTGGACATGTTTTACCAGTAAGAGAAGTAAGATTATCTTCAGGAGCAGAATTTGTTGTTGTTGTTTGTGGAGAAATAATGACTATGCCTGGATTGCCTCGTGTGCCTGCTGCCGACTCAATTAAGTTAAATGATAAGGGTGAGATAGAAGGTCTATTTTAAACTTTAATTTTTAGTTTTTTATTATTAATTATTGTTTTTAATAAATTTTCCATTAGAGGAATTTTTTTCCTTTTAACTTTTTTTAAAATATATGGGGCTATTTCCCGTGCGAGCTGTTCTCCTTCAACAGTATCATGTAGCATAAACCTCTTTTTTGCTGTTTTAAAAGTATATCCTTTACCAAGATAACTTCCCATTTTACTATTTCGACCACCAGCCGCACTAACATATAAATCACCAACTCCAGCAAGACTAAGTGTGGTCTCTTCTTCACCCTTAAAATATTTTGTCAAATAACTCATTTCTATTACTGATTTCTGGAATAAATTAGATGAAGCGTTTAAACTTTGACCAGCTCCGATAATCATTGAATAAATGTTTTTAATAGCTGAACAAATCTCTACCCCTATTACATCTTTAGAAAATTCTGTTAAGTAATATTTAGTTGAGATTATTTTGCCAATTTTTTTAGCTATATTAATGTTTTTATTTGCAACAATAACACTTGTTTGATTTTTTCTAGCAAGCTCTTTGGCCAAACAAGGTCCTTTTAAAATAGAAATATTTTTCATATTATATTTTTTTTTAAATCGTTCAGATATTGTAAAAAGTTTATTAGTTTTTTTTTCATATTTTAAACCTTTGGTGAGAACTAATATTGGTGTTTTGATCCCAAGAGATTTTAATTCTCTGCCAATAAAGTCAATTCCCGAAAGGCTTAGAGCAATAACAATTAAATCAAAATTTTCATTTAATAGATTTTTAGAAAATTTTCTAAATTTAAGTTTTTTTGGAAGTCTCATGTTTAAAGCAGAGTGAAACTTATTTTTAGTTAAATGATTTTTAATAAATATCTTGCTATATGGTTCGGTGATTGTTACTCGATTTCTATTTTCTAGGCAGGGTATTGAAAAAGCTGATCCCATTGCTCCTCCGCCTATGATTAAAATATTTTTCATAATAGAGATTATTTTATTGTAATTGTTGTAATTTTGTTAGTAAAATACATAAAAAAATTATTTTTATGGATATTATTAAATGTCAAAAGTAGCAATTATTGGTGCTGGCCCATGCGGACTCTCAATGCTGAGGTCTTTTGAGCAAGCTGAAAAAAAAGGTGAAAAAATCCCAGAGATAGTTTGTTTTGAAAAACAAGAAGATTGGGGAGGTTTATGGAATTATAGTTGGAGAACAGGTTCAGATCAGTATGGAGACCCAGTTCATAACAGTATGTATAGATATTTATGGTCAAATGGACCTAAAGAATGTTTAGAATTTGCTGATTACTCATTTGATGAACATTTTAAAAAACCTATTCCTTCCTTTCCACCCAGAGAAGTTCTTTATGATTATATAGTTGGAAGAGTTAGACAAGGAAATTTAAGAGATAAAATAAAATTTAATACTAGAGTTACAAATACAGTTTATAAAAATAATAAATTTGAACTTAGCTATCAAGACAAAGCCAACAATAAAATATTTACAGAAAATTTTGACTATGTGGTTGTTTCATCAGGACATTTTTCTGTACCTTTTATTCCTGAATATGAAGGCATGAACTCTTTTCCTGGAAGAATAATGCACTCTCACGATTTTAGAGATGCTGAAGAATTTAGAGATAAAAATGTTATCGTTCTTGGAAGTAGTTATTCTGCTGAAGATGTAGCTTTACAATGCAACAAATATGGAGCCAAAAGTGTTACGATTGGATACAGACATAATCCGATGGGATTTAAATGGCCAAAAGGCATGAAAGAGGTTCATTATTTAGACAGGCTAAAAGGTAAACAAGCAATTTTTAAAGATGGAACTAAACAAGATGCTGACGTTATAATTTTGTGTACTGGATATTTGCATCATTTTCCATTTATTAATGAAGATTTGAAATTAAAAACCCATAATAGATTGTATCCACCAAAATTATATAAAGGTGTTGTGTGGCAAGATAATCATAAACTATTTTATTTAGGAATGCAGGATCAATTTCATACTTTTAATATGTTTGATTGTCAGGCTTGGTTTGTAAGAGATGTGATTATGGAAAAGATTAAAATGCCTGGCAATAAAGAGATGAGTGAGGATATAAATAAATGGGTGGCGATGGAGGAAAAATTAGAAAATCCAGATCAAATGATTGATTTTCAAACAGAATATACCAAGGAACTTCACAATATGTCTGATTACCCAAAAATTGATTTTGAATTAATAAGAAAACATTTTAAAGAATGGGAACATCATAAAGTTGAAGATATTTTAACATACAGAAATAAATCTTTTTCATCGCCAGTAACTGGTTCTATTGCGCCTATTCATCATACTCCATGGGACAAAGCAATGGATGACTCAATGAAAACATTTTTAGAACAACCTACAAAATAGTTTGTGAATAATTATTTTCATGATATTTGTAAAAAACCTTGAATCTATCTCTGACCAAGAATGGTCCTCTACTGAGAAATATCCTGGAGTAAGATGGAAATTTTTAATAGACTCTGATTATACAAAAAGTTCTGGCCTCTCACTTGGATTTGCAGAAATTGCTCCTGGTGGTGATTTAATTCTCCATTATCATTCACCTGCTGAAATATACGTCATAACAGACGGTAAAGGTATGCTAAACAAATCTGGAGAAATTGAGGAAATTAAAAAAGGTGATGTTGTTTATATAGGTGGAAACGAAAAACATGCATTAAAAAATGATGGAAAGGAAACTTTAAAATTTTATTGGATTTTTCCAACCGATCGTTTTTCAGAAGTTGAATATTTTTATTAAACAATACCAAGGTGTTTTTTTCTTTTATCCACCCAAGTTCGTATTAAGTTATCAAAAATCAAACCTATAAATGCTACGCAAATTCCAAGTGTTAACCCAATACCTGCACCATTTTTGTCTGATAATGCTTTTAAAATGTATTGTCCTAGGTCTTCCGTTCCAATGAAAGCTCCTATTATAACCATAAATAGCGCAAATACGATTGTCTGATTCAATCCCAACATCATGTGAGGAAAAGCTAAAGGAAATTCTATTTTAGTTAATCTTTGAAATTTATTTACACCAGACATTGTTGCTGCATCATGTAAAGCAACTGGAACACTTCTTAATCCTTCTATTGTATATCTTGTAGCTGGTATTGTTGCATAAACTATTACGGCTATTAACACCGATGTATCAGTAATTCCGAAAAGCATCATAACTGGAATTAAATAAACAAAAGAGGGAAATGTTTGAAAAATATCACAAACTCCTAACATAAACTTGGCTGAATTTTTGTTCTGAAAACATAAAGTACCAACAGTAAACCCAATAATACAAGATACTAATACCCCAAAAGTTGCCATATATGTCGTAACTAAAGCTCTATCCCACCAAGGGCTTAAAGCAATAAATAATGTTAATCCACAAACAACTAAAGCTGAACGAATTCCACCAATTAAATATCCCGCTCCAACAACCAAGACCAATGTAGCTACCGCTGGCATTCTTAAATATAAGGCTCTCATTGGTTGAAGTACTTCTACAATTAACCAAGTGTTAAATGCTTTAATGTAGACGAAAAAAGTGTCAAAAATCCAATCAACACCTCTATTCCAAAAATCGGCTGTAGATATTCCTTTGTTATGTGGAACTTCGAATAAATAATTATATCCCTCTTTAAAATAAAAAGATCCTATATAAGCTAGTACAATTCCTATGGCTGCAGCAATACCAAAATAATACGCATTTTTATTTCTCTCAAAAAAAGTAAGGTTCCCAAAATAATCAACTTGTTTATTTGCCCATGCCAAAGACATCTTGTCCAATAATATTGCTATTAAACTAATGCATAAGCCTGCTTCTAATGCTAACCCAATATTTAACTGATTTAATGCTAACAATAAATTAAATCCTAAACCTTTTGCGCCTATAAAAGCTGAGATAACTGCCATTGAAAAACACACCATAATGACTTGGTTTACTCCAATTAAAATATCTCTTCTTGCAGTTGGAATTAATACCTTAAACATAATTTGCCAATTATTACATCCGCTCATCTTGCCAGCCTCAGTAACTTCTGGTGGCACTGCTCTTAAACCAAGTAAAGTCAACAATATCATTGGTGGAACAGCAACAATCATGGTTATAATTACTGCAGCATGGTCACCGACTCCAAAAAGAACAAGAGCAGGAACTAAAACTGCGTACTGGGGCATTGTTTGCATTACTAATAATATTGGATATAAGGCCTTTTCTACTCTTTTATTTTTATATGCTGCTATACCTAGACCCAATCCAAAAATAAATGATAATGGGGCGGCGACTAATATAAATGAGAGAGTTTGCATAGAAGGTTTCCATTGGCCAAATATAGAAATATAAACCATTACTAAACCCGCAAATAAAGCAAGTCCCTTACCACTCAATTTATAGGCCAATATTGCTGCACCAGCAGTAACTATAGTCCATGGGAGACCTGGCATTTTTGCCCAAGAATTAGAACCTACGAAATCCCAGCTTGTAAAAGCCACAATAGTTTTAAGGCCTCCTAACAAAATATCTCTAATTAATTCAATCAAAAATGTCATTATTGAAGTTACTTCTCTTGTTATTTGGAGAACTAAAGGACGAGTTTTATATGATTGAGTATCTTCATTCCAAAATTCCATTGGTAGCCATTCATTCATTAAAAAAAATAATGAATCATTTATCCAGATAGGTAACCAACCAAGTAATGGTGGTAGTCTCCAAAAGACATCAAAAGGATAATATCTCACTTCTTTTCCTAAAAAAATATAAAAATTTTGGTTAGGATCTTTCACAAACTCAGCTTGACCACGTATAAATTTATATGTTTCAGGTACTTCTATTGCAAAACATAAAGCAAAAAAAACAATTAACAAAAATAACCATTGAAAAGCTTTTGGATATTTTTTTATAAATTCCATAACCTAAGTATTATTTTTTCTCCCACCAAAAACTGTATTAATTATTTTTGTTGGATTAATAGAGCCTACAATATTTTTGTTACTATCTATTACAGCTACTGTTTTGTCTTGGGAAAGAATTTTTTCAGCAACATTTTCTATAGTTTCATCTTTTGAAACTTTTAAATCACTTAAATTTTTTGTATCAGATCTATCCATAACATCTTCAATTAATAAGACTTTTTCTCTAGGCACCTCTTCAGTGAATTTTCTTACATATTCTGTTGCTGGATTTAAAACAATTTTAGCTGGTGTGTCCAACTGTTCAATAATACCATCTTTCATAATAGCAATTCTGTCAGCTAGTTTTAAAGCTTCATCAAAATCGTGAGTTATGAACATAATCGTTTTTTGTAGTTTTTCTTGAAGTCTTAAGAATTCATCTTGCATTTCTTTACGGATCAAAGGGTCCAAGGCAGAGAAAGGTTCATCTAAAAACCATATGTCTGGCTCAACAGCTAACGATCTTGCTATTCCTACTCTTTGTTGTTGTCCACCTGAAAGCTCTCTTGGAAAATAGTTCTCTCTTCCCTCTAGGCCAACTAATTTAACCATATCCATGGCTTTACTAATACTATCCTCAATTTCTATACCTTTGATTTGTAGTGGAAAAGCAATATTTTCGACTACAGTTTTATGTGGCAGTAAAGCAAAACTCTGAAAAACCATACCCATTTTATTTCTTCTAAGGTCTATTAATTCTTTATTGTTTAGTTTCAGTAAATCTTGACCTTCAATAAAAATTTTTCCACCTGTAGCATCTGTTAATCTAGAAATACATCTCAACAATGTTGATTTACCTGAGCCAGATAAACCCATCACAACTAACATTTCTCCTTTTGAAACTTCAAATGAAGCATTGTTTACACCTACAATACATCCATTTTCCTGAAAAGTTTTTGCATCAACATTGCCATTAGAATCTTGAAGCATCTTTTTAGCATTTGAGCCAAAGATTTTATAAACATTTTCACATTTAATAACTGAATTAGACATAAATTTTTAATAACGTTATATGATATTAAGATAAAATTAAATCCTTATAATTGATTTTCCTCCTAAAAATTTTTAATAAAATATACTCTTGTATCAATTCCAGTACTTAAAAAACTTAGCGCTTCACCACTAACAGTAATCGACTCATTGACTCCAACGTTTTTTCCACTCACTGTAAAACCTGCAAAACACTTATTTTTCTCTTCATTCCATTTAACAAATGTATCACTGATTTTATTCCCATTAATTGTGTAAATTTCATGTGCTCTAAAATTTAAAAAATTTGCACCCATTATTGCTCTTTGGGGTATAAGTTTTGTCGCTTTACAAACTTGTTCATATACTTCATCTGTTAATTTATAATGATCTGTTCCATCAAAGGTTACTAGTATTCCTGAAGGAAGTTTTGAAATTAAAGCACTTAATTTTTTTTCTTGGGCTAATCTTTCCTCTTCTAATTTCATTTTTTTAACTAATTCATCACCTTCACCAAACATAATATTTAAAACAAAAAAGGAGAAAAATATTACTAAAATTAAAATTATTAAACCACCCGTTTGTTTGATAAACTCTGGCAATTTTTTAATTTTAACAAAATAATTTTCCTTTAACATTACTCCTGCAACTTTCCATTTTTCCAGGTTCCTGACTTTTGTGTTCCATCGGATGAAGTAAAAGTTCCTATTCCATTCATGAAACCTTTGGCCCATTCTCCTTCATATGTTGATCCATCAGGAAAAGTTAAAGTACCTTTTCCACTCCATTCACTATTTTTAAATTCACCTTTATAAATATATCCATTGGGCCAAGTCTCAACTCCTTGACCATTTTTTTTTGTTCCTACCCACTCTCCTTCATAGGTAGTTTTATCTGTATAAACCCACTTACCATAACCGTTTTCACAATTTCCTTCTTTGCATCCAGTGCTTCTTGCAAAAGAATTAGAAATAAATACTAAAATTAAAATTAAACTAATAAAAATTTTTTTCATTTTTCTATCTTACACAAATTAATTAAAAAAAAAATCAGACTTTTTCCCTCTTGCTGCAATAATAAAATGTAATATCCTTTTCAGAATTTTCGCTTCTAATATTTTTTGTTATTTCGTGAACTAATTCACCTGTTTTTCTATCTATGATGCCTGACTCTGAGTAATTCGAATTTTTATCAATAGCTTTAAATAAGATAACATCTTTATTCACAACTTTCACATTAAGTTTCAATGTTTGAGAAAGAAATGGTGATAATCCAATAACATCAAGCATCTCAGGTTTTTGTGATTTAATTTCAAATTTATTTAAATCTTTTTCATTTAAATCTTTAGCTAAAAATACTTGATAATTATACTCTGAATTCTTTATTATCTTTTTTTCTAATGCACATTTAAAGCTAAGATTTATATTTTCTTGGATATCTATATTTTTTGCTAACAACTTACCAAAAAATAATAAACTAATTAGTATAATTAAATAATATTTAACCATGAAATTTGAATTAAAAAAAATCCCCCCCAACTATGTTGGGGGAGATTCAAAAATTTAATTGTTATTTGCCTTATTTAGTAAATGGTTTCCAAACTGACTCATTATCAGCTAACCACTTTTTGGCAGCATCTTCATGAGTCATTTTATCAACATCAACTAAAGCAGCCATTGCTCCAATATGACTAGTGGTAAATGACATTTTTTTGAAAGCTGCAGCTGCACCTGGATGAGTTTTTGGAAAATCCTCATGCACTGCTTTTTTCAAATAACCATCTGGAGAACCACATTTTCCATCTCCACCATCTTCTGGTCTGCAACCTGCTGTGTAAGGAGGAAAGTCGATAAATGTAAAACCAGCACCATCTGTGAAGTTTGGTGTCCAGTTAAATATAATAGTTCCTCTTCCCTCTTTTTCAGCTGCTACTAATTCAGCCCAAAGTGCATCAGCACTTCCTGCAAATTTAACCATCCAAAGATCACCTAATCCTAAAGCATCTACTCTTTGAGGAATTAAATCACCATGCCAAGTTTGTGGACCTTCTAACATACGTCCTTTTCCACCTGAGTCAGGTGTTACAAAGTTTTTTGCACAGTCTGGATTTTTTAGAGCAGTCCAGTCTGGTAGACCTGGGCATAATCCTTTATCAACTACCCAATTAGGATAACCCATATCTTCAAGTGTTCTTGCCTCGTGATCTCCCCAATCTAACAAACCACCTTTGTCCAAAGCAGTTGTGAATGATTTACCGAATGCAGACTCCCACACCTCGTGAGAAATAGTTACGTCTCCAATTCTGATTGACTCGTAAACAGCTTGTGAGTCAGCATTTACATAACTCACATTGTTTCCCATACTTTCAAAAATTCCACCGATAACGTAAGCCATTACAATCTGACTTGACCAGTTATGAGTTGGAATTACTATAGGGGCGCTGCTATCGCCTGATTTCTTAGCAGTTTTGTCTCCTCCACCCATGAAGAAAACAAGACCCGCAATAACAATAATTGCACCGATTAATAACGGTAATTTGTTTTTCATTTTTCCTCCTAGTACTATTTAATCTCAATAGTATGTGCTTTACTTATAGGATAGTCAACAGATAGATATTTATATATTATAAAAATAAAATATATAAAATGGCGCTAACTACTTTAGATATTAAAGAGCCAGGATTAAATGTACTACCACCTGGGGTTGAAAGATACGTTGTAGAAGGTGGGGGTTTAACTGGAATTCAAATTTTACCCGACGACGAAATAGAAATTATAAATAATGAGGGCAGTCAAGTTTGTGAAATTTCAGTTTTTAATAAAGATGGAAAATCCGAACTTGCTATTTTAGGATTAAAAGAAGTCAGAGATAATTCAGAAATAAAAAAAATTCTTTTAAAAAAAAATGAACCATCTTTACAGGCTTTGTTTCAATTAAAGAAACGAAAATTAAATATAGAAAAATCAAAATCATCTTTAATTTTCGACAAAGATACAAAATCTGGTGAGAGCATAAAATTTAAATCAAAAGATAAATGCTACTGCATTTTTGCTGCACCAGGAAATGAAATGATGGTGCATGAACAAAATCCGTCAACTGAACTAACTGTAATAGTTAAAAGATCAGTCGTGAAAGAAAATAAGGAGTTTTCAATAATTCCAGATCCAGTTTACGATCCATCTAATGAAATAAATATTGCAAGAACTACTGCTAATTCTTATCAGGTCAAAGAAGGCGATTTTATACAGATTATTACACCTACTGGAAGACAGTGTTCTGATTTTGTTGCCTACGATACATCTAAACTAGATAAGGGAAAAGAAAATGGATTAGATTGGCAAACAACAAGGACTTTCATGGGGCATACTTTCCCAGGACCTGGATTGTTTTCCAAATTTTATGACGTAGATCATGAACCTCTTGTTGAAGTAGTAAGAGACACAGTTGGTATTCATGATACATTTAATTTAGCTTGTACTTCTAAGTATTATGAAGATGCAGGATATTTTGGTCATATAAACTGTTCTGATAATTTAAATGAAGTGATGGAAAAATATGGTGTTCAAAAGAAAAAAGGTTGGCATGCTATTAATTTATTTTTTAACACTTCTGCAGGTGGACAAAATTCTGTATTATCTGATGAATCTTTTGCGAGACCAGGTGATTATGTTATATTTAGAGCTTTAAAAGATTTAACTTGTGGTACTACTGCTTGTCCAAGTGATATTGACAGCTGTAATGGATGGAATCCTACAGATATATTTGTTAGAACATATGACAAAAAAAAAGAATTTACAAAATCATTTGCTTTTAGAATGAAAACTGACTCTGAAAAAAAACTTACTAGAAATACAGGCTTCTATGAAAGAACTTCAAAACTAACAAGAAACTTTGTAGATGCTAGAGGGTTTTGGCTTCCAAATGATTATACAAAACATGGTGTTATAAATGAATATACTGCATGCAGAGAAAAAGCCGTTGTAATAGATTTGTCTTCGTTAAGAAAGTTTGAAATTATAGGTCCTGATGCAGAAGAATTAATGAATTACACATTAACAAGAAATATTAAAAAACTTTCTGTTGGACAAATAGTTTATTCGGCAATGTGTTATGAAAACGGTACTATGTTTGATGATGGCACTTTATTGAGATTAAGTGAGACAGGCTTTAGATGGGTGTGTGGAGATGAATATGCTGGGGAATGGTTAAAACAACAAGCTAATAAGAAAAAATTTAAAGTAATAATTAAAAATTCGACTGATCAAATTAATAACATTTCTGTTCAAGGACCTAACAGTAGAAAGATTTTAGAAAAAATAATTTTTACACCCCCTACTCAACCAACAATTTCTGAACTTCAATGGTTTAGATTTACTATTTGTAGATTAGAGGAATTAAATGGAATTCCTTTAATTGTATCTAGAACTGGTTATACAGGTGAATTAGGTTATGAAGTTTGGTGTCATCCTGATCACGCACCTAAAGTTTGGGATAAAGTAATGGAGGCAGGTAAAAATGAAGATTTGATACCTGCAGGATTTGGTGCGTTAGATTTATTAAGAATTGAAGCTGGGTTAGTCTTGTTTGGCAATGAATTCGATGGTCAGCAAGATCCTTTTGAAGCTGGCATAGGTTTTGCTGTACCACTTAAAACAAAAACAGATGATTTTATTGGCAAGGAACAATTAATTAAAAGAAAAGAAAATCCACAAAAAAAATTAGTTGGTCTTGAATTAATTGGAAAAGAGAAAGCTAATCACGGAGACTGTGTTCATATAGGAAGAGCACAAATTGGAATAATAACCAGTGCATGTTTGTCTCCAACTCTTGGAAAAAATATTGCTTTATGTAGAATTGATATTGGTCATTCAGAAATAGGTACTGAAGTTGAAATTGGAAAAATTGATGGTCATCAAAAAAGAATTCCAGCTAAGATAGTTGGTTTTCCTCATTATGATCCTCAAAAAACTCGTGTTAGATCTTAAATGAAAACTACAAAAGAATTGTTAAATTTTTGGGAAGATCAGATGAAACTGTCACATACTTCTAGTAATTATTTTTTTCGTAAATCACCTTCACACTACCACATGATGCTTTTAGTTATGAATGCATATAAATATAATGAAAATTTAACAGTTGAAGAATTAAAAACAAAACTCTTTAAAACCTCACGTCCAAAATCTGCGTTAATGATAACTGAAGCCTGTGAAAAAAATTTCTTTTTTTTGGAAAAAACATCGAACGATCAAAGGAAAAAATATATTAAACCTACTGAGAGCTTTATCAAAGAGTTTGAAGACTATTTAAAGAGACTAAGAGAAATTTCTATTTAATTATAAATTATTTAAAACTGTTTTAACTGTTTCACCCATAACAGAGGGATTTTTTGATATTGTTACGCCACACTCTTTTAAAAGTTCTACCTTCTCTACTGCACTTTCACCATAAGCCGAAACAATAGCACCTGCATGACCCATTACTCTCCCTTTTGGTGCTGTCAGTCCTGCAATATAACCTACAACTGGTTTTTTCATATTTTCTTTTGCAAATTCTCCAGCTGCAACTTCCTGTGGCCCACCAATTTCACCAATCATTAAAATTGCATCAGTTTCATCGTCTGTTTCAAATTTTTCAATTATATCTCTAAATGAACTTCCATTAATTGGATCACCTCCAATTCCAACACTAGTCGAAATTCCTATTCCTAAATTTTTCATTTGTTCTGCAGCTTCATATCCTAAAGTTCCTGATCTACTTATAATTCCAACCCTTCCCTCTTTATAAATATGACCAGGCATAATTCCTAACATTGATTTTCCTGGGCTAATAATTCCTGCACAGTTGGGTCCAACAAGTGTCATTTTTTCATTTCTTGAATACCTTCTCATATATCTTTTTATTCTAATCATGTCATGAGATGGGATTCCATCAACAATAGCAACACATGTCTTTATGCCTGCATCTGCTGCTTCCATAGCTGAGTCAGCTGCAAAAGCTGGTGGCACAAATAATATTGATGCTGTTGCTCCAGTATGTTTTACAGCTTCTTTTACAGTATTAAATACTGGTCTTTCTAAATGTTTTTGCCCACCTTTTCCTGGTGTAACACCACCAACAACATTTGATCCATATTTTATCATTTCTTCAGCATGAAAAGTTCCCATCTTACCAGTGAATCCTTGAATTAGAATTTTTGTGTTTTTTTCAATTATAACTGCCATTTTATTTTTTTAATGCCGTAACTGCTTTGTTTGCAGCATCCTCTAAAGTATTTGCCTCTATATAATTTAATTTACTATCCCGAAGAATTTTATTTCCCTTTTCAACATTTGTTCCCGCTAATCTTATTACTAAAGGAACCTTAACTTCTATTTTTTCTAATGCTTGAACTATTCCTTCTGCAACCCAATCACACCTGTTAATTCCAGCAAAAATATTTACTAGAATAACTTTTACTTTTTTATCCATTGTGATTAGCCTAAATGCTTTAACTATTTTTTCTGGTGTTGCTCCTCCACCTACGTCAAGAAAATTTGCTGGTTCTCCTCCTGCTAATTTAATCATGTCCATAGATGCCATAGCTAATCCAGCACCATTTATAATATTGCCAATATTTCCATCTAAGCTTACATAATTAAGACCTCTATCAGATGCATAAACTTCTTTTTCGTCTTCTTGAGTTTTGTCTCTTAATTCGGATACTTTATCTCTTCTAAACATTGCATTATTATCAAAGCTCATTTTACAATCTAATGCTAAGATTTGTTTTTGTTTTGAAATTACCAATGGGTTTACTTCAACCATAGTAGCATCTAATTCACTGAAAGCTTTTGCACATCCAACAATAGTCTCTGAAGCTCTCCTAATTAGTTCTGGCTCAATACCTAATCCAAATGCTAATTCTCTAGCTTGAAAACTTTGTATACCGACTGCAACTTCAATTTTGGATCTAATGATAGATTCTGGTTTCTCTTTAGCTATTTCTTCCACACTCATTCCACCCTCAGTCGAAGCTACAACCATTATACTTTCTGAACTTCTATCAAAAACTAATCCTAAATATAATTCTTTCTCAATATCAGTTGCTTCCTCAATATAAATTCTATTAACTATTTTTCCCTCAGGTCCAGTTTGATTAGTAACTAATTTTTTACCTAAAAGTTTATCTGTAGCTTGAGCAACTTCTAAAGGAGTGTTGCAAACAATAACTCCACCTGCTTTACCTCTTGCACCTGAGTGTATTTGGGCTTTTACTACCCACTTTGATCCACCTATTTCTCTAGCTTTATTTTCTGCTGTCTCTGGACTATAAACAATTCCACCTCTTGGTATAGTAACACCAAAACTTGATAGTATTTCTTTGGCTTGATATTCGTGTATATCCATAATTATTTATTATTAATTTGTTTATCTATATTAACTATATTCTCTGCCATTCTTGCTGATGCAGCATCTATCATTCTTCCATCTAATTGAGCGGCACCTTTTCCAGCTTTTGCAGCTTTATCAAGTTCTTCTAAAATTCTTTTTGCTTTCGTTACTTCTGATGATGGTGGAGAAAAAACTTTATTAGCAAGTTCAATTTGAGATGGATGAATTGCCCATTTACCTTCTATGCCAATTGCCGCTCCTCTTTTTGCTGCTTCAATATAAGCATCAGGATCATTAAAATCTCCGAAAGGACCATCTATAGCTCTTAAGCCGTATGCTCTACATGTCATAACTAATTGTGAAAGTCCGTGGTGCCATTGATCACCCGGATAATCAGGATTTAATCCACCTATTACAACAGTCCTTGCTCTTAAACTTGCAGCATAATCAGCAACTCCAAAATGTAATGCCTCAAGTCTTTCGCTGGATTTTGCAATTTCCTTAATATTAGACATTCCTAAAGCAGTTTCTATCAAACATTCAATTCCTATTTTATTTTTTAATTTTTTGTTAGTTTCTATTTGAGTCAATAAACAATCTATCATGTAAACATCACTGGCTGTTCCAGCTTTTGGCAATAAGATTGTGTCAAGTTTATCACCAACCTCTTCAACTAAATCTATTATATCTCTATACATATAATGTGTATCGGGGCTATTAATTCTAACTGAAATTGTTTTCCCTTTTTCTTTCCAATTAAACTCTTTCAAACCTTTAATAACATTTTGACGAGCAGTAATTTTATCCATTGGGGACACGGCATCTTCAAGATCTAAAAAAATATAATCCGCTTTCGAATTAAGAGCTTTTTCAAACATTTCTGGTGATGAGCCTGGAACTGCTAATTCACTTCTTTGCAGACGTGATTTTGCAGGTTTGTAATATTTAAAACTCATGTAAATATTATAATTTTTGCTCGAATTGTTTAATTAATATAATTAACGTATTATTTATATATATAGTTTTTAGTAGTAAAAAATAAACTTTAATAACTTTTTTCCATTTGTTAAAGATTTGTGTAATTGAATTATGACTAAGTTACCAACTAAAGCAAAAGTAGTAATAATTGGTGGTGGAATTCACGGATTAAGCACTGCTTGGAAATTATCCGAAACTTATAAAAATCCTGGAGATATTGTTGTTTTAGAAAAAAAAGATACAGCTGCAGGTGCAAGTGGAATTGCTTGTGGAGTAATTAGAAATAATTATTTTCAGCCAGCAATGAGAGAGCTAATGGCTCATTCAGTTTCAGTTTGGGAAAGTGACCCTAAAGCATTCAAGTATAATGCGGTTGGCTATTTACAAATATCACCTGAAGTAATGCATGAAGATGTTGCTACAATATATGAACAACAAAAAGCTATTGGTTATGACTCTGAATTTATTGAAGGTGAAAAGGATTGTATGAATTATATGAAGGGCATGTTTGATGACTGGCAAGCTCAAGGAATTACTTCTGTTCTTCATGAAAAAAAAGGTGGTTATGCTTTTAATAAAGATTCTATTAAAGCGCTTGAAAATAAATCCACTTCAAATGGTGTTCAAGTTATTAAAGGTGTAAAAGTTAATGGTTTTAAAAGAGGAAGTAACAGCAAAGCAGTTACAGGTGTTGAAACTAACCAAGGTACAATTGACTGTGAACAAGTTGTTATTGGAGCGGGACCTTGGGCAAGAGACTTCTGGAATATGCTTGAACTTCCAAAAACTGCAAATATTAAAGGTAAAGATGGTAAAATGCACACAACTGACATGTGGACATATTGGATGTTACAGGAAGGTGTAATTGGTGTTGAGCCAGATTTTTTAAAAATGAATAACGGTAAAGCGCCACCAGTAATTCATGTAGACTCTACCGCGCCTTTATATTCTGATAAAACAAAAAAATTAATAACAGATAAGATTTGGGGAATTTATTATAAACCAGATATAGAAGGCCTAGGTGTCCAAGGTGGTACCTCTCCTTACATAGTTGATAAACATTTTGATCAAGTAAATGTAGATCCTTACGGCATTGAGTCACCAGAGTTTCAAACCACTGAGGCTTTTAATGATATGTGGTGTTCTGCTTTAGCTCATTGTCAAAAACGATTTGAAGGTAAGTCTGATCTTTATAGAAAAGGTCCATCAGGTGGATTGGGATGTATGACACCAGACTCTTTCCCAATATTTGATAGATTTTTAGAGAACGTTTATATGATTGCTGATGCTAACCACGGTTATAAAATGATTGGAGTTGGTGAATTAGTTGCAAAAGAAATTTTAGGACAAGAAAGTGACTTGTTGAAACCATTCAGATTCAACCGATACGAGAAGGGTGAACTTCACCCTACTTCGAACAGTCCGTTTCCTTGGAGTTAGTTTATCTAAGTAGACAGACGATTTTTTTTCAGTTACCTTTTTGAACTAAAAATTCTTAACAGAGGGGACTATGACAGATCTAGAAAAACACGTTAACAAACCTGGTAGAGACAAACTTGTAAAACAAGTTAGAGCTAAGATTAACGAGCTTGGAATTGATTATATTTTTTTTCAATTCATCTCTGTTACTGGAAGAGTTGTTGGTAAAGGTATTCCAGCAGACCATTGGGAAAGAACTTGTGAAAAAGGATTTCAGTTAGTTTACGGAGCAACTGCAAACTTATTTTTAGATAGACATAATAACTATATTGGATACGGACCTGAAGCTAAAGAGCTTGTTGGAATTCCAGATCCTGAAACTTTTTGTCAGTTACCTTGGGACAAAAAAGTTGCAAGAGTATTTGTTACTTGTTTTAGAAATAGAGAAGAAAGAGAAAATCCAGGTGGACATTTAACTTCTGACTGTAGAGGTAATTTAAGAATAATTGCTGAAGAATTTAAGAAAAAACATGGTTACCAATTAAGAGTTGGGACCGAACCTGAGATGATGTGGTTAACAAAAAATCCTGATGGAACACCAACAGGAAAAGGTTTTTCAAAACCTTATTGTTATCACATTGATCAATTTGAATCTTTAAGGCCAGTATTTATGAAAGTTATGGAATACGCTAGGGCAATGGGCTTTGATATGATTCAAGGTGATCATGAGGATGCACCAGGTCAATTAGAGTTAAACTGGATGTATGATGATGTGTTAAGAAATGCTGATAGACTTTCAACTTATAGACAAATTTGCGCACAAGTAGCTAGAGAGTTTAATTTAATTGCTTGTTTTATGACAAAACCATTTATGGGTGTTTCTGCAAGTGGTTGTCACACAAATATGTCTTTATGGACAGGTGGAAAAGATAAAATAAATAAATTAGGTCATAAATCTATTCCTGGAATGGATGAGGT
>CABXTO010000015.1 GCA_902515195.1 uncultured Pelagibacteraceae bacterium
TTCGAAAACTTATATTCCAAAAGATACTGAAAAGTATATGTGTGAAAAACATAAAGTATTTTTTAGAATAAAGTTACAAGAATGGAAAAAAGAGTTAGTCAAAGCTAATAACGAAGCATTATATAATGGTAGTATGGATGATAATAGTATTTCTGCAGATATAGTAGACCAAGCTAGTTCTTATACTGATAAAAATGTTGAGATGAAAGCTATTAACAGACAAATAAAGCTAATATCAGAAATTGATAAAGCTCTATTTAGAATTAAAGATGATACTTATGGCTATTGCCTAGATACCGCTGAACCTATTGGTTTAAAAAGGTTAATGGCAAGACCTGTTGCAAAATATACTATTGCAGCACAAGAAAAACATGAAAAAAATGAAAAGGTTCATGCTGATGACTAAAAAAAGAAAAAAAAATAAGCAAGTTCATAATCCAATTACTTATAACTTTACAAAAAAATATATTTATTTTTATTATGCTTTTTTTTGGATTCTTTTATTAATATTTGTGTTTACTAGATGAATAAAAAATTTTTTTTAATAATTGTTATTATACTTGCTATAGAATTATCAGGTTATGGAATTATAAGCTCTCTAATGAGGCTTTTAGGTTCTATAAATTAATCTAAAATCTCTATTTTGTCTCCTACTTCTATAGTTGAGGAAGATAAAATTTGACATCTTAAACCTCCTCTTCTTAAAAATTCTTTTATTATATTATCTTGGTTTAAGACTTCAGATAAATGCTTACATGGACGACACAGATCAATACCTTCCAGCTTTACTTTGCCGATTTGTAATTTTTTTCCTATTAGATTATTTAATTGAATTCCTTTCGTGATAATATTTCTCCTAAAATCTATGTATGGTATATCAAGTCCATATTTACTATTATAGTAATCAATATTTTCAGACTCAATTAGAGACAGTTGATTAAATGGATCATTGAATTCCTGAAAATGTCTATCTCCTAATATACCCTGATTAGCTAAAACATCGATTGAATTTACCTCTTTTATTTTTTGATTATTTTTATTTGAAATTCCTATTTTATATACTTCTGACATATGCTTGAATTATTAGATACTAAGGATATTAAACAAAAAAAACAAGAAAATGATAATCTCCAAAAAATTTTTATAAAGCTCTCAGGAAAAGGAAAATTTTAATTAAAGTTTTGGAATTTCTGCACCATTTCTGTAAAGGTCATAACCTTTTATGACTGCATCTCGTTTTGCAATATACTCATACCATCTGGAAAGATTTTTAAATTTCTTAAGCCCGATATCATGCCATTCATGCCTAGCAATCCATGGCCATGTTGCAATATCTGCTATTGAATAATTTTCACCAGCAAGATATTTTGAAATTTCTAGGCGATTATCAAGATCTTGGTAAATTTTTTTTGTAATCTTAAAATATCTCTCTTCACCAAATTCACTTTTACCAGGATTGAAATGATGAAATTGATGATGTTGACCAATCATAGGACCTATGTAACCCATTTGTGCCATTAGCCATTGATTTATTTTAAGTCGATTTTTTTTATCATAAAGTTTTCCACTTTTTTCAGCTAAATAAATTAAAATTGCGCCAGATTCAAAAATACTTTCATTGTTATCATAATCAATAATTACTGGAATTTTGCTAAATGGACTTATATTTATAAATTCAGGATTAAATTGTTCTCCATTAGAAATATCTACTTTAGTTAATTTATAACTGTAACCGATTTCCTCAAGCATGATACTAATTTTTTTTCCATTAGGAGTATCAGCTGAAAATAATTCAATCACCTTTTACGCCAAGTCGGTCTTTAATTGTCTTTGATGATGTTGTAAATTCAAATCTATATTTTTCATTAGGTCTTGCTAATTTAAAGCATGCTCTTGCTGCTAAAGCACCCTCGTGAAAACCAGATAAAATAAGTTTTAACTTACCTGGATAATTACATATATCTCCAACGGCATATATACCTTTTTGATTTGTTTCAAATTTTTCTGTATCAACCTCTATTGTTTTTTTATCAATGTTTAATCCCCAATTAGCAATTGGACCTAGTTGCATAATTAATCCAAAAAAACCCAATGCGAAGTCTGTTTTAAGAGTTTTAGTCTCTTTATTGTCATTTTTAATATCTAAACTTTCTAATTTATCTTCACCTTTAATTGAATTTATTTGACATTTTGTAAAAAGATTAATTTTACCATTTTTTGCCAATTCTTGAACTTTATCAACAGTTGCTTGCGCTCCTCTGAAATCATCTCTTCTGTGAACTAAATTTACTGTTGAATTATTTGAAAGCTCTACTGCCCAATCAAGTGCACTGTCACCTCCACCAAAAATAGTTACTATTTTACCGTCAAATATTTTTTTATCCTTTATTGAGTAAAAAACTGATTTATTTTCAAACTTTTCACACTCTTTTACTGGAAATTTTCTAGGCTCAAATGAACCTACACCACCAGCTATTATAACATTTGGAGTTGAAAATGTTGTGCCATTATTTGTTCTAACAATCCAATTTTCATTTTCTTTTTTAACTTCATCTACTCTTTCACTTAAATGAAATTTAATATCAAAAGGTTTTAATTGATTTAATAAATTATTTGTCAGTTCTTCTCCAGTGCATTCTGGTACTGCTGGGATATCATAAATAGGTTTATCTGGATAAAGTTCAATACATTGTCCACCAATTTTATCTAGATTATCTACTATCTCACAATCAAGACCAATTAGTTTTAATTGATGAGCGGTAAATAAACCAGTGGGTCCTGCTCCAATTATTAATGCGTCTGTTTTATTCATTTAACCTTGTTTCGATGGAATGTTCACCTTAAGACCATCTAATTCATCTGAAACAATTATTTGACAACTTAATCTGCTATTTTTTTTTGGTTCAAAAGCCATATCTAACATATCTTCTTCTCCATCTTCTTTATTTGGTAGCTTATCAAACCATTCATCATTAACATACACATGACATGTCGCACACGCCATTCCTCCACCACAGTCTGCGTCAATGCCTGGAATGTCATTCTGAACTGCGCCTTCCATTACAGTTAAGCCATTTTGAACTTCAACTGTATGAATTTGATTATCATGAGTGACGTAAGTTATTTTTGCCATGCTTATTATTTATATAGTTATGCAAAAAAATAGGGCAAGTATGTGAAAACATACTCGCCCTAAAATTATTTAATTACTTAATAATTATCTGCTTCTTGCACCAGCTGAACTAATTGCAGCAGCCCAGATTACTAGACCGAATGCAATTTTGTTTATAAAGTCAGCTAAGTTGTAAACAACGTTAAGTGAGTTAGCATCTACACCACCTGTTAGGTAACCAAATACGTAACCTAATGGGTAAATAGCCCAACCAACTGTAACAATCATTCTCATTGCGCCAAACGCGGTCACAAGAGCCTTGTTTCCACTTTTTGAAGCAGCTTTACCAGCTTCACCTGAGAATACTTCATAAAGAATGTATACCCAACCTGCCATACCGATAATAAAACCAAGTGTAGCGTTGATGTATCCAGCCTCTCCTAAGTATCCACCGATTAACATTACTAATGAACCAATTAACAATCTCCAGAAAATTCCAGAGTTTGCTTTTCTTACAGCTACTAGAATTAAATAGAACTCTATCATCTGTAATGGCACAGTAATTAACCAGTCAATATATCTGTATACTGTTGGTGAATCGCCTGTAGTCACCCATACATCTCTCATATACATGTAATGGATGAATGCAATACCAGTTACTAGACCTGCAACAGTTACTGACGTTTTCCAGCCAGGAGCAACAGAACTTCTTTCCATGAAGAAGAATGCTGTAGCAGCCAACATACCCATTGAAATTACCCAAAAGGAAATTCCAACGAAGTCATCTTGTGCTAACATCGCGGTCTCAGCGTTTGCTACACCTGTAACACCCATTAGGGCAACAGCTGTAAGAGCAAACAGTTTAAGTTTTTTCATAAAAAACTCCCTCTTTAGTTAGTTTTTACTTTATTAGTTTATATAAACTAGGCTTAAGCTTCCCTAAGCCAAAGTTGTGCGTTAAATACCAAATTAAACGACTTTATTGAAGACTTAATTATCATTAATTTACATTGATTTTACTGACTTTTTAAAATTAAATACAATTTATAAGTTAAAAATCAAAAAAAGGGCAATAACGAATCAAGTTTTAAATGTCAGATAAATTCAATAAAATCTACGAACAATCAATAAAAGATCCAGAAAAATTTTGGAGTGATGCATCAAATGACATCTTTTGGTTTAAAAAACCAACCAAGATTTTAAATAAATCAAACCCTCCTTTTTATAAATGGTTCGAAGATGGCGTGACAAACACTTGTTACAACGCATTAGATATTCATATCGATCAAGGAAATGGAAAAAATACTGCACTAATATACGATAGTCCAATCACGGGTAATAAAAGTAAGTTTAGTTATGAAGAGCTCAGATCAAAAGTTTCTAAATTTGCGGGAGCTTTAAAAGATCAAGGTGTTGATAAGGGAGATAGAGTAATCATTTACATGCCTATGATACCAGAAGCAGTAGTAGCTATGCTTGCATGTGCAAGAATAGGTGCAATACACTCTGTAGTTTTTGGAGGATTTGCTTCTAATGAGCTTGCTAGTAGGATTGACGATAGCAAAGCAAAAGTATTGGTTACAGCTTCGTGTGGTTTTGAACCTGGAAGAACAGTTGAATACAAGCCTTTAGTAGATGAAGCCATTAAACAAGCCAAACATAAAATTGATAAGATGATTTTGTTTCAAAGACCAAGTCATGAAGTAAAATTAAATGCTCCTAAAGAAGTAAGTTGGGAAGAAGTTGTTTCAGCAGCAAAAGAAATTGATTGTGTCGAGATGAATTCAAATGAATTTGCTTATATACTTTATACATCTGGGACAACAGGAACTCCCAAAGGTATTGTTAGAGACATTGGTGGTCACATTGTTGCATTAAAATGGACTATGAAAAATATTTATAACATCAATGAAGGCGATATATGGTGGTCAGCCAGTGACATTGGATGGATTGTTGGTCACTCATATATTGTTTATGCACCTTTATTTAAGGGATGTACAACAGTTTTATTTGAAGGAAAACCAGTTGGAACACCTGATGCTGGAGCATTTTGGAAAATTATTTCAGATTATAAAGTAAAATCTTTATTTACAGCTCCGACAGCATTTCGAGCAATTAAGAAGGAAGATCCAGAAGGAAAGTTTTTTTCTAAGTATGATCTTTCCAAATTTGAAAGTCTTTTTCTTGCTGGGGAAAGAGCTGATCCAGATACGATTAGATGGGCTGAAAATTTATTAAACGTCCCAGTCATAGATCATTGGTGGCAAACAGAAACTAGTTGGGCTATTAGCTCTAATTGTACAGGTATTGAAATGATGAAAACTAAATATGGTTCTGCATGTAAAGCAGTACCAGGATATGATGTAAAAATTATTAAGTCTGATAAAAATTTAGCTAAACCTAATGAAATGGGTGATATAGTCGTTAAACTACCTCTCCCTCCAGGAACTTTTCCAACTCTTTGGAATGCTGATAAAAGATATAAAGAAAATTATATGTCAAATTATGAAGGTTATTATCAAACCTATGATGCAGGTCACATTGATGAAGATGGGTATATATGGATAATGTCAAGAACAGATGACATAATCAATGTTGCTGGTCACAGATTGTCTACTGGAGCTATTGAAGAAGTTTTATCAGAGCACCAATCTGTAGCAGAATGTGCAGTACTAGGAATTTCAGATAAACTTAAAGGACAATTGCCAATTGGATTAATCGTATTAAAAGCTGGTGTAGATAAAGATAATGAAACGATTTCAAAAGAATGTATTCAAATGGTTCGAGATAAAATTGGTCCAGTTGCTGCATTTAAAATTGCAATAGTTATTAAAAGACTCCCAAAAACAAGATCGGGTAAAATTTTAAGGGGAACTATTAGAAAAATTGCAGATAACGAGGAGTATAAAATGCCTCCAACCATAGATGATCCTGTTATTTTGGATGAAATTAAAGAAGACCTTATCAAAAATAATATTATAAAAAGTGATTAAAACTTATTTATTTCTCATAGGAGCAATCTTTTTTGAAGTTGCAGGGACAATGTTACTCCCGATTTCACAAAACTTTACAAAATTAGTCCCAACAACTTTTCTGACAATATTTTATTTAAGTGCTTTTTATTTACTCACTTTTGTAGTTAATAAGCTTCCTATAGCGATAGTTTATGCTACTTGGAGTGGTCTTGGCATATTTACTATAGCAATACTTGGATATATTTTTTTTAATCAAACTCTGAGTTGGCAGGCTATTGCTGGTTTATTCTTAATTGTAATAGGTGTAATTTTGGTAAATTCATTTTAATGCTAAAAAAACCTTTAGTCTCAATTTTGATAGCTAGTTATAATAAAGAAAAATATATCAAAAGATGTATTAGATCTTGCTTAAGTCAAAATTATAAAAATATTGAGGTTATATTTTATGATGATGGATCAAAAGATAATTCATATAAAATTGCCAAAAAATTCAAGGGGATAAAAGTATTTAGAAATAACAATAGAAAAAATCTTGGAAAATTTAATACTTATTATCAAATTAATAATTACAATAAAGCTTTTTCAAAATCAAAAGGAGAATATATATTTTTGTTAGATTCTGATGACTTTTTTAAGAACAATAAGGTAAAAGAAATAGTTAATAATTTTAATAAAAAACCAAAATTAGATATTATTTTTGATTTACCAATTAATTATTATTCAAAAAATAAAATAATCTATCCTAAAAAAGTTACCAAAAATAAAAATAAAAAGGATATTTGGCCAAGTTTTCCTATGTCTGGAAGCTGTATTTCATTTAAAAGAAAATTTTTTAAAAAATATTCAAAAATAATAAATGCAAAAAATTATTCTATGTTAACTTTAGATTTTAGACTTGCGGTGATTTCAAGTAGTGTTTTAAATAATTTTACTCTTTTAAATAAAAACTTAACTTTCTATTTTCAAGATAGAAAAGGTGAAAGTAATTTAAAATTTAAAAAGTTTAGTAAAAACTGGTGGCTTAGAAGAAAGCAGGCTCATGATTTTATAAAATCAATTAATAAGGATTATAAAACTTCTTTAAAAACAAAGTTAGATTATAATTTTACCAATTTTATTAAAAAAACTTATAATTTATTTTGAATCTAATTTTCAAAAATTAATGGAGTACCTTCTGGTTCTCCTAAAATCTCTCCATCTTTCATTTTTATTTTACCAGCAATTATTGTTAAAACAGGACAACCTTTAAACTTAAACCCATTAAAAGGAGACCAGCCACATTTACTTTCTATATTTTCATTTTTAATTTCTATTTTTTTGTTCATATCAACAATAGTGAAGTCTGCATCAAACCCTTTTTTAATAAATCCTTTATTTTTTATTCCAAAAATTTTAACTGGATTCTCACATACATAATTTATTAATTGATTAAGAGATAATTTTCCATCATTTACATGGTTAAGCATCACAGGCATAAGAGTTTGCACTCCAGGCATACCTGACGGTGAGTTTGGATACTCCTTATCTTTATTAATTTTTAAATGGGGAGCATGATCTGAGCCTATGGTATCATTAAAATTATTTTTAACGGCATACCACAATCTATCATAATGAGATTTATCCCTGATAGGTGGATTCATTTGTGCATAAGAACCTAATTTATCATAACAATCAGGTGCATAAATTGTTAAATGCTGTGGTGTAATCTCAAAAGTAATATTCCCTTTGTGCTGAGATAAAAAATCTATCTCTTGCTTTGTAGTTATATGTAAAACGTGGGCTTTTTTATTATATCGTTCAGCAATTTTAACTATTCTTCTTGTAGAAGAAATTGCACACTCATCACTTCTCCAAATTGGATGAGAATGTACGTCACCTTTTTTTATTAATCTTTTATTTTTATTAAGAATTTCTTCGTCTTCGGAATGAACAGCAACAACTTTTGAGCTATTTTGAAAAACTTTTTCTATATCTTTTTCGTCAGCTACTAGCAAGTTACCAGTTGAGGAGCCTGCAAAAAGTTTAATCCCACAACAACCCTCTAAATTTTTTAAATCTGCTAGGTCATCTACGTTGTTAGCTGTTGCACCAAAATAAAAAGCATAGTTGCAATACATTCTATTTTTAGCTAGATCTAATTTCTTTTGAAATTCTTTTTTATTTGATGTTGGTGGGTTGGTATTTGGCATTTCAAAGACTGCCGTAATTCCTCCTGCCACAGCAGCTCTACTTCCTGAATTAAGATCCTCAGTATCTGTAGAACCTGGCTCTCTAAAATGAGTTTGAGTATCTATACATCCAGGTAAAACAGTTAATCCTTTTGCATCAATAGTATTTTTGGACTCATCATTAGATTGGCCTATATTATGAATTTTGCCATCCTTGATAGAAATTTCCACTTCCTTGAGTTGACCATCAACATAGCACTTTCCATTTTTGATTATTAGATCTAACATTTATAAAAAAAGTAATTATATTAAAAATACACCTGATGCAAATATGAATAATAGTGTTTATATATTAGAAGATAGATCAATATTCTACATTAATGGTTTAGATGCAAAAGATTTTTTACAAAACCTTATAAGTAATGATATTAATAAAGTTTCAGACAATTCGAGTTGTTTTGCTTCTTTGCTGACTCCACAGGGCAAGTTTCTTTATGAATTTATAATTGTGAAACATAAATCAGGTTATTTTATTGACTGCGAAAAATCTCAATCAGAAGAAATATTTAAACAACTCAATCTTTATAAAATTAGATCTAGAGTTGATATATTAAATTTAAGTAATGAATTTGTAGTTGCAAGTTTTGGATATGAAAAATATCTATCTATTGATAACTCAAAAGATATATTGGGTTTTACCTTTAAATATAGAGAGGACCCAATAATTTTAGATCCAAGAAACAAAAATTTAGGTGGAAGACTCATTATAAATTTGGAAAAACTTTATTTATCATTAAAAAAGTTAGACCTTAAAGATGATAAAATTGAAAACTACTATCTTCAGAGTCATAAGCTTGGAATTGTGCCTAAAAGCTTAAACAAACTACAAAATAAATTATTCGGTATTGAGTGCAATTTTGAAGAACTTAATGCAATTGATTTTAAAAAAGGATGTTATGTTGGACAAGAAAATACAGCTAGAATTAAATTAAAAAATAAACTATCAAAAAGATTACTACCAATTAAAATTATTAGTGGAAAACTATCTGAAGATGAAAAAATCTATAGTAACGAGACTGAAATTGGTAAAGTTCTGATTAATGAAGAATACCCTTTCGCCATAATTAAATTTTTAGATAAAAACTTTGATAAAGATCAAATATTTAAGAGTAAAAATGGATCATTTAAAGTTTTTATACCTGAATGGCTTAAAATTTAAATATTTGGTGCGGCCAGAGAGACTCGAACTCTCATGGACTAGGTCCACACGGCCCTCAACCGTGCCTGTCTACCAATTTCAGCATGGCCGCAATATGACCCATAATAAATCAATGACAAGTAGGTTTCAAATTGATAAATTTTGTTATGGAATTTAATCAAGAAGTAAAAAAAGCAACTGATCCTATATATAAAAAAATTTCTAAGGTTATGCCAGAAATTGAATGGTCTGTTCATGCACCTTATATCCACAAAATAAATAAATTAAAAAAAGAAAAGAATGCAGTTATTCTTGCACACAATTATCAAACCCCAGAAATTTATCATGGAATAGCAGATTTTTCTGCTGATTCATTAGCACTCGCGGTAGAAGCATCGAAAACTTCTGCGGATATAATTATAATGGCTGGAGTTCACTTTATGGCAGAGACAGCAAAATTAATGAGCCCAAATAAAAAAGTTTTGTTACCTGACATGAAAGCGGGTTGCTCTTTATCATCATCAATAACTGGCAAAGATGTAAGGTTACTTAAAAAAAAATATCCAGGGGTCCCTGTTGTTTCTTATGTGAATACATCTGCTGATGTAAAAGCTGAAACAGATGTCTGTTGTACATCTGCTAATGCTGTAAAAATTGTGAAATCTCTCGGCGTTAAGAAAGTAATTTTTTTACCAGATGACTATCTTGCAAAATATGTTTCCTCTCAAACAGATGTTGAAATTATTTCATGGAATGGAATTTGTATTGTTCATGACCAATTTAATGAAAAAGAAATTAACGATATAAGAAAAAACAATCCAGGAATTAAAATTATCGCTCACCCAGAGTGTCCGCCTGAAGTGATTAAAGCGAGCGATTTTGCAGGGTCAACATCTGGAATGATTAATTATGTCAAAGATAATCAGCCAAAGAAAGTAATGATGGTTACTGAATGCTCAATGAGTGACAATATCCAAGTCGAAAACCCAAATGTAGAATTCATAAAACCATGTAATATGTGTCCACATATGAAGAAAATTACTTTACCAAAAATTTTGGACTGTTTAGAGAATGAAACAGGTGAAATTTTAATGGATCAAGAGACAATTAACAAAGCAAGATTGTCTGTTGAAAAAATGGTTGCTATCGGTAGATAATCATTTGTGTCAAAAATTAAATTAAGCGAAAATTTTATAAAAAATACTGTAAAGCTGGCACTTAATGAAGATTTGTTTCCACTAGGGGATATTACTTCTAATTTAATAAAAAATAATAAAATAATTGAAGTCAAATTAATATCTAATGAAAATGCTGTGATAGGAGGTTTGCGTTTTGCGAAGTATGCTTTTGCTTTAATTGATAATAAAATTAAATTCATTGTAAAAAAAAAAGATGGATCTTTTGTAAAAAAAAATTCTTTAATTGCTACAATCAAAGGTAACGCCCAAAATATATTAATTGCTGAAAGAGTTGCTTTAAACTTTTTATCTCACATCTCAGGAATAGCTACCAAAACAAATCAATTTGTTAAATTAGCAGGAAAAAAATGTAAAATTTGCTGTACCAGAAAAACAATTCCAAATTTAAGAGTTATTCAAAAATATGCAGTAAAATTAGGTGGAGGTACCAATCATAGATTTAATTTAAGTGATGAATTTTTAATCAAAGATAATCATATTGCTAGTTCAGATTTAAGAGAGTTGGTTTCTTTAGCAATAAAAAATAAAAAAGGTAAAAAAATTACTGTTGAAATTGATAATTTAAAACAACTTAAAAAAATAATTGGTCTGAAATTTAATACTATACTCTTTGACAATATGAGTGTTAAAAATCTTAAAAGCGGTATTAAACTTGCAAAAAAATATTATGAAACAGAAGCTTCAGGAAATATCAATCTTAAAACAATTAAGTCAGTTGCTGCAACTGGAGTGGATAGAATTTCTGTTGGTAGCATCACTCATAGTGCTTCAGCTATAGATTTAAAATTAGAATTCTGAGATACAAGATTATATTTACTTTTTATTTTTTCTTAATGCTGCTTGTGCTGCAGCTAATCTTGCTATTGGAACTCTATAAGGTGAACAAGATACATAATCTAGTCCAACATTAGAACAAAAATCAATACTCGTTGGGTCACCACCGTGCTCACCACAAATCCCAAGTTTAATTTTTTTATTTTGTTTTTTTCCTTTTTCAACTGCTATTTCTACAAGATCTTTGACGCCATCATCTATCGAGACAAACGGGTCTACAGCGAAAATTTTATTATCAATATAATCATTTAAGAATTTACCACTATCATCTCTACTAATTCCAAATGTAGTTTGTGTTAAATCGTTAGTTCCAAAACTAAAAAATTCAGCATGTTTTGCTATATCTTTTGCTTTAATCGCTGCCCTAGGTAATTCAATCATTGTGCCAACTAAAAATTCAATTTTAGTCTTATTTTCTTTTTGAACTTTTTTAGCAATATTAATAACTAAATTTTTCAAAATTTTTATCTCCGCTTCTGTTGAAACTAACGGTATCATTATTTCTGGGAATGCAGATTTCTGTTTATTTTTTTTAAGATATGATAGAGCTTCAAAAATAGCTCTGCATTGCATTTCATAAATTTCTGGAAAGGAAATTCCTAATCTACAACCTCTATGACCTAGCATTGGATTTTGTTCATGTAGCTCATCTATTCTCGTTGTAACTTCTTTTGTATCTGAGCCAATAGCTCTTGCAACTTCAGAAACTTCTTTTTCAGATTTTGGTAAAAATTCATGTAATGGAGGATCTAAAAGTCTCACTGTGACAGGAAGACCGCTCATTATCCGAAATATTTCAATAAAGTCTTTTTTTTGATGAGGCAAGAGTTTACTTAGTGCTTTAGCTCTATCATCTTGAGTTTTTGACAAAATCATTTCCCTTACAGATAAAATTCTTTCCTCATCAAAAAACATATGTTCAGTTCTACAAAGACCAATTCCTTCTGCACCAAATTCTCTTGCTGTTTTAGTATCTAGAGGTGTTTCTGAATTTGTTCTTACTTTTAATCTTCTAATTGAATCAGCCCACCCCATGAGTTTTGAAAAATCTCCTGATATTTCAGGTTTAACTGTGGGAACATTACCTAAGATGATCCTACCTGTTGAACCGTCAATTGTAATAACATCACCCTCTTTAACTTCAACTAATGAAGTTTTAAAAATTTTTTTTTCATAATTAATATCAATTTCACTCGAACCTGAAACACAGGGTCTGCCCATGCCTCTTGCAACAACTGCTGCATGGCTAGTCATACCACCTCTAGCAGTTAAAATACCTTTAGCGGCATGCATACCCTGAATATCTTCTGGAGATGTTTCAACTCTAACTAAAATAGTATCTTGCATCATATCGTTTAATCTTTCAGCTTCTTCTGAAGTAAAAACTACTTTGCCACTTGCAGCACCTGGAGATGCAGGTAAGCCATTAGCTATAATTTCAATAGAACTTTTTTCATCTAACGTGGGGTGAAGTAGTGTGTCTAAAGAATTTGGATCAATTCTTAGTACGGCCTCACTTTTGGAAATTAATTTCTCTTTTACCATATCAACAGCAATTTTAACTGCTGATTTAGAGGTACGTTTTCCTGAACGAGTCTGAAGTATCCAAAGTTTATTGTTTTCAACTGTAAACTCAACATCTTGCATGTCTTTATAATGTTTTTCTAATTTTTTTAAAATTTTTGATAACTCCAAATAGACTTTTGGCATCAGCTCTTCCATAGCAAGCTCTTTTACTTTAGCCTCTTTTTTTGCTTTAATAGTTATATATTGTGGAGTTCTGGTTCCAGCTACAACATCTTCTCCTTGTGCATTAATAAGATACTCTCCATAAATATCATTGGAACCATCAGATGGATTTCTTGTAAATACCACTCCAGTTGCACAATCACTCCCCATATTTCCAAATACCATAGACTGTACATTTACAGCCGTTCCCCATTCTGCAGGAATTTGGTTTAACTTTCTATAAATTTTTGCTCTATTGCTTTCCCAAGATAAAAACACTGCACTTATAGCGCCTAGTAATTGTTTATAAACATCCTGAGGAAAATCTTTATTTGTTTTTTCCTTAACAGTTTTTTTAAAATCATTTATCAAGCCATCCCAATCTTTCTCATCTAATTCAGTATCTAAAAGAACACCTTTTGTTAATTTATAGTTCTCAATTAATTCTTCGAAATGATAGTTTTCAACTCCCATAACAACATTTCCGTACATTTGAATGAATCTTCTATAACTATCTTTGGCAAATCTACCATTTGAAGTTTTTTTTGCTAAAGAAATTACAGTTTTATCATTTAATCCAAGATTAAGAATAGTATCCATCATACCAGGCATTGACACTCTTGCACCTGATCTTACAGATAATAAAAGTGGGTTTTTTAAATCTCCAAATTTTTTTGATACATCTTTTTCAATTATTTTTAATTCTTTTTTTATTTGACTAATAAGTTTTGAATTTAATTTTTTTTTATCTTTATAAAAAATTTCACATACTTTTGTTGAAATTGTAAATCCTGGAGGCACAGGAAGTCCCATTCTTCCCATTTCTGATAAGTTAGCACCTTTTCCACCTAAAAAATTTTTTACATTTCTAATTTTTTTAGACTCTTTTGATTTAAAATTTAAAATTAATTTATTCATTATTCGTTTTTAATAACTGAAAATTTATAAAATTTTGGAAGGTTTTACATAACATATTAATAAGTTCTAGTCTGTTTTTTCTTAAAGCATCATTATCCTCATTCACTTTTACATTATCAAAAAACTCAAAAATCTCTTTCTTAGTATCAGCTAAAATTGATAATGATTGCATATAGTCTTCATCATTATCGATACTTGAATAATACTTTTTAATGTCATTTATCTTTTTAAATAGATTTTTTTCAAATTCATTTTTGAAAATACCAGGATCAGTTGTATCATTTAATTCAACTTTAAAATTTTTCATTTCACTATCAAGTATATTTGATGCTCTTTTATAACCTGAAATAATATCAAGTCCTATCTGATTATTGATTACTTTGTTCAAACATCTAGCTTTTTCATAAGAAGAGAATATCTTATTTGTTGAGAAAGAAGAAATTATAGCATCAATTATATCAAAACGAATAAGCTTTTCTCTTAAATAATATTTAAATCTATCTTTTAAAAAATTATTTAACTCTTTTTGTAAATTTTGATTAATTAAACTATATCCTTGATCTTGATATAGGCTTGAAGAATAGTTTAATAAATCATTTACTTTTAGATTCTTTTTATTTTCTATAATTATTCTAATAATTCCTAGTGTTATTCTTCTTAGTGCAAAAGGATCTTTTGAACTTGTGGGTTTTTCATTAATTCCAAAAAAACCCACTAAAGTGTCAATTTTATCTGTAACAGATAATGCAATGCTAAAAGGTTTTTTTGGAACTTTTGAGTCTAATCCAATAGGCAAATATTGCTCAGATAAGGCCAATGAAATTTCTTTGTCAAATCCTTGGTATGCTGAAAAATAACCACCCATAACTCCTTGAAGTTCAGGGAATTCTCCAACCAGGTCAGATGTTAAATCGGTTTTACAAATTGATGCTGATAACTCTACTTTTTCTTTACTAATCAGTAGTTCATCAGAAATAATTCCACCTAATTTTCTCATACGTTGGACTTTGTCAAAATAGGTTCCCAATCCTTTAAAAAAATTCATTGATTTTAATTCAGAAACTTTTTTAACTAAATTTTGAGCTTTATCTTTATTCCAAAAAAATTCTGCATCTCTTAATCTAGCGTCAATAACTCTTTGATTTCCAATTTTTATCAAACCTTTTTGATCTTTTTTATTTGCAACAATTAAAAATTCGTTTGTAATTTCACCCCTAGCATCAAAAATTGGAAAATATTTTTGATGTGTTTGCATGGTTAAAGTTAAAATCTCTTTTGGAATTGATAAAAATTTTTTGTCGAAGCTACATAGTAAAATATTAGGATTATCCACTAAATTAACCACTTCATCAAAAAGTCTAGGGTTATCTTTTATTATTAATTTTCTTTTAGTAAGTATTTTTGAAAATTCTCGATTTATAAATTGTTTTCTTTTAACCTGATCGATAAGTACACCTTGTTTTTTAAAATAATTTTCATATGATTTATATTCATTAAAAACTTTTTTTTTTTCTTCAAAATCTTTATCTATAAAAGTTGAATTTGATGATGAAATATGCTGTAAATCAAAATTAATAACCTTTTTATCAAATATACACAAAATTGATTTTAATGGTCTTCCCCAATTTAGATCAAAATCACCCCATTTCATTGATTTTTTCCATTGGTAACTCTCTAATAATTTTGGAATAAATAACTTCAACAAATCATGAGTATTTAATGATTTAGTCTGGGTTCTATAAAAATAAAACTCTCCTTTTTCAGTTTTTTTTTTAAATAAATCTTTTTTTTCAATTTTGTTTGATCTTATGAAGCCCTCTAAAGCTTGATCTGGTGCATTAATTTTTGGCCCTTTTATTTCCTCAGAAAATATTTCAATTTGTTTTTCTAAACTTTCGAAAACTATTATCAATCTATTTGGTGTTGAAAATGAAAAACTTTTCTTTGATTTTATAGATTTTTCAAAAAAAAATTTTTGGAATTCTTCCAGAAGTTTATCTCGTAAATTTTTTTGAAGACCAGCTGGAATTTCTTCACTAAATAACTCTAAAAAAAATTCTGCCATTTTAAACTTGAGTATCAACCCAGATTGCAGCAGCTGACTTTGTAATTTCTCTTATTCTTCCAATATATTCTGCTCTTTGAGCTACACTAATTGCTCCTCTAGCATCTAATATATTAAATACATGGCTTGCTTTTAAGCATTGGTCATAGGCTGGTAAAGAAATCTTTTTTTCAACTAATGACTTGGCTTCACTTTCTATCATTTCAAACATTTTAAATAAATTTTCTGTATTGGCGTGTTCAAAATTATATGCAGAAAATTCTTTCTCAGATTGGTGAAAAATCTCTCGATATTCAACATTTTCATTATTCCAAATCAAATCGTAAACATTATTTTTTTCTTGAGTGAACATACAAATTCTTTCTAAACCATAAGTTATTTCTACTGAGACTGGTTTACATTCAAAGCCAGCCATTTGTTGGAAATATGTAAATTGAGTTATTTCCATTCCATCACACCATACCTCCCAACCAAGACCAGCAGCACCTAGGGTTGGGCTTTCCCAATCATCTTCGACAAATCTGATATCATGATTTTTGTGATCAATACCAATTGTTGACAAGCTAT
>CABXTO010000016.1 GCA_902515195.1 uncultured Pelagibacteraceae bacterium
TCATATCTTTCAGATGTAATACCTGACACAATAGTTTTCCATTCTGCTGGAACAAATTCAATTTTAACTCCCATATCTTTTGCCAATTCATTCATTACATCTATGTCAAAACCTTTGTATTTGTTAGTTGCTGGATCTTTCATTGTCATTGGATCCCAATCTCCAGTTGTTCCAACTTTTAAAACACCTGCTGACATAATTTTATCTAAGTTCGATTCTGCGTTTAATGATAAGGGTAATAAAGCAAATAAAGCTAATAATATTAATTTTTTCATACTGCTAAATAGCTGATTTGAAAATAAAATGTGACTATAATCTTGACGCAGCGTCTTTCATCCAAGAAAATAAATGTTCAGAAAAAGAGCGTCTTACAAACAAATTTACTATATTTTTATCTTGATTATGTATAATTATATCAATTTTAGCTAGTATTGTTTGCACTACAGCCCCTTTTTTATTTTGAAAATCATTAAAATTAAATGGTGATCCAGATTGAAATAATTCAAAAATTTTGCTTCCTTTAAGATTAATCATCACAAATTGATCTGTGACATCTGTAATTGCACCAAGATTTAATTTTGAAATATTATTATTTAATAATTCCTCAGTTTCATAATAATTTGTACTTTCATCAATTGGTTCATTAGAAAAAATCATCCATTCATCAGGACTTAACCAAACAGCTGTAAGTTTATTGCTTTGAGAAGATGTATTTGCTTCAGCTGGTAAAAGCATATTCAATGATTTTCCAATTGCAGAAAAAAAATCTCTTTTTTTACCTCTAACTATTAATTTCATTATCGGTTTCACTTCTTTCATTTGAAGATCTTGTAATAACACGTTTTCAGGTAGTGATTGGTTATAATTAAGCATTTAGTCTTTTGTTTTCCTTATCTAAAAAAACAGGATCAGCTACTGTTACATTTATATTCTTTTTTTCCATTGGAACTATCAATTTTTGCCCCATCATATTTTTTCCACCTCTAACAACTCCTAGTGCTATAGATTTTTTTAGGTTAGGACTATAATAACTAGACGTAACATGACCCAACATTTCAATGGGTGATTTATTTATATCAGCCACTATTTGTGCACCTTCCTCTAATATTTCGTTAGGATTATCAGTTATTAAACCAACAAGCTGTTTTCTATCTTCTTTAATAGTATCTGATCTATACAGTGATCTTTTTCCAATAAAATCATATTTCTTTTTACTTACAATCCAATCCATTTGTAAATCAATTGGTGTCATTGTTGCATCAGTATCTTGACCAACTATTATAAAACCTTTTTCAGCTCTAAGTAGGTGCATTGTCTCAGTTCCGTAAGGTGTAATATTGTAATCTTTACCTACTTCCATACATTTTTCCCAAACAGACTTACCATAATTAGCTTGTACATTAATTTCATAACTATGCTCTCCTGTAAAACTAATTCTCATGACTCTACAATTAATCTTACCAATTTTGGCATTCTTAAATGACATATGTGGAAAGCTTTCATCCGAAAAATTTAAATCTGGAATAACTTCAGATACAATTTTTTTACTACTTGGACCACAAATACTTACTGTAGCAAAATGATCAGTCACTGATGTTAAATAAACATCTAATTCTGGCCACTCTGTTTGTAGATAGTCTTCTAATTTAGCCATAACGTTCGCTGCACCACCAGTTGTTGTAGTCATGATGTAGTGATTTTCATCTAAACGAGTAGTTACCCCATCATCATATACCATGCCGTCTTCATTTAACATTAAACCATACCTACATTTTCCTATAGCTAGTTTAGACCAAGCATTTGTGTAAACACGGTTTAAAAATTCGGAAGCATCAGTACCTTGTATATCAATTTTACCAAGTGTCGAAGCATCCAGTATACCCGCACTTTCTCGTGCTGCTTTACTTTCTCTTTGAACAGCCTGGTGCATATTTTCATTTTTTTTTGGATAGTACCAAGCACGCTTCCATTGACCTACGTTTTCAAATTCAGCTTTATTTTTTACATGCCAATTATGAATTGGGGTTTTTCTAAATATATCAAAAAACTCTCCAACATTTCTTCCAACTATAGTTCCAAAAGTTAAAGGAGTGTAAGGGGGTCTAAAAGTTGTTGTGCCTAATTCACCCATTTTTGCACCTGCTGTTTCAGAAATAATTCCAAGTGCATGCATGTTACCTAATTTACCCTGATCTGTACCCATACCAGTTGTTGTGTATCTTTTTACATGCTCAATAGATCTAAAACCTTCTCTTAGAGCTAATTTTATATCTTTTGCAGTTGCATCATTTTGATAATCAACAAAAGATTTTGTTTTACCAAAAACTTTATCTGATGGTAATAACCAAATATTTCTTTTTGATTTGTTAAATGATGATAAAATTTCTAAATTTTCATATTCAGTATTTTCAATATTCAAAAACTCTTTTAAAGATTTAGAAGTGTTTTTTAAAATTTCTTCCAAAGTAAAATCACCATTACAAGATCCCACACTTAATTGGTCTGAAGGGTAAATGTTAGGTATAAATACTTGATCTTCTTCCCTAAATTTTAATTTTCCACCAGATTGTGTAAACAAATGTACTGCTGGTGTCCATCCCCCAGATACACCAAGACAATCGCAAGATAAATTGATTTTAGATCCCACAACTTTTTGTCCATCTTTAGATAATTGTTTAATAGAAATTTTATTTATTCTCTTGTATCCAAATGTATCGGTTATTGTGTACCCTTTAAAAATCTTAATATTATTTTTTTCTACTTCGTAGTGTAATTTAGAGTCTACATATTCTCTATTATCAATTATAGCCTTAATTTTAATTCCCTTTTGAATCAAACTAATTGCAGTTTCATATGCACTATCATTATTTGTGAAAAGGATATTTTCTTCACCACTTGCAACACCAAAAAAATCAGCATATTTCTTAATTGCTGATGATAGTAAAATTCCTGGACGGTCATTATTGTCAAAAATCATTGGTCTCTCTATTGATCCAGTTGCTGTAATTACTTTTTTTGCTCTTATCTTAAGTAGCTTTTGTCTTGTCTTATTACTTCTTTGTTCAATGGGTAAATGATCAGTGAAATTTTCACGAGCCAATAAAAAGTTATAACCATGAAAAGCTGCAACACTTGTTCTAGTTTTTATTTCTAAATTTCCTAATTTTTTGATTTCATTTAATTCTTTTTCTAACCATGAACTTGAATTTTGATTATTAATTTTGAAAAAATCTGAGTTTTGGTAAATAGTTGATCCGCCGAGATTTGGTTTTTCTTCAACTAAAAGAGTTTTAAATCCATTTTTAGCTGCAGTTTTTGCTGACATGATACCAGAAATACCCGATCCTATTACAAGTACGTCACAATGAATATATTTATGCTCATAAACATCTGGATCTTTTTCTTTAGGTGACTTTCCTAATCCAGCTGATCTTCTTATAAAATATTCGTATTTCTCCCAAAAACTGGCAGGCCACATAAAAGTTTTATAGTAAAAGCCTGCAGGTAGAAGAGGTGATAAAAAATTATTTATTCCACCAATATCAAACTTTACACTTGGCCAACAATTTTGACTCGATGCTTCTAAGCCTTCATATATTTCAACTTCAGTTGCTCTTACATTTGGCTCTGTTCTAGATGAATTGTCATGAAGCTGAACAATAGCATTTGGTTCTTCAGAACCAGCCGTCATAATACCTCTTGGTCTATGGTATTTAAAACTTCTACCAACTAAATGAACATCGTTTGCTAAGAGAGCAGACGAAAGTGTATCTCCTTTAAATCCATAGTAAGTTGTTCCATTAAATTTAAATGAAATCCTATAAGTTTCATCAATAGCTTTTCCAGTTTTAACTCTTAAATTTTTTGTCATTATCTATTTTATTGGCGGTTTTTCACCCATTTTATAAACAGCTTTAATTTCATCATTTGAAGTATCACGAACCATGTTAAACCATTTTCTACACCCATGAGCATGATTCCACCTTTCAAATTGAATACCCTTTATATTCTTTCTCATAAATAAATATTCTGCCCACTCATCATCACTTAATTCTGTAGGTTGTCTAGGTCTTACTATGTGAGCTTCACCACCAGACTTAAATTCACTTTGTTCTCGTTCACCACAAAAAGGACAATGAATTATAAACATTAGTGAGCTACAGCAGCAGCACCATGTTCATCAACAAGGTCACCACTTATAAATCTATTAATATTAAATGCTGCATTCAGTTTATGAGGCTCATCATTAGCAATAGTGTGTGCGAATAAATCACCAGATCCTGGAGTTGCCTTGAATCCGCCTGTTCCCCAACCACAATTAAAATACAAACCTTTAATTGATGTTTTACTTATTATTGGACTTGCATCTGGGCAAATATCAACAATTCCTCCCCATTGTCTCAACATTCTCATTCTACTGAATATGGGGTATAATTCTAATATTGCATTTAAAGTCCCCTCAACAATATCATGACTACCTTTTTGAGAATAAGAAATATAATCATCTGTACCCGCACCAATAACTAATTCACCTTTATCTGATTGACTTACATAAGCATGAACTGCATTTGACATGACTACAGTATCAATAATTGGTTTAACAGGTTCGGAAACTAGAGCTTGTAACGGTTTACTTTCTAATGGCAATTTTAAACCAGCCATATTAGCAATAACACTTGAATGACCAGCAGCAACAACACCTATCTTATTTGTTTTTATAAATCCTTTAGTAGTTTCGATACCCTCAACTTTATCACCATTTCTTTTAATACCTTTGACTTCACAATTCTGAATAATATCAACACCCATTTCATCTGCACCTCTTGCATATCCCCAAGCAACCGCATCATGCCTGGCTGTACCAGCTCTTCTTTGAAGAGTTCCACCCAAAACAGGGTAGCGAATATCAGGAGATGTATTTATTATTGGGCAAAATTTTTTTACTTCTTGTGTATTTAAATAAACAGCATCAATTCCATTTAATCTGTTGGCATGAGTTCTTCTTTTTAAATCTCTTACATCTTGAAGATTGTGCGCAAGATTCATTACACCTCTTTGACTAAACATAACATTGTAATTTAATTCTTGAGATAGACCTTCCCATATTTTTAATGCATGATCATAAAGCCCAGCACTAGCATCCCATAAATAATTCGATCTGATTATTGTAGTATTTCTTCCTGTATTACCTCCACCTATCCATCCTTTTTCAACAACAGCAATGTTTTTCATTTTATGTTTTTTGGCGAGATAATACGCTGTAGCTAAACCGTGTCCTCCTCCACCAATTATTATTGCATCATACTCTTTTTTAGGAATAGGGTCTTTCCATGCCTTTTCCCAATTTTCATGATAAGAAAAAGCATTTTTAATAAGTGAAAATATTGAGTACTTATTTTTCATAATTAATGAATAATTACTTTATTAATATTGATTATTCAATACAATCGGGGAGCGACAAATTTCTTGGAAGAGTGGGTGAGAGGCTTAAACCAGTCGTTTGCTAAATGACCGTGCGAGGAAACTTGTACCGAGGGTTCGAATCCCTCCTCTTCCGCCATATTTTCACGATCTTTTTTTCTGAAAAGCGATCATTTTTTGGTTTCTCGGATGTACGAAATCATAAATCAATTTACATTCAAACCCGACATTTTTGCTGATTTCTTTAATTTCATTATAAGTGTAATGAAAAGGATCTTTATAAGAATAAGTAGTGATTTGTTTGGATTGAATAAAAGGTGTATCCTTTCGTTCCTCATCAACAAGAAAAAAAGTTCCAAAAAAAAACCCATTATTAATTTTTTTCTTTAAATTTTTAAGGCAAGTAATAATATTTGATTTTCTTAAATGCGTAAAAACAGATAAAGCAATCGCATAATCAAAATAATCAACATTAAAATTGAAATTGAAATCACTACTTACTAAAAAATTATTTTCATCAATCTTATTTCTTAGTTTGACGTTTAGTTCTTTTGAAAGTCCAATTTTGATTAAATCATAATTTATATCAGTTCCAAAATAATTTTTACTATTAAGATAGTTGATAAAATGCACTCCACCTCTAAGAGAGCCACAGCCAATATCAATTAATTTATGATGTGGTTTTAGTCCTTTTTTTTTTAAAAAATCAAATTGTAACTTTCCTATTTCATCCCATTTATCACCAATATACTCTCGATGATTAATATTATTACTGTTGTGTAAATAATAATGACTATCTCTCTTAAAATAAGAATAAAATAGGGATTTAAATAGATTTTTAATTGACATTAAATATTTGAATTAATTAATAAACATATTATTTTAAAATAGACTAACTATTAATTTATAACTATTTAAATTTATTATCTATAAAAACATTTAATGAATAAAAACGACATAACAATTATTATTCTTCTATATAATACGCCCACAACAGTATTGGAAAATTTTAAAAGTTATAAAGGTTATAAAGTTGCAATTTTAGATCAAAGTAATGATTTTGAGACGAAAAAAAAATTAAAGAAAATTTTACCTAATCTTATTTACTACAAAGTGACTAATAAAAACTTTGGTTTTGCAAAGGGGATCAATTTTTTAGTCGGAAAAATAAAAACTAAATATTTTTTATGTACGCAAGCCGATGTAAAAATTTCACCTGAGTCAATTTTGAGATTAAAAAAAGTTTTTTCAAAAAAAAAGGATTCGATAATTTCCATACCAAATTTAAAATATAAGAAAATAAATAGTTTAAAAAATAAAAAAAAAGAGTTTAAAAAAGTGAATAGTTTCATTGGTGCAATTTTTTTATGTGACAAAAAAAAATTTGAAAAAATAGATATGTTTGACTCGAACTTCTTTTTTTATTGGGAAGATGTAGATTTTTCAAAACGTGTCGAGCTATCTCAACAAAAGATATATCTAAATTTAAATATTCAAGCAAACCATTATAATGGTGAATCTTCTTCCCCAACTTTAAAAGCTTTATATATAAGAATTTCAAATTTTAAATTTGGTGAATATTTATTTTCATATAAATATAAAAGGCTTAAGACAATTAAGATAATAAGAGAACCAATTTCAAATGTTTTGTTATTTTTATTTTATTCAATCATTTTAAATAAAAAAAAAGCTTTAGAAAAAGCTTTTAATTTAATTGGTATTATAAAATTTTACAAATTTTTATTATCTAAAAAATTAAAATAAAGGATTATCTGTAAAAAAGTTTTTCATAGATACAGGTTTTTGATTTAATATGTATCTGTAAACATTATAATTTTCCAAAACCCTTTGAACATAATTTCTTGTTTCTCTGAACTTTATTAGTTCAATCCAGTCAATATAATTGATTTGATTTTTTTGAGGATTTTTATTTATTTTTTTCCAATATCTAACTCTTTTTGGTCCCGCATTATAAGCTGCAATAGCAAAGGGGTAAGCACCATCATATTCTAAAATTAAACCAGCAATATAATGAGAACCCAAATTAATATTATATTCGGGATCTGTAGTTAGTCTTGATCTTGAGTATGGTAGTTTGGCTTGTTTTGCTACAAGTTTAGCAGTGTAGGGCATTAGCTGCATGAGGCCTTTGGCTCCAGCATGACTGTTTGCACTTAAATCGAATTCACTTTCTTGTCTAATTATAGATAAAATAAATGCACTTTCAGGAATCTTTCTACCATTAATATATTTAGGTGTACTTATAATTGGATAATTATATTTATTATGGAATCTTTTTTCGTACGAGGCAATTTTAGATATTTGAATTGCAAAATCAAATCTTCCAATATTTGTAGCAAGCTCTGCTGCTAATATTTCACTGCCATTGTCTATATTGTCATTAGCAAGATGTCTTAGCATATGCTTTGCATATTTATCTTCATCTAACTCGTCTAGTAGATAGATTAGTTTTACAATTTCTTTTTTAAAAAAATAATCACGATATTTTTTTTCAATCTCCTTATCTTTTGAAAGCTCAAAAGTAGCATCAGGATCAAGTTCCATAAATGCCAATTGACCATAGTATGTTGTTAAATAGTTTGAAGCCTCTTTAAACCATTTAGTTGATAATTCATCATTACCCATCTTTTTATAAGTCCTTCCTAGCCAGTAAGCACCTCGAGCAACACTTATGGGATATCCTACATTATTGTAAAAATTTTCAAAATGATCTTTAGCTAGTAAAGGATCATCTAAAAAACTTAAAGCAATCCAACCACTCATCCATTCTGCTGCAGCAAATTCTGGTCCATCCGTCATCGCGTGATTACTAGAAATTTTATAGGCTAATTCATATTTTTTTTTATATATTAAAGACCTTGAAATAATTTCCCTTTCAATCCACCATTTATCAGGTCTTACTAAGTAATCTTTGGTATTCTTAATCTTTAATAAAATTTCAACGGAACTATCAACTCTACCTCTTTTTCTACGCCATTTTAATCTATCGTAATTCAAACCAGCATCATTTTTAAATTTAGCTGGGACTTTTGATATCGCAGTATCAACACCATAGGATTTACTCATTAGTAGTTGTCTTGCATTATACAATAGCTCGTAATCTTTTGGTAAATATCTAAGTAATCTTTTTAAATCCCAATATTTATTATTCCAAGCAAGGTAATCTGCACGTTTAATATAGTCTTCAGCATTTAAAAATTTCTTAAATTTTTTTCTATAGAATTTTAGTTCTGTTTTTGTCAATTCTGCATTTATCCAACCGTTTTTGATTAAATCAATACCTTTTTCCTCGTTTCCTTTTAAAATAAAACTTTCACCCAATATTAATTTTCCAAATCCACTCAAAGGTTCAGATGAAGCAAAAGAGTCAATAATTTTTTGTGGTGAAACCTTATCTGTTGATAGTTTGTGTTCAGCTAAATATTTTACTCTTCCTATTCTTGGGTAGTCTTCATTTTTATCAATAAATGATTTATATTCATAATATGAAGCTTGATTTCCTTTAGTTAATAAGTGCCTCCATTGGATAAAATTATAAATCGATTTATCTTTAGCTTTTTTAGCAGTTTTTAAAGCAGTTGGCCATTTAGCCTTCTTCATTTCAGTAACAGCTTTTTTAGCCAAAGCAAAATCTTTTTTACTATAATATTTTGAAATTTTGATTTCCAAAACTTTTTCTGACCCTGCAACAATTGGTTTTTTTTTAGGTAAAATTAAGATTTTCTTTTTTACTTCTTTTAGAACAACTTTTTTTTCATCAACTTTTTTTTCAGCATTTTTTACAGGTTTAGGTAGAGGTCTTAATACATCAATTAATAATTTTTTTTGTGTAATTTCTTGTGATTGAATTGGTTTTTTTAAGGGTATTATTTCAGAGTACGAGACTGTATTAGCAATGATTAAGAGAAACAAAACTATAAAAAATAAGAATTTTTTTACCATAATCTTTACTATGTGAATCAACAATCTATGTTATAAGTATTTATGTTTAAAGGTTCAAATGTTGCTTTAGTCACTCCATTTAAAAACAATAAACTTGATGATGATACATATATCAAGTTAATTCATTTTCACATAAAAAATGGCACAAATGGTTTAGTTCCCGCAGGAACAACTGGAGAATCTCCTACTTTAAGTCATGGTGAGCACGAAAGAGTAATAGAGCTTTGTGTTAAAGAGAGTAATGGTAAATTGCCTGTATTTGCAGGCACAGGATCAAATTCTACAGAAGAGGCTATTTCGCTTACCACACATGCAGAAAAAATTGGAGCAAGCGGCGCACTTATAGTAACTCCTTATTACAACAAACCAACCCAAGAAGGCCTGTATCAACATTATAAAGCTATTAATGATAAGTGTGGAATTCCTATAATTATTTATAATATTCCTGGAAGATCGGTAATTGATATGTCGGTGGATACAATGGCTAAACTCTATGAATTAAAAAATATTATAGGTGTAAAGGATGCCACAGGAGATCTAAATAGAGTTGATCAAACATTAAAAAAAATTGGTAAAGATTTTCTACAATTAACAGGGAATGATGACAATGCATTTGAGTTTAATAAAAGAGGTGGTGTTGGAGCAATAAGTGTAACTGCAAATATTGCACCAAAACTTTGTTCTGAATTTCAGAAATATTCTGTATTGAGTGATGAAAAGTCTCTAACAGAAGCAAAAAGAATCAATGAAATCTTGCGACCAGTGCATCACTCTATGTTTGTTGAAAGTAATCCAAGTCCAGTCAAATATGCAGCAAAACTTTTAAATCTTTGTGAGGATGATGTAAGACTTCCATTGGTAAAAGTAACAAAACCCACAAAAGAAATTATTAGAAAAGCTCTTGAGAACGCAAAATTGATTTAATGAGTAAAAAAACCAATCATGGTTTAAAAATAATTTGTTTAAATCGTAAAGCTAGTTTTAATTATTTTTTTGAGGACTTGTTAGAGGCAGGAATTGTTTTAAAGGGTTCTGAAATTAAATCAATTAGGGAAGGTAAAGTAAGTATTGCTGATTCTTATGCAGTAGAAAAAAATGGAGAAATAGTTTTAATAAATTCACATATAGCATCATATAAACAAGCTAGTTTTTCAAATCACAATCCAACAGACGAAAGAAAACTTTTGTTAAATAGAAAAGAAATTAATAAACTTATTGGTAAAATGCAAAGAGATGGTTTTACAATTGTTCCAACTAAAATGTATTTTAAAAAAGGAAAAGCAAAAATTGAGTTGGCTGTTGCTAAAGGAAAAAAACAATTTGATAAAAGAGCTACAAAAAAAAATAGAGATTGGAACCGTGACAAAGCAAGATATATTAGAAAATCGAGTTAAATCTATTTATCTAGGTATTGGTTCAAACTTAGGAAATAAAAAAAATTATATTGAGAAAACAAAATTTGAATTAGAAAAAAAAAAGATTAAGATATTAAGATCATCAAGTTTTTATGAGAGTTTGTCATGGCCTAATACTAAAAATCCTAAGTTTTTAAATATTATTGTTGAGGTAAAAACGAATTATACTGTAAATGAATTGTTAAAAAATTGTAAAGAAATTGAAAAAAAGCTAGGAAGAAAAAAGTCTTTTATAAATGCTCCACGTGTATGCGATATTGATATAATTGATTATAATCAAAAAATAATGACAGGTAATATTGTACTTCCACATCCCAGAATGCATACTAGGAACTTTGTACTTTTTCCTTTATTTGAGATAAATAAGCATTGGTTTCATCCTATCTCAAAATTTCATATTAAAAATCTTATATTATCTTTACCAAATAGAGACATTACATCTATTAAACAAATTTAATTTAATGATATAATCAAGTATGTTAAATTCTGAAGATCTAATAAATAAGGTAAAAATTTATAATAAGTTTTTAAATCCTGAAAAATTAAATAAAGCTTATAATTTTGCTGTTAAAGCTCACAGTAATCAAAAGAGAGCTTCTGGAGATCCATATTCTGTTCACCCAATAGAGGTTGCCAATATCTTAACTGAATTAAAACTTGATAGTGCTACTATAACAACTGGTTTACTTCACGATACTATTGAAGATACATTTGCAACCTATGAGACGATAAGGGGGGAATTTGGTGACGAAGTTGCAGACTTAGTAGATGGTGTAACAAAAATATCAGCACTGGAAAATACGGCCACTTCAAATTCTAAAGCAGAAAACTTTAGAAAATTAATTTTAGCCACTTCAAAAGATATAAGAGTTTTACTAGTTAAAATTGCTGATCGATTACACAATATGAGAACAATTAAAGCAATTAATAATGAAGAAAAAAGAAAAAGAATTTCTCAAGAAACTATGGAAATATACGCTCCACTAGCAGATAGGATGGGAATGCACAGAATAAGAGATGAATTAGAAGATTTATCTTTTGAAGTTCTTAATGTTGATGCAAGAACTCTAATTCAAAAAAGATTAGATGAAATTAAGTTAGATAAAAAAGATATTTTTGAAACTCTTTCTGTCGAAATTAATACGTTCTTAAAAAAAAATAATATTAATTCTCAAATTTATGGCAGAGAAAAAACTCCTTTTTCTATTTGGAGAAAAGTTCAAAAAAAAAGAGTGTCATTAGAGCAAATTACAGACATCATTGGTTTTCGTATAATCTTAGAAAATATTGACGATTGCTATAAAACATTAGGCGTATTACATAAACAATGGAATTGTGTACCAGGAAAATTTAAAGATTATATATCCTCACCAAAAATTAATGGTTATAAATCAATTCATACTGCTGTAATTGGTTCGTATAAAAAACCTATTGAAATTCAAATTAGAACCAAAGATATGCATGATTTTGCAGAAAGAGGTATAGCTTCTCATTGGCAATACAAATCATCAGAAAAATTTAGCTCTTTAACCTGGAAAGAATATGATTGGCTTAAAGATCTAGTTGAAATTATTGAAAAAAATGAAAATCCAGAACATTCATATGAGTATACAAAATTACAGATGTTCCAAGAAAATGTTTTTTGTTTTACACCAAAAGGATCTGTAATTAAATTACCCAAAGACGCAACCCCAATTGATTTTGCTTATGCAGTTCATACGAAAATTGGTGATACAGCAATAGGATGTGAAATTAATGGAAATAAAAATGAATTACAGAGTATTTTAAGAAATGGAGATACAGTCAAAATAATTACATCTAAAAAAAACTCACCATCTCTACATTGGATACCTATTACAAAAACAGGGAAAGCAAGATCCGCAATAAGAAAATATTGGCATGATAAAGGAGAAAAAAAAGCTGAAAGAGTCAAAAAATATAACACAACGTTATGGATTTCTTTACCAGATAAACCAGGTCAGTTAGGAAATGTAAGTTCATTAATAGGTGAACATAAGCTCAATATATCAAATCTTGAAATGGCTGGAAAAAACCCTAATTATATTAATTTTAAATTTCAGTTAATAATTAGAGATCTTAAAAATTTTACTAATTTTATTGCAGAGCTCAAACAAAAAGGTATAAAATTTAAGATAATTAGACACGAAGATAAAAGAAATGCTTTCACACAAAAAATCCTTAGATATTTTAAAAAAAACTAACGCATTATTAGAAGGACATTTTATTTTATCTTCAGGGCTACACTCCTCTAAATATATACAATGTGCTAAACTTTTAAGTTATCCAAAAAAAGCTGAAAAAATTTGTTTGTCTTTGTCAAAAAAGATTAAAAAAAATTTTAAAGAAATTGATCTTATCTTAGCCCCAGCTATGGGGGGAATTATAATTGGATATGAAATTGGGAGACTTCTTAAAAAAGAAACTATATTTTGTGAGAGAGTCAATGGTAGATTTGTTTTAAGAAGAGGATTTAAAATAAAAAAAAATTCAAAAGTTTTAATAATAGAAGATGTTATAACAACAGGAAAATCGAGTATGGAGTGTGTTAATTTAATTAAGAAAGCGCAAGCGTCATTAGTTGGATTTGCAGCTATTATTGATAGATCAACAAAAAAATCATTAAAGATAAAAAAAAAAATAGTTTCTCATTTGAAAATAGAAGTCCCAACTTTTAAAGCAAACCAATTACCTGAGTATTTAAAATTAATACCAATAACGACTCCAGGAAGTAGATTTATTAAGTGATACGTCTTGGAATTAACATTGATCATGTTGCAACTTTAAGAAACGCTCGTGGTGAAACTCATCCAAATCCAATAAAAGCAGCAAAATTTGTAAAAAAATGTGGAGCGGACTCGATCACAATTCATTTGAGAGAAGACAGAAGACATATCAATGATATAGATGCTAAAAAGATTTGTTCAATTAAAAGACTTTTAGTAAATTTAGAAATTTCAACAAATTTAAATGTTGTAAATACAGCTTTAAAGATTAAACCAAATTTTATTTGTATAGTTCCTGAAAACAGAAAAGAAATAACAACAGAGGGTGGCTTAGATTTAAAAAAAAATAAAAAAAAGATTAGAAAAATTATATTAATGTTTAAAAAAAAAAAGATCAGAACAAGCTTATTTGTAAATCCTTCTATCGAAGATATAAAAATTTCGAAAGAATTAGGTTCAGATTGTATTGAAATTCATACAGGAAGATTAGCAAATTTAATAAAATCAAAAAAAAAATATAACCAAGAATTTTTTAGAATAAAGAAATGTTCTAAACTTGCTGATAATATAAATTTAGAGGTTCATGCTGGTCACGGATTAGATTATAAAACAACTGAAATTTTATCTAAAATTAAACAAATTAAAGAATTTAATATAGGACATTACATAATAGGTGAGTCAATTTTTTATGGATTTAAAACTGTAATTAAAAATTTTAAAAAAATACTTAATAAAAAAAAATGAAAATTCTAGGTATTGGTGTTGATATTATTCAAAATAAAAGAATTAAAAAATTAGTAAAAAAAAAGATGTTTATAAAAAGAAGTTTTTCATTAAAAGAAATTAATATTGCGAAAAATAAATTTGATAAAGATAATTATTTTGCAAAAAGGTTTGCTGCTAAGGAAGCTTTTGCAAAATCATTAGGTACTGGTTTTAGAAAAAATTTAAATTTAAAAGATGTGGAAATTTTAAATGATAAACTTGGTAAGCCCTATTTATTTAAATCCAAAAAGATTCAAAATATGATTTATAAAAAATTTAAGATTAGAAACTTTGATATACTACTTTCAATTTCAGATG
>CABXTO010000017.1 GCA_902515195.1 uncultured Pelagibacteraceae bacterium
TTCAATTTCATTTTTCATAATTTTAGTTGCTTTATTCATTAAACTACAATGAAATGGCGCACTAACAGGAAGCTTAATATTCTTTATAGAATTTGACTTTAAAACTTTTATAAGTTTTTCCAAATCATTATTTTTTCCACTCATTACGATTTGTCCATCTGAATTGTCATTAGCTATTTGAACTTTCAAATTATTTTGATTATCTTCTAAAATTTTTTCAATAATTTCAACATTAGAACCTAATACAGCAATCATTCCACCCTCACCTTTTGGAACAGCGTTTTGCATTGCATCTCCTCTTGCTCTTAACAATTTAATCGTATCAGAAAATCTTAAATATCCTGCACAAGACAGGGCTGAATACTCACCAAGAGAGTGGCCTGCAAAATAGTTTGCTTTATTTAAATCAATATTAAATTCTTTAATTACTAAGTTGAATATTGAATAGCTTATTAAAAATATTGCTGGTTGAGTATTTACTGTCAGGTCTAGTTCTTCTTTAGGGCCCTCTAAAATAATTTTTGACAAGGGAAATTTAAGAGTCTCATCAGCTTCTTTGAAATTTTTTTTTACTAGGTCGTATTTTTCATAAAGCTCTTTTCCCATGCCAACTATTTGTGAACCCTGTCCTGGAAAAATTACTGAAAACATTCAAAAATTATTTAATTATTATCCTTTTTACTGTTGTAATTGTGAATTTATAATAGTATATCCTCACGTTTTATTAAAGAATTTAAATGAATTTATACGAACATACAATTATAGCTAGACAAGATACATCCCCTAGTGAACTAAAACAACTTACTGAAAAATATTCTAAGATTGTAGAAAAAAATAAGGGTGAGGTGGTTAAAACAGAGAACTGGGGCTTACTCAACCTTTCTTACTTAATTAAAAAGAATAGAAAAGGTAGCTATATTCATTTCAAAATAAAAGGGAAAGGTATTGTGGTAGATGAACTAGAAAAAAATGAAGCTTTAGACAAAAAGCTTTTAAGATACTTAACAGTAAAAGTTAAAAAATTTGACCTTGATACCAATTATTTTTCAAAACGTGATGATGTCGAAAAAATTCAAAAAAAAGATAAAAACTAATTAATATGCCTAAAAGACAAAGTGGAAACAAAAAGAATAAACAAAGTAACTTTGCAAAACTAAGTATTTTTCAACCTAATAAATATAAATTTAAAAAAAGTTGTCCGCTATCAGTTAAAGGAGCTCCTAAAATAGATTACAAAAATATTAAATTACTAAAAAGATATATGTCTGAAAATGGAAAAATCTTACCCTCAAGAATTACAAATGTTAGTCAAAAAAAGCAAAGAGAGCTATCTCTGTCAATTAAAAGAGCTAGAAACTTAGCTTTATTATAAAAATGAAAGTTATTCTTTTAGAAAATATAAAAAAAATTGGATCTATTGGTGAAATAATAGATGTAAAAAGAGGTTATGCTAGAAATTTTTTAATCGCAAATAAGAAAGCTCTTTATGCATCTAAAGAAAATATTCAACAAGTAGAAAAAATTAAAACAGATCTTTCAAAGAAAGATAATGAAAAGAAAGTAAATGCAAAAAAAATTTCAGATCAAATAAATAAGAAGGAATTTACCGTAAAAAAACTAAGCACTGAAAATAATGAACTATACGGCTCTGTTAAGCCGACTGAAATTTCTAAATTAATTCAAGAGGAGATTAAAATTGATATTAAGCCCTCAATGATACAACCATTTCAAGAAATCAAATCTATTGGAAAATTTAAAGTAAAAATTACTTTACACTCTGAAGTTGATGCAGAAATAACTATAATAGTAGCTTCTGCAGATACTATCCAATAATTATACAATTTTTTCCCCAATATTTTTTTTAAATTTTCTATAATGAAATTTATAGTACATTATGTTTATGGAAAATAATCTTAGTATTGTTAAGGATAAATTTAAAGAACTTCCAAATAATATTGAGGCTGAACAAGCTGTAATTGGTTCTATTCTTGTCTCGAATGAAATTTTTGATGAAATAAATACAATAGTCTCAAATAATAATTTTTATGATCCTATGCATCAAAAAATTTTCAATGCCATTGAAAGTTTGATTTATAAAGGAATGCTTGCAAATCCAATAACATTAAAAAACTATTTTGAAGATGAAAAAGATGACTTAAATGTTCCTGAATACCTCGTAAAAGTAACAAAGTTTTCAACATCAACAAGACAAGCTAAAGAATATTCTAAAATCATTTATGATATGTTTGTAAGAAGAGAGCTTATTAAAATTTCTGAGCAAACAATAGATACTGCTAAATTAAATGATTTAAACACTAGTGGTCAAAATATTATTGAACATTCAGAAAGACTTTTATTTGACTTAGCGGAAAAAGGTTCTTTTAATTCATCTTTAATTAAATTTGATGATGCTGTTAAACAAACAATTGATATGGCCTCTGCCGCTTATAAAAATGATGAAGGAATTGTTGGTGTGCCAACAGGTTTAAGGGATTTAGATGATAGGCTCGGTGGTCTTCATCAATCTGATTTAATAATAATTGCTGGAAGACCAGGAATGGGTAAAACGGCTCTGGCAACTAACATAGCATTCAATGCTGCTCAAAAATTACAAGATAAAGGAAAAAAGTCTTCTATTGCATTTTTTTCTTTAGAAATGTCATCAGAGCAATTGTCTACAAGAATTTTAGCTGAACAATCAAGAATTAAATCAAATGACATTAGACGAGGAAAAATTTCAGATGAACAATTTGATAAATTTATCGAAACATCAAAAAATATTTCTGAATTACCATTATACATTGATGAAACACCTGCGATTACTATAGCTGCTATGAGCAATAGAGCTAGACGAATTAAAAGGTTATTTGGATTAGATATGATTGTTGTAGATTATATTCAATTAATGAGGGGCTCATTTAATAATAAAGACGGAAGAGTTCAGGAAATTTCTGAAATTACACAAGGTTTAAAAGCAATAGCCAAAGAACTATCTATACCTGTAATAGCCCTTTCTCAACTTTCAAGAGCCGTTGAACAAAGAGATGATAAAAAGCCTCTATTATCTGATTTAAGAGAATCGGGATCAATTGAACAAGATGCCGATGTTGTAATGTTTGTGTATAGAGAATCATATTATTTAAAATCTAAGGAGCCTAGGCCTGCAACGGTTGAGCATGCTGAATGGCAAGCTAAAATGAATGAAGTGTCTCATTTAGCGGAACTAATTATTAGTAAGCAAAGACATGGTCCAACAGGCAATATTAACTTAGAATTTGAGGAAATGTTTACTAAATTTAAAGATCTTCAAAATAACTAAATTCCAATATAAAAGGGTTAAATGTTCACCCAAATTTATCAAAATATAATTCTTAAAAATCCAAAATCTATTTTTATAATTTTGCTTATTACTCTCCTAAGTTTTGGGTATTACTCAAAGGATTTTAGGCTAGACGCATCATCAGAAACTTTATTAATTGAAGGTGATCCAGATCTTAAATATTTAAAAGAAATTACTAAAAGATATGGGTCCAAAGAATTTTTAATTTTAACTTACACTCCTAATGGAGGAATGGTTTCTGATGTCTCTATCAATAATTTATTGAGTTTAAAATATAAAATTCAAAGTTTAGATTGGGTTCATAGTGTAGTTACTCTTTTGGATATACCGTTGTTAAATAGTTCTGACGCTCCACTTCAAGAACGTCTTTCAAATTTTAAAACATTAAAAGATGAGGATGTTGATAAAAATAGAGGATTTAAAGAAATTATAAGTAGTCCAGTTTTTAGAAATTTTGTAATAAGTGAGGATGGAAAAACAAGTGGTATAATCGTTAATATTAAAGAAAATGATATAGTTAAAGATAATATTAATAAAACTAAAGAAGAAATCGAAAATATTAAAGACAAAATTAAAAAACAAAACCATCAAAATATAATTGAAATTAGAAATGTAATTAAAAGCTATGAAGATATTGGAAAGATACATTTAGGTGGCATTCCAATGATAGCAGATGACATGATGTCATTTATTAAAAGTGATATAATTGTTTTTGGTATTGGAGTTTTTTTATTTATAATTGTGACTTTATGGTTTGTTTTTCGAAAATTAATATGGATTATAGTTCCCATTAGTAGCTGCTTTTTTTCTGTAATTATCATGATGGGAATACTGGGCCTTCTTGGATGGAAAGTTACTGTGATTTCATCAAATTTTATTGCTCTTATGCTTATATTGACGATGGCTATGAATATTCACATGAGCACAAGATTTTTACAATTGAGAGAAGAATTTAGTGATAAAAGTATTCTTGAATTAATTAATTTAACTACAAACAAAATGTTTTGGCCAATCTTGTATACTGTTCTAACAACGGTAATTGCATTTTTATCATTAATTTTTAGTGGAATAAAACCAATAATTGATTTTGGTTGGATGATGACTTTAGGCTTAATTACCTCTTTTGTAATTACCTTTACTTTACTTCCAACTCTAATAAATTTTGTACCTGAGGAAAATATTTCTCTTAAGAAGTATGAAGATTCTAAAATTACATCTTATTTTGCAAAAATTTCTCAGCACAACCAAAAAATAATTTTTATAATAACTTTTGTAATATTGATTTTAAGTTTAATAGGAATAAGTCGTCTTGAAGTCGAAAACAGCTTTATAAATTATTTTAGTAAAAAAACTGAAATCTATAAAGGCATGAAACTTATTGATGAAGAACTAGGAGGAACTACCCCTCTTGAGATAATTTTAAAATTCCCAGAAAAAGAAAAAAATAAAAGTGATAACGATGATGAATTTGAAGATTGGGGTGATGATGATGAACAGAATGATGAAAAATATTGGTTTACCAAAGATAAAATTAATAGAATTTCATCTGTTCATAACTATTTAGACTCTCTTCCAGAAGTTGGTAAGGTTTTATCATTTTCATCAGTAATCGACGTAGCAACAATCTTAAATAATAACAAACCATTGGGAACTCTGGAAATGGGTGTTTTATATACCAAAATACCAGAAAGTATCAAAACTGAAATAATTGACCCTTATATTTCAATTAAAAATAATGAAGCAAGAATAAATCTTCGTATAATAGATTCTCAAGAGAATTTAAGAAGAAATGATCTTATAAAAAAAATTAATTTAGATTTAAGAAATAAGATTGGATTAAAAGAAGATGAATTTAAACTTGCTGGGGTTTTGATACTTTTTAATAATTTACTTCAAAGTCTTTTTAAATCTCAAATTCTTACACTCGGTCTAGTAATGATTGGTATTTTTTCAATGTTTTTAATACTTTTTAAAAATGTAAAATTATCTTTAATTGGCGTCGTTCCAAATTTTATAGCAGCCTTTTTTATATTAGGAATTATAGGTTTATTAGGAATACCATTAGATATGATGACTATCACGATTGCTGCTATAACAATTGGTATTGCTGTTGATAATAGTATTCATTATATTTATAGATTTAAAGAAGAATTTGATAATAACAAAGATTATCATGAAACTCTTACTTTATGTCATGCAAAAGTTGGTAAAGCAATTTTAAATACATCAATCACTATTGTTTTTGGTTTTTCAATATTAGTTTTATCAAAATTCATTCCTACAATTTATTTTGGAATTTTTACAGGACTTGCTATGTTATTAGCAATGATTTTAGTGTTAACTTTACTTCCTTCTTTAATCTTGATGATCAAACCGTTTGATAAATGATTGAATGAAAGATTCAGTTTTAGATATTTATAAAGCTATCTCAATTATTGATATTGGTTACATAATTATAACTATTTTTTCATTGATAAAATGTTACAAAAATGGTTTTGTTTTAAGTGTTTTATCAATGGCAAAATGGCTGCTGGCTTACGTAATTACATTGCTTATTTTTCCAAATATTAAACCTTATTTGAAAGATATTATCGATAATGAATACGTACTTGATGTTGGATTGGGAATAGCAATTTTTGTTGTTGTAATTTTTTTAGTTTTAATGGTGAATAAAGGATTGAGTAAAGCTATACGATATACTGGTATTGGAAGTTTAGATACAGTCTTCGGATTCTTTTTTGGTTTTTTAAGAGCTTATATTGTCTCTATATTTATCTTTTCGGGTGTACATATAGTGTATAATTACGATAAATGGCCAATAAATTTAGACAAATCATTCATCTTTCCATATTTAGAAAAAGGTAGTAATTATTTATTGAAAGAGTTTCCTAATGAAAAAACATATAAAGATTCTAAAGAAAAAATTGAGGAACTTTAATCCTAAATTAAAAGAAGAATGTGGTATATTTGGAATTAGTAATGCTAAAGATGCATCTGCATTAACTGCGCTAGGACTTCATGCTCTTCAACATCGTGGTCAAGAAGGGTGTGGAATTGTAACTTTTGATGGAAAACAATATTTTTCTGAAAAAAGATTTGGTTTAGTAGGTGATAATTTTAATAAAGAAAAGGTTTTAAAAAATCTCCAAGGTGATTATGCTATTGGGCACAATCGATATAGCACTACAGGTGAAAATACCTTAAGAAATATTCAGCCTTTTTTTGCTGACACTAATGCGGGAGGTATAGGTGTGGCCCACAATGGAAATTTAACAAATTCAATCTCACTTCGAAATAGACTAGTTGAAGATGGAGCAATTTTTTATACCACCTCAGATACAGAAACGATTGTTCAATTAATTGCAAAATCTAAAAGAGTAAAAACGATTGATAAAGTTGTTGATGCCATATTTCAAATACAAGGTGGTTATGCTTTAGTAATGCTAACTCAAAATACTTTAATTGGAGTGAGAGATCCATTTGGTATTAGACCTTTAGTTATAGGAAAATTAAAAAATAGTTATGTTTTAGCCTCTGAAACTTGTGCTTTAGATATAATTGGTGCAAAATTTATAAGAGAAGTCGAAAATGGTGAAATTGTTTTAATCGAAAATGATGAATTAAAAAGTGTTAAACCTTTTCCACCCAAAAAGATAAGACCTTGTGTATTTGAATATATTTATTTTGCTCGGCCTGATAGTATTTTAAATAAAAAAACAGCATACGAACATCGAAAAAATCTTGGTGCAGAACTTGCAAAAGAAAACAATATTGATGCTGATATAATTGTTCCTGTGCCGGATTCTGGCAACGCAGCGGCACTTGGTTTTGCCCAACATATTGGAATGAATTTTGAACTTGGATTAATTCGTAATCATTATGTGGGAAGAACATTTATTGAACCAAGTCAAAAAATTAGAAGCTTAGGTGTTAAATTAAAATTAAATGCCAATCAATCTGCAATTCAAGATAAAAAAATAATTTTAATTGACGACTCTTTAGTAAGAGGAACTACATCTTACAAGATTGTAAAAATGTTATATGATGCTGGTGCTAAAGAAGTACATGTAAAAATTGCTTGTCCAGAAATCAGATACCCAGATTTTTATGGTGTAGATACACCTACTAAAAAAGAACTTCTTGCAGCAAATAAAACAAATGATGAGATTTGTAAATATATTGGGGCAAAATCTTTGAAATTTTTATCTGTTGATGGAATGTACAGAGCTATAGGTTTTGAAAAAAGAAATGAAAATTACCCTCAATTAACCGATCACTACTTCACTGGAGATTATCCTGTTAAACCTATTGATGAATTAAGTGATAATAAGGTTACTCAACTTTCATTACTAAGCACTGCTTCAAATAATTGATTTATGAAAAAGATAAGAAAACTTTATTCTTTACTTTCAATTTAAAAATTAAATATTATTTAATAACTTATGATAAATTCTAAAAAACAAATCATTGAATATTTTAATTCTGGTATAAAAGAAATTAAAAATTTCAAAATTGGAATAGAACATGAAAAATTTCTATTTAATAATCAAAATAATAAAAGAATAGATTATTCAAAAATAAAGGAGATGTTTTCAGCTTTACTGGAGTTTGGTTGGAATCCAATTTTAGAACATAAAAATATAATTGGATTAAATAAAGGAAATAAAAATATTACCATTGAACCAGGAAACCAAATAGAGTTATCTGGTGAGAAACTAAACCATATTCATGAGGCATGTGCTGAATCACAGGATTATTTATTTGAATTAAAACAAGTTACAAAAAAACTAAATATCAAAATTGTAAGTGCTGGATTTGATCCAATTTCAAAACTTAAAGAAATTCCAAATAATCCAAAACAACGTTATGAGCTTATGACAAAAGATATGCCTTTAGGGGGTGAATTAAGTTTAGATATGATGTATCGAACATGTGGAACACAAGTAAATATTGATTATGACTCTGAGAAAGATTTTATTAAAAAATTTAAAATAATTAATTCTATTGTTCCAATTTCAATAGCTTTATTTGCAAACTCTTCTATTGTTGAAAAGAAAAATAGTAATTATTTATCTTATCGTTCAAAAGTTTGGCAGAATACTTCAAGAGGAGGATTGCCAAAATTATTTTTAGAAAATTTAGATTTTGAAAAATATGCTGATTTTATAATTAATTTTCCAATATTATTTATACAAGATAAAGATAATTACATTTCAGGAAAAAAATATATTTTTAAAGATTTTATGAAAGGCAATGTTAATGAAATTGAGAATAGGTTACCTACAGAAAAAGATTTATCAATTCACTTAAGTACTATTTTTACTGAAAATAGATTAAAAAAATATATAGAATTAAGATCAATGGATACTTGTGGATGGGACTGTTTGTGTGCAGGTCCTGCTTTTTACGTAGGTTTATTATATGGAAATCTAGATGAAACTAATGAATTGATTTTAAAATGGGATAAAAATAAAATTTTGAATGCTTATCTTGAAGCTCCTCAAAAAGGTTTTAATACTCAGTTGATGGGTAAAGATTTACTTTATTGGGCTTCAATTTTATTAAATTTATCAAAAAAAGGATTGGAAAAAAGAGATATTCTAAATAAAAATAAAAAAAATGAGACAGTGTTTTTAAATCATTTGCAAAAAATAATTGATAATAAAACTACAAATGCAGATCATATGATTAGTAAGTTTTCACAAAATGAAGATTTAAATGAACTGTATGATAAATAAAATTGTTGCTATCCAAGGAAACCATCCATCTAAACTAAATCCATCAACAGATACAACTATTTTTTTAGCTTACGAAATTCAGAATAAAAAATATAAGATTTTTTATTATGAGCCAAAAGACTTATCAGTAATAAATTCTAAAGTATTTGCTAAGGGATTTTTTATAAATTTTAATAACAATAAAAAAAAATTTTATAAAATAACGAAAAAAAAAAAATTAGATCTTTCAGAAAGTAAATTTTTACTGATTAGACAAGATCCACCATTTAACCTTGAGTATATTTCCACAACTTATATTTTAGATAGAATAAGTAACAAGGTTAAAATTATAAATAACCCAACGGCAATTAGAAATGTTTCTGAAAAACTTTATTCTGCTAAATACCAAAAATACATGCCAAACACTATATTTACAAAAGATTTAGATGAGATTAAAAGATTTTTAAAAATACATAAGAAAATAATCTTAAAACCAATTCATAGTTTTGGAGGTAATGATATTCATTTGTTGACTAAATTTAATCTAAGATTCATTAAAAATTTTGTAAAAAAACATGATCATATTATGTGTCAAAAATATTTATCTAAAATAAGTAAAGGTGATAAAAGAGTTTTTTTGATAAATGGAAAGGTTATGGGTGTAATTTCAAGAGTACCTAAAAAAGGATCATTTTTAAGCAATATGAGCAAAGGTGCTGTGCCAAAATATACGCAATTAACCAGGGTTGAAAAAAAAATATCTAAATTACTTGCCAAAGATTTAAAAAAAGCAAATATCTTTTTTGCAGGGATTGATTTCATTGATCAACAACTAAATGGTGATATCAATGTTACATCACCAACTGGATTAAAAAGTTTACATGATTTATCAAAAATAAATTTAGCAAAAATTTTTTGGAAGGAATTAAAAGCATGAATAATTTGACAGATCAACAAAAGGGCTCTTTACTTGCTTTTATTGCAGTAATGTTTATTACTCCAGATTCTTTATTCATTAGACTTTCAAATGTTGATACTTGGGGCTTGGTTTTTTATAGAGGAATAATTCCGTTTTTCACTGTTTTTTTTGGAATGCTTCTTATTTATAAGTTAAGTTTTTTTAAGATGTTATTTACGAGTGGTTATCATGGGTTAATTTATGTTGGTACATTTAGTATAACTAACATCACTTTTGTAGTTTCAATTCAAAACACAAATGTTGCTAATACTTTGGTAATGATAGCTACAGCCCCTATGCTTTCAGCTATACTTGGAGCAATATTTTTAAAAGAACCTCCAGATAAAAAAACATGGATCTCAATAATTGTTACTTTTTTAGCAATAATTTACATTTTTTTTGATTCTTTAAAGTTAGGAAATTTTTATGGTGATATTTTAGGATTTATCACTGCGATTGGTTTAGCTGTAGGAGCAGTGACTATAAGATCTGCAAAATCAAAAAATTTGGTTCCTGCTGCTGTTGTTGGAAAGTTGTTTGTTGCCACATTTGCATTATTCTTTATTGAAAGTTTTTCACTTAAAAATAATGACTTAATCATAGTTCCTTTAATGTGTATTCTTTGTGTAGCAATACCTTTTGTATTAGTAACCATAGCTCCAAGATTTATACCAGCTGCAGAGGTTAACTTATTTTTTCTACTAGAGACCATTATTGGACCAATTTGGGTTTGGTTTATTATAAAGGAACAACCAAGTATTGAAACTCTTCAAGGTGGAGCAATTATTATTGCTACAATTGCAATTCACTCGTTTTTGAAGCTTAAAAATTCTAAAGTTCGTCACAATTAAGACTTGATTTAATAATACATCGCGAATACTTACGGCAGTTTTTATGAATAAAGTTTTAAAAAATTCTTGGGCACTTTTTTTAGGTATGGGTTTCATTATGATGGCCTATGGTTTTCAAGGATCTCTTCTAGGTGTAAGAGCTGTTCAAGAAGAATTTAGTTTGACTGCTACAGGCTTTATGATGTCTGGGTACTTTGTTGGATATTTTATTGGAGCAGCAACTATTCCTAATATAATTTCTAGAGTTGGTCACATCAGAGTTTTTGCAGCTTTTGCATCCCTAGCTTCATTAGTTATTTTAATTCATTCTATATTAATTAATCCATTCATTTGGTTTTTATTAAGAGTGCTTACAGGTATAAGTATGGTTTGTATTTATACTGTTGCTGAGAGCTGGCTAAATGATAGGTCAAGCAATAAAAATAGAGGAAGTGTATTATCAATATATATGGTCATACTTTATGGGGCAATGGGTATTGGTATGTTTTTACTTAATTTTAGTAGTCCTATAAATTTTCAGCCATTTATTTTAGTTTCAGTAATTACTTCTGCTGCCCTAATTCCAATATTATTAACTAAAAAAAAACCACCAACTTTTAAAAGAATTAAAGCAATGTCACTTCAAAATCTTTACGACGCCTCACCTTTTGGAATGGTAAGTTCTTTTTTTTATGGAACAATTCAAGCTGCTTTATTTACTTTGTTAGCTGTTTATGCAACATCAATGAATTTTACAATATTAGAAATATCAATTGTAACATTTCTTTTGGCAGTATCTGGAGCGATATCCCAATTTCCAGTTGGAAAATTATCTGACATATATGATAGGAGAAAAGTAATAGTTTTTTCTACTTTTGGAGCAGCAATTTTTGCAATTCTTGCACTTTTAGTTTCGAGACAAATGTATTTACCAGACGGTCTTGCTACAAGTAAAACTTGGTTTTATATTTTTTTAATTCTTTTTTCTTTTTGTAGCTTACCAATGTTTTCATTAATTCTGGCGCATACAAATGATTATATTCCAAAAGAAAAATTTGTAGCTGCAGGAGCTGGTCTTCAATTTGTATTTGGTCTTGGCGCAATGAGTGGTCCTTTTTTATGTTCTATAATTATGGATTTAGTTGGTTCAAATGGTTTTTTTATATTTTTATTTTTCTTTCATTCGGTAATTGGAGTATTTGGTATTTATAGGATGAGAGTAAGACAATCAGTTGATAATCCTGACTCACAATTTGTTGCAATGCCTCAAACAATAACTCCAGCTGGTATTGAGCTTAACCCCTCAACAGAACCAATTGAAGAACCCATTAAGGATGAAAAAAAAGAGATTTAATTCAATCTTTCAATATATTTTGACATTTTAGATAAAACTTGTTTTTTAGTTAATTTATCTGTTCTGATTAGGATTGCATCTTTAACTTTTATAAGAGGGCTATTTTTTCTTTTTTTATCCATTTGTGTTCTTTTACTAAGAGATTTTCTGACATCTTTTAAAGAGACCTTTTTTTTAATATCAAGCCATCTTCTATAGCTAGCAACATCTATATTGCACTTAAAATAAAATGCTAAATCATATTTTGGGTTTTTGACTAGAATTTTACTTGCAATATCTCTTCCTTCTACACAGATTTTCTTATTGTTTTGAATAATCTTTTTTTGAAGTTTATTTATTATTTCTCTAACTTTTTGATTTTTAGCAAGAATACCAACATAATTGCTTATTTCTTCAGAATGTAAATTTTGTTTAGCAATTTTATTATAAGTAATATTTTTTAATTTTTTTTTTAAAAAGGCAACTATATTTTTAGGTTTGTGCTTTAATATTAACTTACTACCATATCTGTAGAATAATCCTGAATTAATCAACAATAAATTATATCTTTTTGAGACAATCTTTGCGGCTGTGCTTTTTCCACTAGCTGCCTCACCGTCACATGCAATTATCAATTTATTAAATTTTTTCACTAAAACTTAATAATGTTTTGAATTGTTTATTGCAAAAAAATTATTTAAAATTTTTAAATATTAAGGAAATTAACACTCACAGGTTGAAACTCAAATTAGTCACCGAAAACAATTTTTTTTAATAGTTGCTATTGAATAGTAATTAAAATTTTGTTCAAATAGGATTTATAAAATATGCCTAAAAGAAAAATTGTAAAATCTAAAAACAAAAAAAACAATTCTAAAAAGAATAGTGGATTAGCTAAAATTGCAACTATTACCACTAAATCCCTGAGCACTGCATTTGTTAATTTTAAAAAGAATCAAGAAATTAAAAAGATTAAAGAAATAAAGTTGAAAAAACTACAAGAAAATAATGATCTTTTAAGAGAAAAAAAAGAAATAAAACTTTTGGAGGAAAAATTAAAAAAAGAGGATAGCAAGTTAAGATTAAAAGAAGATGAATTGAGACTTAAAGAAAAAGAATTAAAATTTAAAGAAGAACAACTCAAAATTGAGAATGAGAGATTAGTTAAAAAAGATGCAAACTTAGTTTTAGTAACAAATGATTTAAGAGATAAAGAAAAAGAATTAAAATTAAAAGAAGAAGTTCAATCTAGAAAAGATATAGACTTAAAA
>CABXTO010000018.1 GCA_902515195.1 uncultured Pelagibacteraceae bacterium
TAGAGTTTGAATCAGTCTTTCTACCAGGCTGGGAAGAGGGACTATTTCCTCATCAAAAGTCTATTGAAGAGAAAGGACAAAGTGGTCTAGAAGAAGAAAGAAGACTGGCATATGTTGGAATTACTAGAGCAAAAAAAATTGCAAATATTTCTTTCTCTATGAATAGATTTTATCAAGGTGATTGGATTGATAGTATGGCATCCCGATTTATCGATGAACTTCCTGAAAATTTTTTAGAAAAAAACTCTTATTTTGATGAAAATAAAGATGAAGTTGAAGATTTTGATTTCAATCAAGACTTTGACTCAGATGAAGATTATAGGAGCCCTGGATGGATAAGATACCAAAAAAGAATAAAGTGATAAAAAGTAAAATAGAAAGTTTGAGGGAAAAGTTTAAAAAATATGAAATTGATGGATATATAATTCCAAAAAATGATGAATTTTTTTCAGAATACTCAAAAATCAATAGACTTAAGATTATTTCAAATTTTAGTGGTTCGGCTGGTTATGCAATAATATTAAAAAATAAGAATTTTTTGTTTGTTGATGGAAGGTATTCAATCCAAGCTCAAATAGAGTCTGCCGAAAACTTTAAAATTATAGAATATAAAAGAATTTTTAACTGTAACCTATTTAAAAATCTTACCATTGGTTTTGATCCAAAATTATTTACATCTGATCAAGTGAAAAAATTTTTTCTTAAAAATAATAAGATTAAGGTGATTAATTCAAATTTAATTGATCAAATAAAAAAAGAAAAATTATTTTTTTCTAAGCCTTTTTTTTCTTTAAGCAAAAAAGTTGTTGGAGAGAGTTTTAAAAATAAAATTAACAAAATCACTCAGTCCTTAACAAAATCAAAATTAGATTATTTATTCATTACAGCGCCAGAAAATGTAGCTTGGTTAATTAATATTAGAGGATATGACAATCCAAATAGTCCAATTCCTAATACTCATTTGTTTCTAGATTGTAACAAAAAATTTTACCTAATAACTAAGAAAAAAAAAGTAATTAAATTAATTAAAGAAAAAAAGATTAAATCTAATCAAGTAATTGAGCCTGAAAATTTTGAAAAATTTATAAATCTATTAAATGGAAGAAAAGTCGGTATTGATTCTAAAACTTGTTCTTTATTTTATGAAAATATTTTAAAAAGAAAATTTGAAGTTTTTAAAAAGGAAGATCCTATATATTTTTTAAAATCATTAAAAAATAAAACTGAAATCAAAAATATGATTAATAGTCATGTTCATGATGGGGTGGCTCTGACCAAATTTCTATATTGGATAAAAAAAGTTAATAAAAAACAATTAACTGAATTTGACGCACAAAATAAATTAGAAAGCTTTAGAAAAAGATGTTCCAACTATCTATACCCAAGTTTTCCAACAATTGCTGGTAGTGGGTCTAATGGTGCTATTGTTCATTACAGAGCAACCAAAAAAAATGCAAAAAAAATAAATAAAAATGATATTTTTTTGTGTGACTCTGGTGGTCAATATAAATATGGCACAACTGATGTTACTCGAACTATTTGTTTTTCTTCACCAAAAAAAAATGTAAAAAATATTTTTACTAAAGTGTTAAAAGGACATATAGCTGTTGCAAATTCAAATCTTAATAAATTAAAAACAGGCAAATTAATCGACGTTAAGGCTAGAAGTTATTTAAAAAAAATTAATTTAGACTATGCTCATGGAACTGGACACGGTGTTGGTTTTTTTTCAAATGTTCATGAAGGTCCACAAGCGATTTCTAAGTATAACCAAATTAAAATTTCTGAAGGAATGATTTTAAGTAATGAACCTGGATATTATAAAAAAGGGCATTTTGGTATTCGAATTGAAAATTTGTTATATGTTAAAAAAGAAAAGAGCAAATTATTTTTTGAAAATTTAACTCTTGCTCCTATTGAAAATGAATTAATTGATCACAAACAATTAGATCAAAATGAAAAAAATTATTTGTTCAAATATAATATGCTGATTTATAAAAAATTATCCCCATTTTTATCAAGAGATGAAAAAAATTGGTTAGCTACTTTTATTTAGAATTTTGAATAATTCATTTTGAGTTAAAATTTTTATTTTGAGTTCTTGTGCAGCTTCAATTTTTCTTTTTGTTGGCTTTTCTCCAATTATCAAATAATTTAGTTTTTTAGAAACATTACTTACGATTGAACCAGAATTTTGTTCGATAAGAGATTTTGTTTCTGCTCTACTAATTCCTATTAATTTTCCAGTTATCATAAATGTTTTATTCGCAAGAGAACCATCTTTTTTAACTTGGATTGCTTCCTTAACTTTGAGAATTTTATTCAACTCATTTATAACTTTTAAGTTTATCTTATTTAAAAAAAAGTTTTTTAATGAGGTTATTTGTGTTTCTCCAATACCATCTATATTTAGCAAATCTCTCAAATTTTGATTTTTTGAAAGTGATATAAAGTTTGAAAGATTTTTTACATATCTAGAAATTAGTTTCGCATTCTCCATACCTATATGTCTAATACCAAGTGAATAGATAAATCTTTCAAGTGAAATATTTCTTTTTTGATCAATAGAATATTTTAAATTTAAAACAGATTGTTTTCCCCATCCATCTAGATTTTCAATTTTACTAAAATCTAAATTAAATATATCTTGTGGTAATCTAATTAATTTTAATTCCCAGAATTTTTCTACAATTTTTTTTCCAAAACCATCAATATTAAAAGCCTCCTTAGAGATAAAATGTTTTATTTTTTCAATTGAAACTTTTTCACACTCATATCCTTCACTTGAACACCGTCTCACAGCATCTTCTTTTTTTGTTATAGAATTAAAGTCTTTAATTGTTTTAGATCCACATGATGGACACCTAACTGGGAACACAAATTTCTTATGATTTTTTTCTCTTTTACTTTGATCTACTGAAATTATATGAGGAATAACATCCCCAGCTCTTTCGACTAAAACCTCATCTCCTATTCTTATATCTTTTCTTAGTATTTCCTCTTCATTATGTAATGTAGCATTGGATACTACAACACCCCCAATATTAATTGGTTTTATTTTTGCTACTGGTGTTAATGCTCCAGTTCTTCCAATTTGAATATCTATGTCTATAATTTTAGATATACCATTGTTTGCTGAAAATTTATGTGCGACAGCCCATCTTGGGGCATTTGAGACATTCCCCAATCTTTTTTGTATTTCAAAATTATTTATTTTGTAAACTATTCCATCTATATCAAAATCTAATTCTTTTCTTTTTTTTTGAATTTCTTCATAGTTAGACATTAAATTTTTAATTCCTGTTAATACTCTATTTAATGGATTTGTCTTAAATCCCCATTGTTTAAGTTTTTTTAAGTATTCGCTTTGAAAATTTAAGTTTAATCCTTTTTCATAACCAAAGGTGTACGCAATAAATTTTAATGGGATTTTTTTTGTATCTTTTGGATTTTTTTGTCTTAAAGACCCTGATGCTGCATTTCGGGGATTGGCAAATTTATTATTCATTTTTAAAAAATCACTATTTTGAATAAATACCTCTCCTCTAATATCAATATCCTGAGGGAAATCCTTACTTGAAATTGTTTCTGGTATATCTTTAATAGTTTTAAGATTTGCAGTGATATCTTCTCCTTCTTTACCGTCCCCTCTGGAAAGACCTGTGAAAAATTTTCCATTTTTGAATGTTAATGATGCAGAAATACCATCTATTTTTGGTTCAGCACTATACTCAATTTTAAAATTTTCTTTCTTATCTAAATAATTTAATATTTTTTTTTCGTAATTAACTAGATCTTCTTCTGAAAATACATTTGCCAGTGAAAGCATGGGAGCTCTATGACTTTTTTTGGTAAAATTTTTTGAAGGTTTGTAGCCTAAACTTATTGAAGGTGAGTCCTTACTTTTTAAAAATTTATATTTCTTTTCTAATTCTAATATTTCTACCTTTAATTTATCAAATTCAGCATCACTTATTTTTGGACTGTTTTTTTCAAAATATAAAAAATTATTTTTATTAAATTCTTGAATTTTCTTAGAATATAATTGTTTAACTTTTTCTTTATTCATTATTAAAAAAAGGATTTGATTTTATCTAATAATTTATCTTTTTTGTCCTCTTTTTTTGGTTTTTTAATTGTATCGTAATCTTTGTTAAATATCTTGTAAGACTGTTCGTACCATTGGCTTGATTGATAATTATATCCAAGTGTCTTTGCATATTTTTTTGCTTCGCCATCCAGTCCAATTAAATAATATATTTCTACTAATCTATGTAAAGCTTCCTCAATATAAATTGTTGTTTCATACTTTGTTGCTACTAACTTTAATCTATTTATTGCTGCAATCCATTTTTCTTTTTTAATATAATGTCTCGCTATAAACATTTGTTTTGCGGCCATTATATCTTGAATTAACTCTAATTTGTATTTAGCATCTAATGAATAATCAGTTTCAGGATAATTATTTACAATATATGTAAAATAATTTTTTGCTTCTTCTAAGGGTCTTAAATCTTTTTTTTCATCAACGATACTGTCGTAATAATTCATTGCTAATAAATAATATGCATAATCAAGATTTTTATTCGAGGAATAAACTTTAATAAATCTTTTTAATTCAATAATTGAGTCATTATAAAAACCTTGTGTCCAATAGGCATATGCTGCCATTAGTGATGCATTGGGTGCCCACTCAGATTGAGGGTATAGCATTTCTGCTTCATTGAATTTTTTTGTAGCATAAAAAATATCTCCTTTTTTAAAAGCCTCTAAACCAGCATTATAAGCCTCTATCATTTGTGTCTCTAAATCTTCTCCCTCAAGTTTTGTAATAACTTCTTCAGACTTATTTGCACATGCAGAAATTCCAAATACTAAAACAAATAAAAATATATATTTCATAAGCAATGAAATTTATTTAACAGTTTTTTTGTGAAAACTAAACTATTAAGCGATTGATCTTAAGTGTTTTTTATTAAGGAATATGTTTGGAATGGTCTTTTCTTTAACTTCTAAAATCGAAAAATTACTATCATCATTAAAAACTTTTCTTAAAAGCTGATTTGTAAGCATATGTCCTCCTTGAGAACATTTTAAGCTTCCAATAATTTTATATCCTGACAAATATAAGTCTCCCATACAGTCTAGAATTTTATGATTTACAAATTCTTTTTTGTTTCTTAGTTTCTCATCATTTAAAATTTTATTACCTTTAACAACAATTGCATTATCTAAAGACCCTCCTTTAGCTAAATTATTCAATTTTAAATTTTCTATATCCTCATAAAGACAAAAAGTTCTTGAATTATAAATATCGTTTAAATCAGATTTATAAACATCAATAGTGTTTTGTTGAGTCCCAATTAATGAGTTATTATATTTTATCTCGAAGTCTATGTCTAAACTAAGTTTACTAGGTTTGATCGAAATGCTTTTTTGCTTATCAGTAAAAAATACTTCTTTATTGATCTTAATTATTTTAATTGGAATTTCACTAATATCTACACCTACCTTCAAAATTTCTTCTTTAAAAATTTTAGCTGAACCATCTAAAATTGGTACTTCTGAGTTATCAATCTCAACTAGTGCATTATCAATACCAATTCCATAAAAAGCTCCCATTAAGTGTTCGATTGTTGAAACACAAACACCATTCTCATTAGAGATTGTTGTGCAAAATGATGCATTACTTACGTTATAAACATTGGGAATTATGTAATTATCTTTTTTAATATCAATTCTTTTAAATACTATGCCAGTGTTAGGTTTGGCTGGGATAATCTTGATAGAAACTTTGTTTCCACTATGAAGGCCTACCCCACTGAGTTTTATCTCTTTTTTAATAGTTTTTTGATTTAAAGATGACATGCGATTATTTAAAGGAAATCAAATGTAAATAAAAAACAACAAATGTTACTGGAAAATACAAAATTAATTGAAAAAATTGAAAAATTTTTCAAAAAAGCCCTGATTTTTTGTAGTTTTATTGACCATCATCACTTCATTTGGATTATAACCATCAATAATTTCTTTGGTCATTGAAAAAATGTCTTTTTCATCATCATTTAAGAAACTAGCAATATATTCTGCACTTACAACTCTGTTTATGGAAATTTGATATTGTTTTAAGATTTTTTCTAAATTTTTAATCATTTTTGTAGATATACAAAGAAACTTTATATCAAGAGAAAAATTTTGACATTTTATGTTATCAGGTAAATAAGAATAATTTTTACCATCAAAACAGTAATTTTCAATTGTCATATGTAAAATTTCTTTTCCCGATCTAGTTTTTTTACAATCATCTTTCACTTCATGTAAAATATGTTTTAAGGCTCTTACGTTTACTTCATTTTCATAATTTTTTTTTTTTATAGATATGTCGATAGAAAATAAACAATCTAAATCAAGAATTATCGAAATTTTTTTTACAAAATTTTTCAATTTTTTTTCAATTTTAAAAATATTTTCATCTAAAAAAAAAATTAATTTATCAAAGTTAAAATTATCTAAATCATCCTCAATAATTAATTCTTTCTCATAAATTTTTTTATTAAGACTAGTGTTGACCGAGATTACCAGCTTTTTTGAACTAATAATCAAATAAGTTTCAAAATCTAAATTATCATCCATTAATTATAATCTTATCTGGTTGTCGTAAATCTATTATATCAATTTTTTCATTTTTATTTTCTGAAATAAAATTTAGGTATATTTCTAAAGTTTTTTTTAATTCATCTTTTGGAAGCTTCACCAATAACCCATCTTTTGTTTCTATATCCCATCTTCCTGATTTAAAAAAAAAAAGATTTTTTATATTTGAATAATCAAAACCTGTTTCGTTTATTATCTTTTTGAGTTCAAAAAAATTTTTATTTTCAAAATTTCCAAATACAAAAGGAAGGTTGATTTCGTTATTAATTTTTTTGATTAATTTACCATTTGAACCTAAAAAAAATAATTCATTATCTTTTTTAATTATGGCTAAAAAATTAGTTTTATTTATTTCAACTAGTAATGATGATGGGTATTTTTTCGTAATGAAATAATTTTCTATCAAACTATTTGAATAAATTATTTTATTTATCTCAATTTTGTTTAAAAAGAATATATTACCAGATTCTAAAAATTTTAAATTATTTTTTAGCTCAAAATCATCTTTTTTATCAAGACCTTTAATTGATATATCCCCTACTCTAAAAAAATTTTTTTCAGTTAAATTTTTATTATTTAATGTCCCAATGAGTATAAACATAAAAAAATAAATTATTATTTTCTTACTTTTTTTTTGAAGCATCTTTTAAAATTAACTCTATAAGTTTAATAAAACTAATACCATGGTAAGCTGCAATTTCGGGCACTAAAGAAAGATTAGTCATTCCAGGTTGAGTATTTATTTCAAGAATATAAAATTTACCTCTATAAAATTTAAAGTCTGACCTAGTGACCCCCCTGCATCCAATAAGTTTATGAGATTTTAAAGCTAAACTCATTAAATTATTGTATTCGTTATTTCTCAAATTTACTGGAATTATATGTTTTGTATTAGCCTTTGAATTATATTTAGCCTGATAATCATAAAATTCTCTTTTAGTTTTTAGTTCAATTGCCCCAAGTTTTTTTGTGCCAATAATTGCAGCTTGAATTTCTCGGCCAGGTATAAATTCCTCTATCATAACTTTTTTATAACTCTTTAATAGTTTGAGCTTTTTTAGAATATTATTTTTTTTGCATATAAAAACGTTTACACTTGAACCTTCGTTAATAGGTTTAACTACTACTGGAAATCCCAATTTTCGTTTTATTAATTTTATTAAATCAGATTTTGGTTTATTAAATGAATATGAGATATATTTGGGTGTTAAAATATTATGTTTTATAAAAATTTTTTTTGATAATTCCTTATCCATTGCAATAGCGGAGGCAATAACGCCTGAATGAGTATATGGTATTCCAGTAGTTTCTAAAATGGATTGAATATATCCATCTTCTCCAAATTGACCATGCAAAGCGTTAAAAATTATATTAGGTTTAAATGATCTTATCGTTTTTAATAATTTTGAATTAGGCTCACAAATTTTTACGTCATATTTATTTTTAATAAGTTCTTTCGAAACTTGTTTTCCTGTATCTAGACTAATGATTCTTTCTTTAGATATACCACCAGAGATTACTAATATTTTTTTTTTCAAACTATTCTAAAATTTTAATTTCTTTTTCTAAACTAATTCCAGTTTTTTCCAAAACATTTTTGGCAACATAATCTATTAATTTTTTCATATCATCATATTTTGCGTTATTTTTGTTAACAAAAAAATTACAATGTTTTTCTGAAATACAAGCATCTCCAAAACTCTTATCTAATGGAACTGATTCTTTTATTAGTTCCCAGACTTTTTTTTCGGTTTGAGATAAAGGATTTTTAAAAGTACTTCCACTTGTTTTAATTTTAGTAGGTTGATTTTTCTCTTTTTCAATTTTAAGCTTATTAATTTTACTATTAATTTGTGTATATTCCCCCTTAACTCCCTTAAATGAAGCACTCAAAAAAATTAAATCTTCTGATAAGTCATTTTTTCTGTAGTCAAATTTTACATTTTTTGAGGGAATAGTTACCACATTTCCTGTTTTATCAATTGCTTGAATAGACAATAAAATATTTTTAAATTCTTTTCCAAAACAACCTGCATTCATTCTTATACCTCCTCCAACAGTTCCAGGAATACATGATAAAAATTCAAATCCACTTATGTTGTTATTCATAGCAAACTCGGATAACGTTTTGTCTAAAACTGCACACCCAGCAATTATTATATTATCACCAAGTAATGAAATATTGTTAAAATTTTTACCAAATTTGATTACAACACCATCAAATAAATTATCATTGATTAATGTATTAGAACCAGCTCCTAGAACAAATATTCTTTCTTTATTATCTAATTTTTTTAAAAAGTTGATTAAATCTTTCAAATTATCAGCTTTATAAAAAACTTTGGATTTACCTCCAATATTAAACCAATTTTTTTTTTTCAGGTCATGTTCAAATCTTACATTGTCACCAAATTCGTTTAAAATTTTTTTTAATTGTTGTATATTCATTTCATTAATTTAGGAAGTTTTCTCATCCAATTAGAAATCGAACCAGCACCCATTCCAATTACAATTTTTTTTCCATTCATATTTTTTTTAATAAAATTTGACAATTGAATTTCATTTTTTACAATAAATAATTTTACTTTTGAATTCTTCATAATCTCTTTTGCAAAATTTATATAATTAAAGCCTAATTTAATTTTTTCTCCTGCGGTATAAATTGGGCATAATACAACTGTGTCAGCATCTTTGAAAGCAAATGAAAACTCCTTTTTAAGATCTTTTAATCTCGAAATTCTATGCGGTTGGAACACACAAATTTTATCATAACCTTCGTAAACCTTTTTAACACCTTCTAATACAAATTTAATTTCTGTTGGGTGGTGGGCATAATCATCATAAAAATCTACACCTCGATAAGAAAAAATTTTATTAAACCTTCTCTGTACTCCTCTAAAATTTAGTAAACCCCTTTTAATATCAGCTATTGAAATTCCAACAGTTAATGCTACAGCAGAGGCAGCTACTGAGTTTCTAATATTATGAATACCCAATAAAGGTATTTTTATTTTTTTAATTGTAATTTTTTTTTTATTTGGAACTTTAACCTGTAGATCAAATTCTGAAAATTTGATATTTTGTTTTATATTCTTTATTAAAAAATTAGATTGATTGTTTGTTCCGTAGGTGTAATAATTTTGATTTATTAATTTTTTAACAATTTCATTGTTTATTTGATCATCTATACAAATAAAAGATTTTCCAAAAGATGGAACTTTTTGGATAAATTTAATAAAATAGTTTTTAAGATCATCAATTGAATTATAAAAATCCATATGTTCTCTATCAATATTCGTAATTATTGCGTAAGTAGGTGGGATATGTATAAAACTTCCATCAGACTCATCTGCTTCTAATATTGACCAATCACTTTTTCCAAGTTTTGCTGTATTTTTAATTGAATTAATAATCCCGCCATTAATAATTGTTGGATCTAATTTTGTTTTCTGAAAAATAGAAGTTACTAATGAAGTTGTTGTTGTTTTACCATGGGATCCAACTACAACAATATTTTTCATTAAGGAAACAATATGTGCCAACATTTTTCCTCTTCTAATAATTGGCAAATTTTTTCTTTTTGCTTCAATCATCTCTGGATTATTTTTTTTTATTGCTGACGAAATTACAACTATTGTTGCGTTTTTAAGATTTTGTTTTTTTTGTCCTATAAAAACTTTAATTTTTTCTTTTTTAAGTCTATCTACATTTTTATTAAAATTTGAGTCGCTGCCTTGAACTTTAAAACCTTTTCCTTTCATAATTAAAGATAATCCACTCATTCCTATCCCACCAATTCCTACAAAATGAATGATCTCAGTCTTTGCTAATTCAATTTTCATTTATAACTTCCAATATTTTTTGGTTAACATTTTTCCATGTATTTTGATAATTCAATTTTTTTAAGTTTTCCTTTTTTTTATGATAATCCCTTTTATCATTTAAAATATTATTTAAAAGTTCTTCAATTTTTTCTTCAAAATAATTTTGTTCAATTATCCAACAACAATCTTTATTTTTATAGAAATTTGCATTCTCTAATTGATGATTGTCTTTAGAGGTTGGTAATGGAACTGCTATAAAGGGAATTGTGAAAAAAGATAATTCAGATAATGTTGAAGCGCCTGCTCTAGTAATACAAAGGTCGATTGTTTGAAGTGTTTGAATAAAATTTTTATCATAGGTAAAAATTTTATTTTCTATATTATTTTTTGAATAAAAATCAATTAAGAAAGAAACATTATTTTCATTTGTTTGATGAATAATTTTTAAAGGTATTTTTTTTGAGATTTTAGTAAGCGAAACTTTCAAATTTTTATCAAAAAAATCAGCACCCTGACTACCTCCAACAATTAATAATGTAAATTTTTCATCTATTTTCTCAAAGAACTTTAATTCATGTATATGTTTTTTAACTAATGGTTTAATTATTGTGATCTTGTATTTTTTATTTTTTGGAAAATTTTTTAATTCATCCGAATAACAAAATATTTTTTTACTAAAATTTAGAAAAAATTTATTTGCACGACCTAAAACTTGATTTGGTTCTATTAAATATATTTCTATTTTTAAAATTTTAGCTGCTAAAATAATTGGTAAAGACATATAACCACCAATTGAAAAAACTTTTTTAATTTTTTTATTTTTTAACAAAAAAAAGGATTTTAAAAATAAAAATAAGATTAAAAAAAAATTAATTGGAAAAATAAAAATATTATTAAGTCTAGGTGTGTCGATAATTTTAATTTGATAATTAGTTTTATCCAAATATTTTAAGCCTCTTTTATCAGATGATAGAATTATTTTTGCTTCTTTTGATAAATGATCACAAAGTATCATTGCTGGCACAACATGTCCTCCAGATCCACCTGTAGAAACTAAAAAATTTTTTTCCATCTATATAACTTTTCTTTTAGTTAAATTTAATATTATACCAGATAAAATTGAGATACTTATTATCGAGGATCCACCATAACTTATAAATGGCAATGTCATTCCAGTCGTAGGAAATAACCTTATATTTACTCCAATATGTACCATTGCTTGTATCAAAATTAGACTTATACAACCCACCAATACTAATTTTGTTCTTTCTTCATTTTCTAGATAAACCTTTTTAAAAACAGAATAAATGAATATTAAAAACATTAATAAAATTAAAATTATAGCAATTACACCAAACTCTTCTGATATTACAGAAATTATATAGTCTGTATGGGCCTCTGGTACTCTATTTTTTAAAGTTCCTTCTCCTATTCCTTTTCCAAAATATCCTCCACTTGAAATAGAGTCTATCGCTTTTTCAGATTGAGCATTGTGAGTACCTGTTTCAGTATTAAAAAAAGATAATATCCTATTTTTTATATACGCAAACTTTGGAAAAAAGTTGATTGAGAAATAAAGTGCTATGAATAAAACTATACTTGAAGATATCAAAAAAAAAACATTTACCCCTGATATAAAAATTAAGACTGACCAACTAAAAAAAATTAATAATATTTGTCCTATATCGGGTTGAGCTGCTAATAATAAAGCTATTATTAAGGTTATCAAAAAAGATAATAAATATTTTAAATAAATATTTGAATATTTTTCACTACTTAAAATCAAACTTATCAAGATTATTAAAAATGGTTTCACTAATTCTATTGGTTGAAATCTTGGTAAAAAAAATAAATCTATCCATCTTTGTGCACTATTTACTTCGATACCAATAATTGGAACTAAAGATAGTGAGATCAGAGAAAAAAAGAAAATTGTAGGAGAAATTTTAAAGAGTTGGTTTTTATCCACAGATGATAAGATAAAAATTATTACTAATCCTAAAAAGACAAAAGATAAGTGTTTAAAGAAGAAAGCATAATCATTTGTTTCTAATTTGTCAGAAACCAACAAAGATGTAGAAACTAGTGAAAAAAATAAACCAGTAATAAATAATAAAATGATTATAAAAAAAATAAATTTATCAATATTTTTCCACCATTCATAATATAAATTATAAACTGATTTATTTAATTTCATTTAAATGTTTTTTCATTAACTTATTAAAATATAAACCTCTTTCTTCAAAATTTTTAAAAGTATCAAATGATGCAGCACTTGGACTAAATAATATTGTTTTATCAAAATATTTTTCCCTTTTAATGATTTTGATAATCGCTTTTAAAGCATTGTTAATATCACTAAAATTTTTATAATCTATTTTACCTTTAAGTTTTTGATTAAAAAATTTTTTATTTTTACCATAGATGAATGCTTTTATATTACTAAAATATTTCTTTGATAAATTAAATTTATCTTGTTTTTTATTAACACCTCCCAACAACCAATAAATATTTTTATAGTTTTTTAAAAGACTCACTGACGAGGAAAAGCTTGTAGATTTTGAATCGTTTATAATTGTTAAATATTTTTTCTTATGAATAATTTGTTGACGATATTTCAATCCTTTAAATTTTTTAATTGTTTTTTTTAATAGATCGTATTTAAGATTTAATTTTTTTGACATTTCTAAAACGAAAGCTAAATTTTCTTTATTTGTTTCGGTTGTAAAATATTGATTATCGATACTATTAAGAAAATGAAATGATTTTTTAGGATTAACCTTAATTATTTTACTAACAAATTTATTTGTATTAAGTTGTTTATTAATTAAGTAATCACCCATATTAACAAATGCAAAATTTTTTTTTGATTGATTTTTAAGTAATTTAAATTTTGATTTAATATAATTATTT
>CABXTO010000019.1 GCA_902515195.1 uncultured Pelagibacteraceae bacterium
GATAAAAGTTAAAATTAAATTTATCATAACGATTTAAAGATTTTCTTAATTTTAATCTTTTAATCATATTATCTTTATTGACTATATTCAAAAAAGTGAAATCTATCCTAAAATCTTTTAATAAATAATCGTTAATCATAGTTATTAATTTAAGATTTACACCTAAACCATAGTGCTGATAGGCAATTGTCGAGTCAATAAATCTGTCGATTAGAATGATTTTTTTTTTATAATGCTTTTTGAGTAAATCAATATTTTCACTTCTGGCTGCAAGATAAAGAAGAAGATCAGTATTTTTATTAAATGAAGACTTACTATTTAAAATCAAACTTCTAATTTTTTCTGAATTGAAACCACCACCTGGCTCTCTAATTTTTAGATGGTCTATTCTTCTTTTTTTAAGGTAATTTGATACTTTTGAAATATGAAAACTTTTTCCACTACCTTCTATACCCTCAAATACTATTACAGGTTTTTTATACATCGCCCCAGATTAAATAATTCAGAGACTTCATTAATCTAGAAAAAATATTTACTTTTTTAACTTCATTTAATGCTAATAAATCATACTCACCAACTTGTTCATCATCGTAAATAATTTTCAATTTAGCTAATATTTGATCTTTTTGAATAGGTGCTTCTACTGGGCCCTTATAAGAAATCTTCGCTTTAAGTTTTTTCTTTTGTCCCTTCTTTATTGTTTTGTATATATCTTCTTTTGTATAAACGTCTACATTATTTTGTTTGCCTAACCACACTTCAATATTATCAAAAGGTTCATCCTTTTTTGAAATTTCAATTAAATCAAAATTTGTAAGACCGTAAACTAATAATTTTGAACTTTGTCTAGATCTAGCATTTTTTGTTTCAAATCCACTTCCAACAGCAACTAATCTTCTTCCTTTTCTTTTGATAGATGAGGCTAAAGAATATCTTTCTACTGCCAAATAGCCTGTTTTAATTCCATCGGCACCCATATTTTTATACAATAGTGGATTTCTATTTCCTTGTGTAATTGGATCTCCACCAGTTCTGTCCCAAGTAAATTCTTTCTCACTAAACCATTTATAATAGTCTGGATGTTCTTTAATAAGATAATTTGACATTATCATTATATCTCTAACAGTAGAATAATTATCAGGATCATTTATTCCAGAGGAGTTTGCAAAATTAGTATTTTCCATACCAATTTCTTTAGCTTTTGAAGTCATCATAATAGCAAATTCTTCCTCTGTCCCTGCAATACCTTCAGCTAATGCAATACAAGCATCATTTCCAGAAGCTACTATTATTCCTCTTAGTAAATTTTCAACTGAAACTTCGTCTCCTACCATTACAAACATTGAAGAATATCCTGACGTAGATAATCTCCAGGCTTTTTCTGAAATAATAAATTTTTCATCTAAAGAAAGATCCCCAGATTTAATCAAATCAAAAGCTATTATGCTTGTCATAATTTTTGTCATTGAGGCTGGATATATTGATCTATCAGGCTCTTTTTCATATAGAATTTCACCTGATAAAAAATCTTGTAAAATAGCTGTTCGAGCATTAATTTCTATATTGCCATTTGAGAATGAAGTATAGAATAAATTAATAAAACAAATAATTACAACTTTTTTAAACATTCTTTAAAATTTCCAAATTTTCAAAATTTAAAAAATCAATTTTTTCAAAAGATTCTTTTAGACTTTTTATATCATTAAAAGGACCTATTAATACCCTATATTTTGATTTTGATAATTCAATAATTCTTAAATTATTTAAAGATGTTTCTTTTTTAATTCGTTTTATTATAGTTACGGCTGTATCCTCGTAATAAAAATCAGCTATCTTTATTGAATATAAAAACTTTTTATTTTTAACAATTTTTTTCTTAGGTTTTTTATTATTTAAATCGTTAATTTGAATACCGTCAACTGGAGCTTTTTCAGCAACAGATCTTTCTTCCTCAAACATTTTGGCTTTCTTTGCAACAAAAGTAGAATTTTTTGAAAGTAAAATCAAATTTATAAATGGTTCATCAAAGTTTAATTCTAATTCTTCAGCTATTCTCAAGCTTAATACAGAATTATAAAAGTTTGAAAACTTCATTTTATTTGATTTTACATTTGCGATTAAATATTTACCGTTAGCTGGATTAATAATTTTAACTATCGATTTTTTTTTTAATGATTTGTGATAAATATCAAGAGATCTATCATCTAATTTTTTTAAATTAGTCAAATTGTTATCATAAATAAGAGCAAATCCTGAATTAGAATATTTATTTATTGGTAAAATTTCAATTTTTTTTGATTTATCTGAAGTCTGTTGACAACCAATAAGGAAGAAACTTAATATTAAAAATATTATTAATCTATAGTTCATTTTTAATTTTATTCTTTAGAGTACATACAGCCAAACCAAACCTTAGTGATCTATTCCATTTTAATATTATTTCATAGTTATCAAACACTATGTAGGCTGGTTTTAAAGTCTCTGAATTTGGAATAATATCTTTATCTGGAGTTATTATTGCAACTTTTAAATTCTCATCAATAAAACTTAGATTTTCATAATTTAGGATGTGTTTTTTAAAATATCTTAGTTTTCTTTTATTTTTTAATTTTTTTGCTGATACATTTAAATATTTTTTTGAAATATTTTCATCAAGTTTTATTTTGTAAAAACAATGGTTATTTTTTTTCCAACCCATATTTTTTAAATAATTGCCAGCTGAAGCATAAGCATCAACAGGATTTTTTAAGTCAATGAAATCATCATTATTAAAATCAATGGCATGATTTTTAATAGTTGAAGGCATAAATTGAAAAAAACCAAATGCTCCTGCCCATGATCCGTAAAGAGTTTTGTAGTCAATTATTTTTTGATCAATTAATTTTAATAAAATTAAAAGCTCATTTGTAAAAAACTGAGACCTTCTTTGGTCAAAGCTTAATGTTGATAAAGATGATAGTATATCCATTTTACCAACGTAGGTCCCATAATTTGTCTCAATACCCATTAGGGATAATAATAATTCTTTTTCAATATCATATTTTTTTTCGATATCATTTATTAGATTTGAATTATTTTTGTAAAAATCAATTCCTTTAATTACTTTTTTTTTAGATGATCTTTTAGATATATAAGTTTTTGTATCTTCATAAAATTCTGGTTGATACCTATCATATTCAATAACTTTTGGTAAAAATTTTACTTGATGCATAACTGTATCAAATGTTTTTGGAGATACATCATTTTCTATGGCGATTTTTCTAAAATTTTTTTTCCATTCTAAAAAATCAATTTGATCATCAGCAAATAAATTAGTGATAGATAAAACTAAAATTAAAAAAAAATGATTAATTTGTTTCATAAAGATCCTTAAGATATATAATTACAGCAATCCAAATAATAATAAAACTTAGAAATTTAATTACAGAAAACGCTTCATTATAATAAAAATAACCTAAAATAAACTGTAATGTTGGTGTAATATAGAAAACCATTCCAGTAGGACCTAGTCCAATCAACTCAACTCCTCTAACATACAGAAATAAGGGAATCACTGTCATGGGACCTGCTAAAATCAAAAAAAGACTAAATCCTGGATTTGAAAAGTTAAAATCATTTAATCCATTTTTAACTATAAAATAAAAAACAATTATAGCGAAAGGGAAAATGTATAAACTTTCTATTAATAAACCAACATCTGTATCTACATTTATTTTTTTTCTAACTAAATTATAAAAGGCCCAACTTAACGCAACTACAAGACCAACCCACGGTAAACTCTTTAGATTAAAAAAGATTAATATAATAATTGCTATTAAGACTAAAATTATTGAGTAAATTCTTTTTTTATTTAGTTTTTCTCTAAAAAAAATATATCCAAGTAGAACACTAATAATTGGCATAATAAAGTAACCAAAACTAGCATCAATAATTCTCTCAGTAGCTACAGCATAGATCCAAATAGCCCAATTTGTAAAAATCAAAAAACCAGATAAAAATAAATATAGTAATTTTTTTTTTTCACTAATTATAGCTAAAAAAAGTTTCCACTTTGAAAAAAAAGTAGTTGTAAAAATTAACATCACTGCAGTCCACAAACATCTATGAACAACTAATTCAACATGTCCTATGAAAGAAACATATTCAAAATATAATACACCTATGAAACCCCACCAAAAAGACCCTAATGATGTTAATAGCAGTCCTTTGTTAAAATCTTTTTTCATAGAAATTTTTTAAATAAATAATAACTACGTTAATTAGACTATTTTATAGTTGAATTAAATATTTTTAATTATAAAAGCATGTAAACGGAGAGATGGCTGAGCGGTTGAAAGCACCGGTCTTGAAAACCGGCAAGGGGGCAACTCCTTCCTGGGTTCGAATCCCAGTCTCTCCGCCATTAAAATTACTCATTAAATTTAAAGTTTTTAAAAAGTAAATTAATTTTATTATCCTCTAAAAAATCATTTGAATTTATTCCATTATAAAAATTATATAAAATATCATCATCAATATTTAGTAATTTTTCCAAATCAATCAGATCATCAAGCTCTAATTTATCAATATATTCATTTGTAAATTTACTAAGAAGTTTATCCATTTCTTTTGTACCTCGATAACTAGATCGATAAATAATTTTTTTTTTTAATTGTTCTATATTGATCTTCATATTTTTAATATATTATTTGTTAATGGTTAATAAAAGCAATTATAATTATCTATTATCAGATTTGTCTACCCTTAAAGGTGTTGGAAAAAAAACTGTGAGTCTTTTAAAAAAGAAAAAAATAAACAATATTTTTGATTTGTTGTGGAAATTACCCAAAACTTTTATAGATAGAAGTCTTTCTACTAAGATTAAAGATTTAAGAATTGAAGAACATCAAACTGTAACAATCATTCCACAAAAATATAACTTTCCAAGAATTCGTAATTTACCAAGTAGGGTTTTATGTAATGATGAAACTGGTGAATTGGATTGTGTTTTTTTCAATAGTTATGAAGGTTATATAAAAAAGATTTTACCTTTAGGTAAGGAGATAACTATTAGTGGAAAAGTTGGAAGATTTAGAGATAAATATCAAATTACAAATCCAAAATATGTTTCAGAAGATGCTTCTATAATAAAGCAAAAACATAACACATATTCATTGACAGATGGTATTTCCGAAAAAGTATATAACAAGATCATTAATCAAATAATTATTAATCTTCCTATTTTAGATGAATGGCACTCTAAAGATATATTGAAAAATTTTGATAATATAAGTTGGAATGACTCAGTTAAAGAACTACACAAACCAGAAAATATTGGAAAATATAAAAAAAATTTTTATCAAAGACTTGCTTATGATGAAATTTTTTCAACATTTCTTGCCAATTCAGAGATTAGAAAAAAAATAAAAAAAATTAAAAAAAAAAATAAAATCATCAACTTTAAAAAGCAAAAAGAAATGATCAATAGCTTGAGCTTTATTTTAACAAAAGATCAATTTAAAACTTTAGAAGAAATAAATAACGATTTGTCTTCATCAACTAAAATGTTTAGACTTTTACAAGGAGATGTAGGTAGTGGAAAGACTATTGTGTCATTATTAGCAGCTTACAATACTATCAATTCAGGTTTTCAAGTTGCAGTAATGGCACCAACAGAAATTTTATCAAGGCAACATTATTCATTAGCAAAAAAAATATTCCCAAAAAATATAAAAATTGAATTTATTTCAGGTAAATCTGACAATAAAAAAAAACGTAAAATTCAAAAAGAATTATCATTAAATAAAATTGATATTTTATTTGGAACACATGCGGTATTTCAAAAAAAAATTACTTTTAAAAAACTTGGATTAATAATAATAGATGAACAACACAAGTTTGGTGTAAATCAAAGAAAAAAGTTATCTGACAAAGGTGGAGATAATTGTGATGTCCTGTTGATGACAGCAACTCCAATTCCAAGAACTTTAACAATGACAGTATATGGTGACATGGATCTTTCTATTATTTTTGAAAAACCAAAAAATAGAAAACCTATAAAAACTTATAGTAAATTGGAAAGTAAAATTAATGATGTGATAAGATTTATAAAAAAAGAAATTAAAAATGGTAACCAGATATTTTGGGTATGTCCTTTAATTGAAGAGTCAAAAAAATTAAATCATGCATCAGCTGTTAAAAAATTTGAATATCTTAATAAATTATTTCCAAATCAAGTATCGTTACTTCATGGAAAAACGGACATTAATCACAAAGAAATTATTTTAAATAGATTTCTTAGAAATGAATTTAAAATTCTTGTATCAACAACAATAATTGAAGTTGGTATAGATTTTCCTAACGCAAATGTAATAATTATAGAAAATGCAAATAAATTTGGTTTATCACAATTACATCAATTAAGAGGTCGTGTTGGTCGTGGAAATAAAGATTCAGCTTGTATACTTTTATTTAAATCCAACTTAAGTGAAAACGCAAAAAAAAGAATTAATATTCTTAAAAACTCAAATGATGGTTTTAAAATTTCTGAGGAAGATATGAAAATTAGAGGTTTTGGTGATATTCTTGGTTTTAAACAAAGTGGAATTAAAAATTTTAAATTGGCTGATCCTATTCACAATAATGATCTTTTTTTAATGGCTGAAAAAGAAATAAAAAGAATAGAAAAATCTAAAGAAGATTTAAGAAAATTTAAAGCTCTGATTAAACTTTATGATAGAGCAGATATAATAAATGATATAGCCTAAGTTTTACTAGAAGATGTTCCGGCAGAAACTATAAATTTTGAGGCTTCCTCAAAACTCATATCTAAATAAATAACTTCATCAATTGGAAACATTAATAGAAAACCACTTGTTGGATTTGGAGTTGTTGGAACAAATACATTAATTAACTTCTTGTTAGTTTTTTTTGCCATTTCGCCCTTATTTTCTTTTGTAGCAAAACCAACTGCCCAAACACCTTTTCTTGGGTATTCAATTAAAACGACACTTTTTTTCTCACTATCTTTGTTGGAAAAAGATTCTGTCATTTGCAATATTGCTGAATAAATAGTTCTTAAGAAAGGAATTTTTTTAAACAATTCATCAATTAGTCCTAAAATTTTTTTACCTAAAAATGATAAGGATAATCCACCTACTAAGGTAATTATTATTATTGAAATAAATATCTCCAATCCTGGTATTGAAAAAGGTAAATAATTATTAGGATTTAAATATTGAGGTATTGCTTTTGAGGATATTCCAATTAATATTTTACTTAAATATAGAGTAAAACCTATGGGTATTAGAACAACAACCCCAGTAATGAAGTAATTTCTTAATATTAAAGTTAAAGATCTTTTTTTTTTCCTTTTTTCCATGAAATTAATTAAAACTTGAGTAAATTACAAAAGATATTGCTATTATAAACAGTAATAATAATATCTTATTATTTAGATTCATTAATTATTATAATATCAATGTTGAAGTAAAATGAATAGAAGAAAATTTTTGTCATATGTAGGTTGTAGTTGTTGTGGATTTATACTTAATTCATGTTCTACCGCACCAATCACAGAGAGAAAACAGCTTAAAATTGTTTCTGAAGCTAAATTAAATGCTCAAGCAGCTAAAATTTATGAAAAAATTAAACAAAAAGAAAAAATGAGTGGTGACCTAAAAACTCTTAATGATATTAAAAATATTGGTAAAAGCATGGAAAATTCAATTGGTGAATATTTTTATAAATCTGATTTAAATGATCCAACAGCAAACTTTGAATGGGAGTATATATTAATTGATAATAAGAAAGTGAGAAATGCATGGTGTATGCCAGGAGGAAAAATTGCAATTTATACTGGAATACTAGATGTAACAAAAAATAAAGATGGACTAGCAGCTGTCATGGGACATGAAATAGCTCACGCAGTAGCTAAACATTCCGTGGAAAGAGCTAGTCGTGGAGCGATCGTAAATACAGGAACACAACTTATTGATATTTTTACTGGAGGAAAATTATCTCAAGTGAACCGAACTACTGGTATGAATACAATAGGATTATTATCTCAACTTGGATTGATGAATCCATTTAATAGAAAACAAGAAAGTGAAGCTGATTATTTGGGAATGATTTTTTCATCTTTATCTGGATTTGATATAAGAGAAACAGCAAAAATTTGGGAAAGAATGAAAAAATACAATAAAGGTAAATCGACACCTGAGTTTTTAAGTACACATCCATCTGCCGATAATAGAATAAAAAAGATTAATGAATGGACTAATCAAATAATTTTAAATTACCCACCAATAAAAATTTAATTAATATTGTGGTGAGCCCTGATGGACTCGAACCATCGACCCATTCCTTAAAAGGGAATTGCTCTACCAACTGAGCTAAGGGCCCACAAAGAGTTTGTATATACAGTATAGTTTGTAATTTTCAACTCGTTGTGTAAAAAAAATTTGCAGAATTTTACAACGTAAACGTTGAGTTTTACACAACACAAATCCGTACACTTGCCGCACACCAAAAATTACCAACAAAAAATCGTCGTTTTATGGAGTTATTCGCAGTTTTTTTTGTTGTGTGATTTGTTAAAAGGGAATTGCTCTACCAACTGAGCTAACGGCCCACATTCAATCAATGAATTTATGTTTGTATACATAATTATTTCAATAATTCAAATAAGAATTTATGAGACAAAAAGTTTCTACATTACAACTTATCAATGTATTTATCATGAAACTCATTAAATGTGCCTTTTTTAATATTATCTCTTATCGTCGACATTAATTCTTGATAAAAATTGATATTATGAAGCGTTAAAATCATAGAGCCTAAAATTTCATTAGTATTAAATAAATGATTTAAATAATTCTTAGAATATTTATTTAAATTTAGATTTTTACAATTTTCATCTAAAGGAGTATTATCGTCTTTAAATTTGTTGTTCTTAATATTTACTCTTCCGTTCCAAGTAAAAGCAAGACCAGTTCTACCTGATCTAGTTGGTAATACACAGTCAAACATGTCAATACCTCTTTTAACGGCACCCAATATATCTGATGGTGTTCCAACACCCATTAAATAATGTGGTTTATTTTTTGGAAGATCGTCTTTTATATTATCTAATACATTAAACATTTCCTTTTGAGACTCTCCAACTGCTAATCCTCCAACCGCGTAACCATCAAAACCAATTTTGATTAATTCTTTTAATGAATTAAGTCTTAGATCTTTAAATAAACCTCCTTGAATAATACCAAAAATAGCTTTGTGGGGATTAATTCCAAATGCTTTTTTTGATCTTTGAGACCAATATAGAGATAATTTCATTGATTTTTTTATTAATTCATAATTATCTGTTTTTTTTGGACATTCATCCATAATCATAACGATGTCTGAGTTAAGACCTAATTGTATTCTTATGCTCTCTTCAGGGCTTAAATAAAATTTTTTGCCATCAACATGGGAATTAAAAATGGCACCTTTTTCAGGATCTATTTTATTTAGTTTAGATAAAGACATCACTTGAAAGCCACCTGAGTCAGTTAATATAGGTAAATCACAATTCATAAATTTGTGTAAACCACCAGCCTTCTTAATTCTATCAACTCCAGGACGGATCATTAAATGATAAGTATTACCTAAAATTATTTCTGATCCAGTTTTTTTTATATCTTCTATCGTGCAGGCTTTTACAGTGGCTTGAGTGCCTACTGGCATGAATGCAGGTGTTTGTATATTTCCACGGTGAGTTTCAATTATACCAAACCTTGCATATTTTTCAGTTTTCAAAACTTTAAAGGCAAATTTTTTTAATGCCATTCAAAATTATAAAGATTTGAAAGAAATTATTTTGTCTGGATCTTTTACAGATCCATTGTTATTTTCATCTCCTCTTTTTATCTTATCTACATTTTCCATGCCATCAATAACTTTTCCAAAAACTGTGTATTGACGATCTAAAAAAGGTGCAGCCTTAAAACAAATAAAAAATTGACTATTAGCACTATTTGGATCAGAAGATCTTGCCATTGATAAAGTTCCTCTTTCATGAGGGACATTATTAAATTCTTGTTGCAAATCTGGTAAATCGGAACCACCCATTCCTGCTCGAGCTAAATTAAAATCAGTTGAGCTAGAATTTCCAAATTTTACATCTCCTGTTTGAGCCATAAATCCATCAATGACCCTATGAAACACAACATTGTCATATTTTCCTGAATTCGCTAATTCTTTTATTCGTTTAACATGATTTGGTGCAACATCCTCAAATAACTCAATTTTTACATCTCCATCTTTTAATTTTAAAATCATTATATTCTCCTCTGACATTGATTGATTGGTTATTACAAAAAAAAATAATAACAAACGAATTAAAAATTTATTCATATTTTTTTTTTAATAATTTGATTGTACTTTTTGTTGTAAATTTTTTGATATCACCTTTTAATTTAATTATTTCTTTAACAAACTTTGATGAAATAATTTGATTTTCAACATCGGACATTAAAAATAATGTTTCAATATTGTTATTTAATTTTCTATTCATTCCTGCAAGTTGAAATTCATATTCAAAATCTGATACAGCTCTCAATCCTCGTAAAATAATATTAGACTTATATTTTTTACATAGATCTGTTGTAAGTGAAGTAAAAGAAATTATTATTATTTTTTTTTTATTTAATCTTAAATCTTTGAATAGAGCCCTTTTTACTATTTCAATCCTTTCTTCTGAGTCAAAAAGATAATTTTTATTATCTACATCAGATACAGCTACAACTATCTTACCAAATATTTTCAATCCTTTCTTAATCACATCAATATGACCAAATGTTATTGGATCAAATGTTCCTGGATAAATAGCTACTTTATTCATTAAACTAAGTTATCATCAATTTTATCTGCTGAAACAACTTTTTCTTCACCTGATAGTTTGAATATTCTTACGCCTTGTGTATTTCTACCAGCTGTTCTAATCTCTTTTACAGCAACTCTAATTACTCTACCTTTATTTGTTGAAATCAAAATTTCATCACCATCAAATACTGGAAAAGAGGATGAAATATTTCCATTTCTTGGTGAATTTATAATCCCTATAATTCCCTTTCCTCCTCTATTAGTAACTCTATAATCTAAGTGTGAAGTTTTTTTACCATATCCATTTTCTGTTATAGATAAAATAAATTTCTCTTTAGCTTTAACTTCAGATTTATCATCTTTAGATTTTCCATTTTTTAATTTTTTGTCGTTATCTATTATCGATAATGATACTATTTGATCATTCGGTGCTAAAACTATACCTTTTATACCCTTTGATGACCTTCCTTTAAAAACTCTTAATTTTTTTGACTCAAATCGTATGCATTTACCTAATTTTGTACTCAAGATAATATCTTGATCATCTTTGCATATTTTTACACCTACAATTTTATCATTAGAGTCAAGTTTCATAGCAATTTTACCTGAAGAATTTATTGAAGAAAAATCTTCAAGACTATTCTTTCTAATTTTTCCTTGTGATGTTGCAAAAACTATTTGATAATTTTTTAACTCTGACTCATCATCAGGAAAAGGCATAATAGAGCTTATTGATTGATGATTTTTAAGAGGTAAAATATTAAATAATGACTTACCTTTAGAACTAGATGATCCTTCTGGAATCTTCCAAGCTTTAATTCTGTAAACTAAGCCCTCTGTTGAAAAGAACAGAACTGAAGTATGTGTATTAACTGATAGTGTTTGAACAACGGAGTCTTCATTTCTGGTTGTCATGCCAGTTTTTCCTTTACCACCTCTTTTTTGGGTTTTTACATTATTTAATGAACCTCTTTTTATATAGCCCTGTAAAGTAACAGTGATTAAAACAGATTGTTTTTGTATTGTTTCTTCAATGTCATAATTAAGGACTGCATCAATAATTTTTGTTCTTCTAGGGATTGAGTATTTTTCTTTTATACTTTTCAATTCATCACTAATTACTTTATATAATTCTTTTTTTGAAGAAATTATTCTTTTATATCTTTTTATTAAATCTGCTAATTTTTTTATTTCTACTTCAATCTCATTTATTCCTAAAGCAGTTAATTTCTGTAATCTTAATTCAAGAATCGCTAGAACTTGTGGTTCAGAAAGTGAATACAATCCCTTCATTCTTTTATTTTCTAACAAAGAAATCATTTTTTGGGATTTATTAATTTTCCATTTTGTTTTTAAAATTAATTTTTTTGCGTCATCTGGGTTTTTTGAGCTTCTTATAATTTTGATAATCTTATCTAAATTCTCTACTGATACTGATAAACCTATTAATATATGAGCTCTGTCCTCAGCTTTTTGTAAATCATATTTTGTTTTTTTTATTACAACATCTTCTCTAAATGTTAAAAAATTTGTTAAAAAATCTTTAAGATTACAAGTTTCAGGTTTTCCATTAACAATTGCTAAGGTATTAAAACCAAAAGAACTTTCTATTTGAGTGTTTTTATATAGTTGTCTTTTTACAGTTTCTGGTTCAACTCCATTTCTTAAATCAATTGATACTCTTATCCCTTCTCTATTTGACTCGTCTCTTATATCTCTTATACCTTCAATTTTTTTTTCCCTAACTAATTGTGCTATTCTTTCATTCAATACAGATTTATTTACCTGATATGGTATTGAAGTAATTACTAATCTTTCTCTTCCATTTTTTAAACTTTCTATTGAAATTTCTCCCCTTATTTTAAAAGATCCTCTACCTTTATTATATCCTTGTTTGATTATGTCTTTTCCAATTATTACTCCACCTGTTGG
>CABXTO010000020.1 GCA_902515195.1 uncultured Pelagibacteraceae bacterium
AGCTGTTGTCCCCTATCGTGCATCCATGAAGCATGACTAAATGTCCAACTGTTACGTCTTTACCAACTTTTAAAGGGCAACCTGGATCTGTGTGAAGAACACTTCCGTCTTGAACGTTTGAACCCTCTCCTATGTAAATATTTTCAATATCTCCTCTTAAGGTTGCATTAAACCAAATACTTGTATTTTTTTCTAAAGTAACATCACCTATTATGGTTGCATTAGGTGCTACCCAATTTTCGCCAGAGTTTTTTGGTTTTTTATCTTTTAAATCGTAAAACATAATTTATATATTATAACATTATGCCTATACAAACTCCAATATGTGATTTCGGCCAAAGGGCACACGACTTTAAGCTCAAATCAACTGACAATAAGATAATTTCCTTAAACGATATCAAAGGTGAAAATGGAACATTAATAATGTTTATTTGTAACCATTGTCCTTATGTTAAAGCAGTTACGAAAGATATTGTTGAAGATTGTAAGAAATTAAAAGATCTAGGTGTTAACTCGGTTGCTATATGTGCAAATGATGCTGAAAATTATCCTGAAGACTCATTTGATAACATGATTATATTTGCAAAAAAAAATCAATTTGATTTTCCTTATTTGGTCGATCAAACACAAGAGATCGCTAGAACTTATGATGCAGTATGTACGCCAGATTTCTTTGGTTATAATAAAGAATTGGAGCTTCAATATAGAGGAAGATTAAGAGAGCTTAAAAATTTAGTACCAGTAAGAGAAGGAGAAAGTGATTTATTTAAAGCAATGAAACAAATTTCAGAGACTGATAAAGGCCCAGAGCAACAAACTCCAAGTGCTGGATGTAGTATTAAGTGGAAAAATAATTAATGTATTTAATCGCAACAAGATCTTTCCCACCTGAATTAGGTGGTATGCAAAGCTTAATGTGGGGACTGTCTAAAGAAATGTCTAAAAACTTTATGATTAAAGTTTTTGCTGACTATCAAAAAAATCATAAAGAATTTGATAAAGAAGTAAATTTTTCAATTGAAAGAATTGGAGGAATTAAGTTTTTAAGAAAAATAAGAAAAGCTCAATTGATAAATGAATTTTTGAAAGAAAAGAAAGTTCAGGGAATAATAGCTGACCATTGGAAAAGTTTAGAGTTAATTAAAACTGTGAAGAAAAAATATTGTTTAATTCATGGAAAAGAAATCAATCATCCTAAAGGAAGCTTTCAAAATAAAAAAATTGTAAAAGTTTTAAACAATGTCGAAAAAGTAATTGCTAATTCTCAAAATACTAAAAACTTAGCTATCAGCATTGGTATTGATGAGGACAAAATAATAGTCATAAATCCTGGAGTTTATCCAGCTAAAGAGCTAAATAAAAAATCTTTAGATAAGGTTGAAAATTTATTAAAGATAAAGACACCTCGATTAATTACTGTATCAAGATTTGATAAGAGAAAAAATCATGAAAAAGTTTTAATGGCGTTAAGAAATTTAAAACAAATATATCCTGATATTGTTTATATTTGTATTGGTCATGGTGAAGAAGAAAATAATATAAAGGAATTAGTCAAAGAACTTGATTTAGGATCACAGGTTATGTTTTTTAAAGATATTGGTGAAGATTTAAAAAATTCTTTAGTCGCTAAATCTAATATTTTTGTAATGCCTTCAATTATTCATAAAACTTCTATTGAGGGATTTGGAATTGCTTATATAGAAGCTGCACAATATGGTGTTTCATCTTTAGGGGGAAAAGATGGTGGTGAGTCTGATGCTATTCAACATGAAAAAACTGGTTTGATTTGTGATGGAAATAATCTTGAAGATATTTATTCTTCGCTTAATTTTATGATAAAAGATAAAAGATATCTAGAACTTGGAAAAAACGCAAAAGAATTATCTTCTAAATTTGATTGGTCTAAAACAATTGAGGAGTATAAAAAAATACTTACATTAAATTAATTAATCTTTCAAAAACTTTTTCAGCACTTAAGTTATTTAGATCACTAACTTCAATAGCTCTAAAATTTTCTCTTTCAATACTTACTTTATAGGCTGTTGTATGTTTTCCGAATAATGTAAGTCCTTTGGTTTTTGTATGAGCTGTTATGTGTGCAGGACCAGTATCATTAGCAACCACAAAGGAGCTTCCTTTAATCAAGGAAGTTAATTGGGATATGTCTAACGCTCTTCCATTATCTAATACTGCAATTGCATTTATATTTTTTGCATCTTTAATTTCCGCAGGACCAGGTACTGTTACAATCTTATAACCATCTCCATATTTATTATAAATTTTTTCAATAAGTTCATTGTAATAAGGCCATTTTTTAATTGTTAAATGAGGAGAGCAAAAAGGAAATAACAAAATATATTTATCAAGCTTATAAAAATTTTTTATTTCACTAATATCTGTAGATGCCCAACTAAAGTCAGGTTTTAAAGTGCTTGATGTATTTAAACCAGATTCTTTTAATTGATAATCAAATCTTTCAAGTACCGATATTTTATCAAATTCTTCTTTATCTTTATCTGATGGTAAAGTTGTAATTGAACTAGACCAAACAATTTTATCAGCTTTTGGAAAAAGAATGTTTTTATAGAAATTAGTTCTGGATGAATTTTGAAGATCAAAAACTTTAGAGAAGTTATGCTTTTTTAATTCTCTCATTAAAAAATATAAATAAATTAAATTATATCTGGGTAATCTTTTATCCAAAATTACTTCATGAATAAAAGGATTTTTCTTATATAAATCAAAGTAAGGTTTGGTTGTAAGTAGAAATATTTGATCATTTTTATTGTTTTCAGATATGTCTTGAATTGCACCACTTGCTTGAGCTATATCTCCTAATGAACCGTGTTTAATAATTAAAATATTAGACATATTTATAACAAGATAGCACAGTATTAAATTTTATGAATAAAATTATAGTAGAAGTTTCAATAGGAGAACTTTTAGATAAAATTTCAATTTTAGAGATTAAGCAGGGAAAAATAAAAGATCCTGAAAAATTAAAATTTATTAACAACGAACATTCTATCTTAAAGAATCAATTAGAAAAAAATGTCAAATCTGATGATAATCTAAACAAACTTTATAAATCACTAAAAGAGATAAATGCCAAGCTTTGGGTTATTGAAGATGATAAAAGACAATGTGAAAAAGATAAAGATTTTGGAGAAAAATTTATTAAGCTTTCAAGGGATGTCCATTTTTTGAATGATAATCGTGCAAAAACTAAACTTGAGATTAATATCCACTCAGGCTCAAAAATAAGAGAGATAAAACAATACAATAAATATTAATGTTTAAAGAGTTAATAAAAAAATTTGCAGGATATGCAGGATATAAATTTATAAAAAAGATTGATCATGAATTAGAGACTACTTCTAATTTTAATAAAGAATTGATAAAAAACTTTTCCAAATACACCATGACATCTGATATGAAAATTTTTTCACTTATCAAAGCATTCGAATACATAAATGAATTTAATATAGAAGGAGACTTTGTTGAGTGTGGAGTTTATACAGGTGGAAACATAATGATACTTAAAAAGTTAATAGAGCAAAATAATTTAAAAAGAAATATTTATGCTTATGATACATTCGAAGGGATGACAAGTCCAACATCTTACGATATTAAAATTGATGGAACTGTTGCTAGTAAAAAATTTTTAAAAACAGATAATTGGTCCAGCTGTTCGTTAGAAAAAGTAAAAAAAAATTTCGCAGAAATGAATCTTAATCTAAATAATATTAAATTTGTAAAAGGAAAAGTAGAAAATACACTTAAAATTTCAGATAATTTGCCAAAGAAAATATCAATTTTAAGACTTGATACTGATTTTTATGAAAGTACTAAAACAGAATTGGAATACTTATATCCCTTAGTTGTAGATGGTGGAATCTTAATTATTGATGATTACGGTAGTTGGTTAGGTTCTAAAAAAGCTACAGATGAATATTTTTCAAAAAAAATAAATTTTATGCATTTTGTTGATCACTCAGCTAGAATGATAATTAAATAATTATTAAGATATTCTAATGGCACTTCATTTTTCAAAAAAAGAGTTTTCAAACAGAAAAAGTAAAGTATTAAATTCTATGCAAGAGCAAAACCTTGATGCTCTTTTAATGTTTAGACAAGAATCTATGTATTGGTTAACTGGATACGACACTTTTGGATATGTTTTTTTTCAAACATTAATTTTGGATAAAAATGGAAATACAATATTACTAACGAGAGCTCCTGATTTAAGACAAGCTCAAAATACTTCAAACATAGAAGATATTAGAATTTGGGTTGATAAAGATGGATCGAACCCAACTGATGATCTTAAAGTTATTTTAGATGAATTAAAGCTTAAAGGAAAAAAATTAGGAGTTGAATATGAAGCTTATGGTTTAACTGGACGTAATGCACTTCGACTTAACAAATCTTTAGAAAATTATTCTAGTTTGGAGGATAAATCAGATTTAATAACAAAGTTAAGAGTTGTTAAATCTGAACAGGAAATTGTTTATGTAAAAAAAGCTGCAGTGCTTGCAGATAAAGCATTGGATGAAGTTTGGAAACATGCAAAAGCTGGTGTTAGTGAATCTAAAATATTAGCTGAAATGAATAGAGTTATATTTGAGGGAGGTGGTGATTATCCTGCAAATGAATTCATAATTGGCTCAGGAAAAAATGCTCTACTTTGTCGTTATCAAGCAGAAAAACAAATTTTGAATAACCAAGATCAATTAACTGTCGAATGGGCTGGAACTTTCAGGCATTATCACTCTGCAATGTTCAGAACTATTCCCATTGGTAAAGCAGATCCTAAACATCATAAAATGCATGACGCTTGTGTTGCAGCATTAAAGAATTGTGAAAATAAACTTAAACCAGGAAATAAAATTGGAGAAGTTTTTGATGCTCACGCAAAGACCTTTGATGAACTTGGTTTTAATAAAGCAAGAATGAATGCATGTGGTTATTCTTTAGGCACAACTTTTTCTCCTAATTGGATGGACTGGCCAATGTTATATACTGGTAATCCCTATGTAATTGAGCCTGGAAATATATTTTTTATGCACATGATTTTAATGGACTCAGAAAATCAATTGGCAATGAATTTAGGTGAAACTTACTTGGTAACTAAAGATGGTAATGAGAGACTAGGTAAACAAAAACTAGATCTTGTAATTCTTTAAAATTTACTGTGAACTAATTTCATCCAATCATAGTTCCTATGAATTGCTAAAATTGCTGTTATTTTTTTATTCTCAAAATCAATGGCAATGTTTTGACCACCGTGACCACTCATAATGAAAATGGGTACATCACCTTTACCTGACATACCTACATGGAACTGACCAGCATAATGGTTTGAGTTTGACATACCCTTTGTGTTGTCTTTTGGTCTAAACCCTTTATCTATCCTATTTTCATGTAAAGATTTTAAATATTTACCTTCACATGTATTATTGTTCCAATCATCTAACATTGCGACTGCAATTCTTAAAAAATCATATCTGGTAATATGCATACCATAAGTTAATGTTGTTTCTTTATATTTTGCCTTTCGTTGCTTTTTAATAATCATGTCATATTCTATTCCAACTTTATCTACAAAAATTTCATTTAACATTTCTTTAAATTTTTTGTGACCCATTTTGTATAAAACGTAACTGCCAACAAGATTTGTGTTTACGTTTGAGTAGCTATATTTACTCTTAGCAGGCTTTGAGTCTTTAAATTCATTTTCCATAATGCTTTGTATTGATGGGTCATTAACCCATCTATTTGAATTAATAAATTCACCCCCACCTTTAGATTTTATAATTTTATAATCTCCCGAAGCCATATTCAATGGATTGATTAATGGTTGGTTATAAAAAAGAGTTTCTTCCAATATAGGCCAGTCATTTAACTTATGATTTATTCCACTGATATAACCTTTGCAAATTGCATGACCAGCAATGTAAGAAATTATTGACTTACCCATCGAGTGTGAAGGATGTTTCGTTTTATTTTTGAAAATTCTACCAAATCTATCTTTAGGTGTTATTTCATCAACAACGATTTTTCCATCTACGTATTCTAGGTAACTTAAAAGTGCTGTTTTATTTAATTGCTCAATTACATTTTCATCTTTCCTTAAATCAAATTCAAATTTTTTAAAATTTTTGGTTTTTTTGATTTTAAAGATACCTCTTTTTCCCCACATATTTGGGTTGATAGATTTCTTTAAATAATGTTTCAGAATTTTATAATCAGGGTTTGCATCAGATGGTATTTCATCTGAATTATAAGGGTATCCCACATTTGGATTTTGTTTTAAATGAGACTTAATTGGTTTTTGATCTGTGGATTGTAAAATATTTCCATCACAATTATTGTAATACCAAGCCTGACTATATTTCTCTTCTTTTTCACAAATATCACTGGCATTTAGCTCTGCTGCAAAAAATAAGATAAAAAATATAGTAACAATAATTTTTGAAATGAATTTATTCATTATATTTTATGAGTTAAAGCTATATTTTTTTTCTAAAAATTTAATCACATTATGGATAATAAAAGTCATAAATAGATAAATACCACCAGCAACAATAAATACTTCGATAGGTTTAAAAGTTGTTGAAATTATATATTTTGCAACACCTGTTAAGTCCATGATTGTAACAGTGCTTGCCAAAGAAGTACCCTTCATCATTAAAATTATTTCATTACCGTAAGCTGGTAAAGATTGTCTTATAGCGATTGGAATTTGTATTTTATAAAAAATAATCTTGCTAGATATACCTAGGCTTTGTCCAGCTTCAATTATACCAGGTTTAATTGTTTGAAATGCTGATCTTAATATCTCTGAAGTGTAAGCCCCTGTGTTTAAAGCAAAAGCGATAATTGCACACCAATAAGGTTCTTTTAAAATCACCCACAAAAATGTTGATCTTAAATATTCAATTTGTCCTAAACCAAAATAAATAATAAATATTTGTACTAATAATGGAGTTCCTCTGAATACATATGAATATCCATATGCAAATTTATTAATAAAAACATTTTTATTTAATCTAAGAATTGCAAACAAAAGTCCAATAAATAAACCTACAATTAAAGAAACTGACAAAAGTTTTAAAGTTATAATGGCAGCGTTTAGTAATTTTGGAAAACTATTAATCATCAATTCAAAATCCATTAATACCCCCTGCTATATTTAATTTCTAATCTGTTGATTAACTTCATGCTTAAAAAGGTTAGTAATAAGTATAAAACTGCAGCGAATGAATAAAAGAATAACGGATCTCTTGTAGATCCAGCTGCAATATAAGATTGCCTCATAATTTCGACTAAACCAGTCACAGAAATTAAAGATGTATCTTTAAGTGTTATTTGCCAAACATTACTTAAATTAGGTATGGCCAATCTTAATGTTTGGGGAAGTATAATTTTAAAAAATTTACCAAATTTACTTAAACCCAAAACATTGGCAGCTTCAAACTGACCTTTATCAATTGATTGAACTGCTCCTCTAAAAACTTCAGTTGAATAAGCTCCCGAAATTATTCCTATTGCAAAAGCTCCTGTAACAAATGCATTTATTTCTATGTATTCATTATAACCAAAAATGGATGCAACATACATTACTGCACCACTTCCTCCAAAAAAGAAAAGGTAAATAACTAATAATTCTGGAACACCTCTAATTACTGTAGTGTAAGAATTAGCTAATAAATTTAAAAATTTATTTTTTGAAAGTTTAAGTGGAGTAAAAATTGCTGCAAAAATAAAACCAATTAGCATTGCTGTAACAGCAACAGCAATAGTCATTAGGGTTGCATATAATAGTTCATCACCCCAACCAGTATCTCCAAATGTTAGAAGTTCCATACAGATTGGCGACTATACATTATAGTCGCCAAATCTAAAATTTAATTACATAGAAGCGTCGAAACCGAACCACTTAGTAGCAATTCTACTAATATCTCCGTTTTTTCTAGCTTTATTAATTGCAGCGTTAAACTTTTTCAAAAGTTCAGTATCATCTTTTCTAATACCAACTCCAACACCGTTTCCAAATGCACCACCTGAAAAAGTTGGACCTGTTAATACAACAGGCTTACCAGATTTTTCTGCATAATCACTAAATGCAACAGCAGCAGCTAATGCAGCATCACATCTGCCAGATGCTAAATCTAAGTTAACTTCATCTTGGGTTTTATAAGTTCTTACATTTACTTTTCCAACATCACCTGAATCTAAAAAATTTTGATGAATTGTAGCAGTTTGAACACAAACAGTTTTTCCTGCTAAAGCAGCTGTTAAAGTTTTTAAAGCCTTTTTTGCAGCAGCATTAGGTTTAGTTAAATTAATTCCAGCTGGAGTGTCTAAACCCTCTAAACTAGAACCTTTCATAACTGCTAACGAAGCAACTTCATCAGCATAACCTTGTGAAAAGTTGATTGCTTTTTGTCTTTCAGCAGTAATTGACATTCCTGCCATGATCGCATCAAATTTTCTCATAATTAATGCTGGTATCATTCCATCCCAGTCTTGTTCAACAACCACACATTGCTGACCAATATATCTGCAAAGAGTATAAGCTAATTCAACTTCAAATCCAATTAACTTACCTGAGGCATCTTTTGAATTCCACGGAGGATACGCACCTTCAGTTCCAATCTTAATTTTATCAGCGGCATAAACATTTCCGATGATTAATAAAGAAGCAAGAACTGAAAAAATAGTCTTTTTGATTATATTCATTATTTTCTCCTTTAATAATTTTGTAGAAGTATTTCACAAATTAAAGAATTTAAAAAGAAAAAATTAGTGATTTATTGATGATGAAAAGTTCCAGGAACAGTCGAAACTAGGTATATAAACTCTAGTTAAATTGGTATTTCCAAAGTGATGGTTAAATACATTTAGCCAATTTTCAACTTGGAGAGGTTTTTTATCTTGGCTTCCAACTTGAGTTGTGATCACCCCTTTAGGTTTTAGAATTCTTACTAGAGAGTCCATATTTTTTGCAGCTAAGTCAATGCAAAATTGATCATCATTAAGATCAACAAATATATGGTCATAAGTATCATCTCCAACTGTTTTTATGCTTTCAAAAGCATCACCCCAAACACATTTAACTGAATTTTTTTCAGTAGCTTTTTTTCCAATATCTCCTAAATGTTTATTACAAACTTCAACTACTTCAGGATCAAGTTCATACCAGTCAATAAAATTAAATTTTTTTGAAATACATTCTCTTGCTACACCACCATCGCCACCACCAATAATTGCCGCTCTCTCATTATCTTTATTTAATTTTAAGCCTGCTCCTACAAAAGTTGAACTATAAAGATGCTCATCAGAAGCTGCTACTTGAATTTCTCCATCAATAAACAAAGATTTTCCAAACTGCTCCAATTCTAGAATTTCTATATGTTGGCCTACTTTTGATTTAAAATCTTCTAAAATTTCATTGACAACATAAGATTTTTGCAATCCTGGAGAACTATAAATATCATGATAAAGAGACCTGGTATCTCTATTAAATTCTTTTTTAACTATTCTCTTATGTTCAAATTCATTCTTAACAATTTCGATTGCTATTGAAGGGCTTATTTTCCCGCATGTAAAAAAGTCGAAACTTATTATTCCTTTTTCAGGGAAGGTATGAAAGCTTATATGGCTTTCAGCCAATAATGCTAAAATTGTAAATCCTTGAGGCTCAAACTTATATTTTGAAATATTTAAAATAGTTACATCTGCTGCTTTAGCAATTTTATTTATAACCTTTTCATAGACTGAAGGATCGTACTCCCTAGTTGTGCCTATAATATCTAAAGTAATATGCTCCCCAACTTTAATCATCTTACCCTTTTTTATAATTCTTAGCCTTATCTAAAACTTTTTTCATTTCTTTAAATGAAAGAATCTTAGGTTGACCTAACTTTAAAGCAATAGTGTATTGATGACAAATATTTTCTACTTCTTGTGCAAGCTCAAATGCCTCCTCTAAATTTTTTCCAAAAGCAACCTGACCGTGATTAGACATAAGACATGCACTCCTATCTTTAAGAGCTTTAATAACATTTTTTGAAAGTTCCTCTGTTCCAAAAGTAGCATAATCAGCACATTTAATGTCTTCCCCGCCTGCAAGTGCTATCATATAGTGAAATGGGGGTATTGTTTTTCCATGCGAAGATACAGCTGTAGCGTGTGGGGAATGAGCATGAACAATCGCTTGAGCATCATTTTTATTAACATAAATATCTCGGTGAAATCTCCACTCAGATGAAGGATTGTTACCTGAGTCTTTTTTGTCTTCCTCGTTTAAACCCATAAAAACAATATCTTCAGGTTTTAGCGTTTCATATTTTTTTCCTGATGGAGTAATTAAATATCCTTCTATGTCATCTTCTCTTCCTCTCATTGATATATTACCTGACCTAAGAGGCGAAAGATTTGTAGAATTTAATTTTAACGAATATCTAATAATTTGATTTCTTTGATCTAAATTTTTCATTTGAATAATTCTTTTAGTCCTTTTTCTGATGCTTCACACACACCTTTTTCAGTAATTAATCCTGTTACGTATTTTGCAGGCGTAACATCAAAAGCCAAATTCATAGCATTACTTTTTTGTGGATAAATTTGTACTTTTTTTATTTTTCCTTTTTCATCTAAACCCTCAATATGGGATAATTCTTCTGAATTTCTTTCTTCTATAGGAATGTCTTTATGATCTTTTATATCCCAGTCAATTGTCGAACTTGGAAGTGCTACATAAAAAGGAATTTTATTATCATAAGCTGCTAATGCTTTAAGATAAGTTCCAACTTTATTACAAACATCTCCATTAGATAAAGTTCTATCAGTTCCAACAATGCACATATCAACCTCTCCTCTTTGCATTAGAATTCCACCAGTGTTATCTGCAATGATTGTATTCTTAATTCCCTCTTCATTTAATTCATAAGAAGTAAGATTTGCTCCTTGATTTCTTGGTCTTGTTTCATCAGCCCAAACATGAACTGGTATGCCTTTTTTGTGTGCGTGATAAATCGGAGAAGTTGCAGTTCCCCAATTAATTGTTGCAAGCCATCCAGCATTACAATGGGTTAATATATTAACTGTATCTTTTTTTTTATTATAAATTTCTTCAATAATTTTTAGTCCATTTAATCCTATGTTTTCACAAAATTTCACATCCTCTTCACATATATCTTTTGCTTCATTCAAGGCTATTTCTAAGATTTTATTACTATTAACACCTGATAATTTATTCATCAATCTATCAATAGCCCACTTTAAATTTATTGCTGTTGGTCTTGAACTAATTAAATCTTCTGCAGATTTTTTTAAAAATGATTGGTCGTTATTTTCAATTATAGCTAAAACCATTCCATAAGCTGCTGTAGCCCCTATTAGAGGTGCGCCTCTTACTTCCATTACCTTAATCGCATTTATTGAGTCCTTAACAGTTTTAAGATCTTTTATAATAAATTGGTGTGGAAGTTTTGTTTGATCAATAATTTTTACAACATCATTTTCAAACCAAATAGTACGATATTCTTTTCCTTCAATTTTCATTTTAATCTTGAGGCAATAAAATTGAGAATTTCTGGATTATAGTATTGAAAACACAATCCTTGGTTCATTTCATGACCCGGATTTTTCCGAGCTGAAACATTTTCTTGCCAGTCATCTCCTTTTACAACACAAGATTTTCCTTTAATTTTATAGTCTTCAGAAATAACAATTCTTTTAACTCCTGGAACTTCTTCTAACCAGTCAGATAACAGTCCTTCCCATTTATCCTTGGGGTGAGTGAAAGCTAAAACAGGAACATTATCAGATTGTTTAATATTATTAATTTGTTTTGCTCTTAATTGAGCAGGGCCTGGATATTTTTTAGCAAATTTTTCTAATGCCTTTTCAGGACCCACTTTTTTTACTTTATAACTTTTAGAAAGCTTACCAAAACAAGCTTGCATATATGATATGCCACCTCCTACTTTTTCGGGGTAGGCTGATAACAACATTAGAGTTAATAGACCCCCGCATGAATGACCTGATATAATAATTTGTTTTCTTGGAACCCCTATCTTTATAAATTTTTCAACTAATTCTAAATTTTTTTCAATTCTTTTATCTAATTTGTGCTTTCCAACATAAGGAGTTTTAGAATTCCACCAATGTTTTTTTAACGACATATCACCCGCAAAATCATTTGTGCAGAAATTATAAACCATAATTTTTTTACCATTAATTTCCTTATCAACTAATGAAGCTTGATTTCTTATTTGATTTACCCAAATACATTCACTCTTGTGTGCTTTATCATTTGAATTT
>CABXTO010000021.1 GCA_902515195.1 uncultured Pelagibacteraceae bacterium
CTTGTCCTTATGCAGAAGTCTGAAGGTGGTGCTCTGGGGATAGGTGTTTCGCAGGAAAATTTTATGTTTTCAAGATCCGCAGGTAATTTTATGACAAAGGCTACAGCTTTTGTGGCAACACTTTTTATTATCTGTAGTTTAGGGCTTACTATTGTTTCCAGAGGAGAATTAGCTCCTACATCTTCGGTTTTAGACACAGTTGAGGAAAAAACTGAAGATACGCCAGCTATTCCAGAAAATAACAATTAATACTTTCCAATTACTTTTTTATTCGCTATAAGATAATTCCATGGCGCGATTTATATTTGTCACGGGCGGCGTGGTCTCATCTTTGGGAAAAGGTTTATCTTCAGCTTCATTAGCTTATTTACTTCAATCGAGAGGTTATAAAGTACGATTAAGAAAATTAGATCCTTACCTTAATGTAGATCCAGGAACAATGAGTCCATTCCAACATGGGGAAGTTTTTGTTACAGATGATGGAGCAGAAACAGATTTAGATCTAGGACACTATGAGAGATTTTCAGGTGTATCAGCAAAAAAAACAGACAATATTACTACTGGTAAAATCTACAATGATGTTCTTAAAAAAGAACGTAAAGGAAAATACCTTGGTAAAACAGTTCAGGTAATTCCCCATATTACTGACCGTATTAAAGAATTTATAAAAAACGAATCTTCTAAAGAAGATTTTGTAATTTGTGAAATTGGTGGAATAGTAGGCGATATAGAAAGTTTACCTTTTGTAGAAGCTATAAGACAATTTGCAAATGATATTGGAAAGAAGAATGCACTATTTATTCACCTGACACTAGTTCCTTATCTTAAATCTTCTGATGAAATAAAAACTAAGCCAACTCAGCATTCTGTAAAAGAACTAAGAAGCATTGGTATTCAACCCGATATAATCATTTGCAGATCAGAAAGACCTATACCATTAGAGCATAGAAAAAAAATATCATTATTTTGCAATGTTGATATTAAGAATGTTATTGAAACAGTCGATGTCAGAACTATTTATGAAGCACCAATAAGTTTTTTTAAGGAAAAATTAGATATTCAAGTTTTGAATTATTTTAAATTGAAATCTAAAAAGCCAGTTAATTTAAAACCTTGGAAAAAAATAACAAAAATTATTTTACAAACTAAAAAAGAAGTTAATATAGCGATTATTGGAAAGTATGTTGAACTTAAAGATGCTTATAAATCTCTTGATGAAGCGCTTACTCATGGTGGTATTGAAAATAATATTAAAGTTAATTTAATAAGAATAGACTCTGAAAAATTAAGAGTAAATGAAATAAGATCAAAACTTAAGAATATCTCTGGAATTTTAATTCCAGGTGGTTTTGGCAAAAGAGGAACTGATGGAAAAATTGAAGCCATAAAGTATGCGAGAACTAATAAAATTCCTTTTCTTGGTATTTGTTATGGAATGCAGATGGCTATAATAGAATTTGCAAGAAATAAATTAAATTTAAAAAGGGCAACATCAAGTGAGTTTGATAAGAAAGGATTACCAATTATTGGTTTGATAAATGAATGGACAAAAGATGGAAAAAAAATTAAGGGTACTGATAAAGACTTAGGTGGGACTATGAGATTAGGTGCTTATCATGCAAAATTAAAAGAAAATTCAATGATTAGCAAAATTTATAAAAAGAACCTTATTAAAGAGAGACACCGTCATAGATACGAGGTTAATATAGCTTATAAAGAAAAATTTGAGAAGAATGGCATGACATTTTCAGGCTTGTCTCCAGATGGTGAATTACCTGAAATAATTGAGCTAAAAAACCACCCATGGTTTATTGGAGTTCAGTTTCATCCTGAATTTAAATCTAGACCTTTGTCTCCGCATCCTTTATTCTCCTCTTTTATCAAAGCATCAAAAAATCATAAATGAGTTGCATTAAAGTTAATTGTGGAAAAATAGAAATCTCAAATGATAATAAGATTTGTATTATAGCTGGACCGTGCCAATTAGAAACAGAGCAACATGCTATGGATATGGCGGGAAAAATTCAAGAAATTACAAATAAATTTAATGTTGGTTTCATCTACAAAACATCTTTTGATAAGGCCAACAGGACAAGCTTGAAGGGTAAAAGAGGAGCAGGGCTAGAGACATCAATGCCTATATTTGATAAAATTAAAAAAGAATTAAAAGTACCAATCTTAACTGATATTCATAACATAGAGCAGTGTACTATCGTAAGTAAACATGTGGATGTGCTTCAAATACCAGCTTTTCTTTGTAGACAAACAGATTTATTAATTGCTGCTGCTAAAACTAATAAAATAATAAATGTAAAAAAAGGTCAATTCTTAGCTCCATGGGATATGGTTAATGTAACAAAAAAAATTTCAGACTCTGGTAATAAAAATATATTGGTCACAGAAAGAGGCGCAAGTTTTGGATACAACACTCTAGTTTCAGATATGAGATCATTACCGATCATGGCAAAGAATGGTTATCCAGTTATTTTTGACGCTACACATTCAGTACAACAACCTGGAGGGCTTGGTGAGAAAAGTGGTGGTCAAAGAGAATTCGTTGAATATTTAGCAAGGGCGGCAGTTGCAGTAGGAGTTGCTGGAGTTTTTATTGAGACTCACCAAGATCCAGATAACGCACCTTCAGACGGTCCAAATATGGTTCCGTTAGACAAGTTAGAAAATTTATTAAAACAACTTACAGATATTGATTATTTAATAAAAAATTAGTGAGTAAAATTTTAAAAGTTAAAGCCCGTCAAGTTTTTGATAGCAGAGGAAATCCCACTGTTGAAGCGGAAGTATTTACAAAAAATATAAGTGCAAGCGCCATATGTCCCTCAGGTGCTTCTACTGGCACCTATGAGGCTTTTGAAAAAAGAGATAAAAATAATAAAAGATATTTAGGCAAAAGTGTTTTAAGTGCAATTAATTTAATTAATACAAAAATTTCAAAAAAACTCAAAGGTCATAACGTACACAATCAAGAAAGAGTAGATGCTCTTATGATCAACTTAGATGGAACAAGACAAAAAACCAAACTAGGAGCTAATGCAATTTTAGCTGTTTCAATGGCTGTTAAAAAGCTTTCAGCTAAAATAAGAAAATTGCCTTTGTACAAAACTTTTTTGGTTAAAAATAATTTTAGATTACCGTATCCATTAATGAATATAATAAATGGTGGAGCGCATGCAAATAACGGTTTGAGAATTCAAGAATTTATGATTAGACCAGATCGAGCAAATAGTTTTACAGATGCAATGAGAATTTGTTTTTTGGTAATTAACAACTTAAAAAAGATTATTAAAACAAAGGGTTTATCTACTTCTGTTGGTGATGAAGGAGGTTTTGCACCTATGATAAGTAATAACACTCAAGCATTAGACTTAATTGTTTTGGCTATCAAAAAATCTGGTTTTGTAAATGGTCGTGATGTTACAATTTGTTTAGATGTAGCTGCTAATGAATTGTTTAAAAATAACAAATATTCTATTCATTCAAAAAACTATGTGAGTGTTGAAAAATCAATTAGAGAATACAAAAAAATTATCAATAAGTATAAAATTAAATCCATAGAGGACCCTTTTGCTGAAAACGATTGGACATCGTGGAATAATTTAATGAAATCAGTTAATAAAGTCCAAATAGTAGGTGATGATCTTTATGTTACCAATCTTGAGAGATTAAAAAAAGGTTTTTTAAATCTATCATCTAATGCAATTTTAATTAAACTTAATCAAATAGGCACAGTTTCAGAAACTTTGGATGTTATTAAATTTGCTCAAATTATTGGATTTAAAACAATAATTTCTCATAGATCTGGTGAAAGTGAGGATACGTTTATTGCAGATTTAGCTGTAGGCACTAATTCAAATCAAATAAAAACAGGATCTTTAGCTAGATCTGAAAGAGTTGCTAAATACAATCAGTTATTACGCATAGAAGAAGAGCTTGGAAAAAAAGCTAGAATGAATAAGATTCGTTAATGCTTAAAAGATTAAAAAAAAACTATTTTTTGATAATATCAACATTCTTAATTTTATATTTTTTCTTTAATCTTTTGTCAGGTCAAAGAGGGCTTATTTCTTACTTTGAAAAGAAACAACTTTTGAAAAACCTAGCAAATAATGAACTTTTATTATCAAATAGAATTAAAGACTTGGATTTTAAGAATTCATTATTAAGTGACAATCTAGATCTTGATTATATTGAAACTTTGATTAGAGAAAGATTTTTATTTGGAAAAAAAAATGAGACAATTTATATAATTAAAAATAATGACACAAAAAATTAAACCAAGACATCCAGAAAAAGTTAAAAATCCAATAAATCCAATTAAAAAGAAACCAGACTGGATAAGATCGAAATTAATTAATAGTAAAGAATTTTTTACTACAAAAACTGTTGTTAACAATAACAATCTCGTGACAGTATGCCAAGAAGCTAACTGTCCAAATATAACTGAGTGTTGGAGCAAAAGACATGCTACATTTATGATAATGGGTGACACGTGTACAAGAGCATGTGCATTTTGTGATGTTAAAACTGGTAAACCAGAAAAATTGGATCCATTTGAGGATATTAAGATAGCTAATGCAGTTAAAAAATTAAATTTAAGACATGTAGTGATTACTTCTGTTGACAGAGATGATTTATCAGATGGCGGATCAAATCATTTTAAAAAAGTAGTCGAAACTACCAGAAAAAAAAATCCAGATACTACTATCGAGGTTTTAACACCAGATTTTTTAAGAAAAGGAGACTCCTATAAAAAATTACTTGAAGCAGATTTAGATGTATTTAATCACAATATTGAAACTGTACCGAGACTTTATTTAAAAGTTAGACCAGGGGCTAGGTATTTTGCATCACTTGAACTTCTTAAAAATGCAAAAAAAGATAACACAAAAGTGTTTACTAAATCAGGAATAATGGTTGGTCTTGGAGAGGAACATGATGAAATATTACAAGTTATGGATGATTTAAGATCTGCAAATGTAGATTTTATTACAATTGGTCAATATCTTCAACCATCTGTAAAACATCATCCTCTTGAAAGATATTATCATCCGAATGAATTTAAAGAATTAGAACTTATTGCAAAATCAAAAGGTTTTCTTTTGGTTTCATCATCTCCTCTAACCAGATCTTCTTATCATGCGGACGAAGATTTTGCTAAACTTCAAAAAAATAGATTAAAATTTAATTAATGCCAAAAGCTTCTGTAAAGAGGTTGATTGAATGTCAAAAAAAAGATTTAATAAATCTTGTCCTTGATATTGAAAAATATCCTCAGTTTGTTCCTTTTTGTTATGATGCAAAAATTTACGAAAATAAAAATGAAGGTGATTTACAAAAAATAATTGCCGATCTTACAATTGGCAAGGGACCATTTAAAGATACATATAAAAGTGATGTTTCTTTTGATAAAAAAAACGATTCTATTTTTGTTAAAAACATAGAGGGGCCATTAAACCATTTAACAAACAACTGGAAGTTTATTTACAAAAATAATGGTATAACAGAAGTGACTTTTGATATTGATTTTGAAATTAAAAACAAATTTTTAAATTCTTTGATGGTTGTTTCTTTCCAATTTGGTTTAGAAAAAATAGCTGATGCTTTTCAAAAAAGAGCTGAGGAGTTATTTGGTAATTTTAAGAATTAAATCTAAAGCTTTTTTAACTGTAGCTTTTTGTATAGATGATCTTTTTTTACTTTTAAATAAGCATTTATTTATTTGTATTTTAGCACCTCTTTTAACTCCTATATAAACTAGGCCAACAGGCTTTTGTTTAGTGCCACCTTTAGGTCCAGCAATACCAGTTATTGAGACATTTATATTAGCTTTAGATATTCTAGATAAATTTTTGACCATTGCAAAACAGCACTCATGGCTAACAGCACCATTCTCTTTAATGATATTTTTATTTACTTTCAAAACTTTTATCTTTGCTTGATTTGAGTAGGTAACAAGACCTAAATTAAATACTTTTGATGCACCACTGATAGAAGTAATTGAGCTAGCTAACAGTCCTCCAGTACAAGACTCTGCAACAGAAATTTTCAATTTTTTTCTAGTTAGTAGTTTGATTAAAGATTTCATTAGATTAAATAACTACTTAAAACCATAAAACAAATTAATGATAAAACAACATAAAATCCTGCACAAACATCATCCATGATGACACCAAAACTATTTTTGAAGTTTTTATCAAAAAAATTAACAGGAAATGGTTTTGCTATGTCAAAAAATCTAAATAAAACAAAACAAACAATATAAAAAATTATCGCTTCATCAGGTAATTTATTTGTCCCGTGAGATATTTCATAAAGGTAAATTGGTATTGATTGACCAATGAACTCATCTATAACTACTTCTTTTGGATCTTTATTTTCATTATCTTTAATATGCGCAGCAACTGCTGAAAATGAAAAAATAAAAATAATTATTAAACCTACTAAAACTACATTTGAAGAAAAATTTAATATATGAAAAAAAATATAAAGTATAATTATTGTTGCTAAAGATCCAAAAGTACCAGGAATTTTTGGTATTTTCCCCAATCCAAACATTGTAACAAAAAGTGTATTCAAAGCTTTAATCATATTTGGTTATTGAAACTATTACTTCACAAGCAATTGCTTTTTCTTTTCCTATTAATCCTAATTTTTCTACAGTTTTACCTTTTAGGTTAATTTGATTTTTATTTAAAGTAGTGAGCTTTGATATGGAGTTAATAATTTTTTCTCGATATTTAGAAACTTTGGGTTTTTCACAAATTAAATTTATATCAAGGTTATTTATTGAAAAATTAAACTTATAAAGATTATCGATAATTGGTTTTAACATTTTTGAAGACCTTATATTTTTAAATTTTTTTATATTTGGAAAATAAGTACCAATATCCTTCTTATTAGTAGCACCTAAAATTGCATCAGTAATAGCATGTAAAATTACATCACCATCTGAATGAGCTTTTAAGCCTGAATGAAAAGGTATTTTAATTCCACCAAGAAAAAGTTTTTTTTTCTTAATTAATCTATGAATATCAAAACCTATACCAAAGTAAGTTTTGGAGTTTTCAATATCACTTAAGTATGTAATTTTATTATTTTTGTTTTCCCCAGGTATGAATTTTATTTTATAATTATTATTTATAAAAAGCGTTGCTTCATCACTGACTTTAGTTTTTTCCTTTATTGCAAGATTATATAATTCTTTAAATTTAAAAGCTTGAGGTGTTTGAGTTAAAAAGGATTTATCCTTATTCAGATTGTAGACCTGACTTTTAATTTTATATTTTATTGAGTCTTTAGATGAGATTATCGGAACAACAGCTTTATGTTTACTTAAATGATTAGCTATATTTTTTAATAGATTTATTGAAAAATTTGGTCTTGCGGCATCATGTATAAAGACATTGTTTGGTTTAAATTTTTTAAGATATTTTATAGCTATAAGGGATGAATCAGATCTTTCTTTCCCACCCCTGATTAAACTTACTGATTTAGAATATTTCTTTTTTTTTAAATGTTTTAGATTGTTAGTTACAATCACAATCTTTTTAAAGAGCTTAGAATCTAATGATTTTTGTATTGAGTGATCAATAAGTTCTTTATTTCTGTAAATGTATAATTGTTTTGCCTTTTTTTTGTGAAATCTCTTACTTTTACCAGCGGCTAATATTACAAAATAGTTGTTCATTTATTTTAATGGTATAATTCTAAAACATGTTTGAATTTTTGAAAAAAAATATATTCATAATTATCCTATCTACTATCACACTATTTTTAGGTTTTTTAACATTTTTAACCTTTATTGATCGAAGTTTTATTGAGTTAAACCAAGATAATTTACAATATTTATTAATTTTAAATATCTTTTTACTTTTTTTGTTATTTCTTTTTATTTTTAGCGAAATTAAAAAAACAATTAAGAATGACATAGATAAGGATGGTCTATCATCAAATAAAAAATATATTACTTATTTTTCTCTTTTTACTTTAATTCCTTCAATAATAATATCCATCTTTTCTTTATTCCTTTTTTCATTCGCTTTGGAAAAATATTTTGACAAAAAGGTAACAACAGTTGTTAATAATTCTTATGAATTAGCTAAAAATTATGTTGAAGAAGTCAGAAATAAAGTTGAGACAGATATAATTTTAATTGCGTTTGACTTAAACAAAAGTGCAAATTTTCTAAGCGAAAACAAAAATGAGTATTTAAGATTTTTAAAAACTCAAAAAATTATAAGAAATGTTGATGAAATTCACATTATTGATAAAAATAAAAAATTATTATATTCCTCAGAAGAAAATATTAAATATGTACCTCCTGTTGATAAAGCTTTAAACCTAGTTCTACAAGATGATCGTCCATTAAAAATAATCAATGCTCCAGAAAATATTTCTGCTGCAATAATTAAATTACAGAAATTTGATGATAGATTTTTATATATTATTAAATTTTTAGATAAGGAAATTTCAAATTATCTTTCAGAATCTCAAGAGGCTATTACTTTTTATTATACTGTTGAGGAAAGAAGTACAGGTATAAAAGTTTCATTTGCAATTATTTATATAATAATTGTATCTTTGCTACTATTCATATCAATTACAATTGCAATTAGGTTTTCGTCAAGATTTTTTAGATCAATTAACAACTTGATTTTAGCTTCGTCAGCTATTGGTAAAGGAGATTTGACCATAAAAGTCCCTGAAATTAAAACAGATAAAGATATGGAAATTCTAAACAGAAATTTTAATTTGATGACAGACCAATTAAAGAGTCAGCAGGAAAAATTGATAATAAATGAAAGGCATGAAGCATGGGGTAATCTCGCAAGAAAACTTGCGCATGAAATAAAAAATCCTCTTACACCAATTCAACTCACAATAGATAGAATAAAAAATAAATATTTAAATCAAATTTCAAATGATGATCAAAAAAATTTTCAAGAAAATCTAAAAATCATAAATAATCAAATAAAACAAATTGAAAATTTAGTTAATGAGTTTTCAGATTTTGCAAGAATGCCAAAGCCAATATTAAAAAATAATGATTTGATTATTCTTTTACAAGAAAATATTAAATTATTATCTGAAATAGATAAATCTGTAGAAATTCAAATTGAAAAAAATAATGATAAAATTTTATTTAATTGCGACAAAGAACAAATAAGTAGAGTTTTTTTTAATTTAATTAAAAATTCAATAGAAAGTATTCAACAAAAATTTGAAAAAAACCCTAATTTAACTAAGAAAATTTTAATTGAAATTATTCAAAACAATGACCATATTAAATTTATTATAGTTGATAATGGTATTGGTTTTAATCAAATAAAAGGAAAAATTAAAGAAATTTTAAATCCTTACTTTACAACTAAAAAAAATGGAACTGGGTTAGGATTATCAATCGTAAACAAGATTATAAATGATCACAATGGTGAACTTAATTTTTATTCAATTCCTGATGGAGCAAAAGTAGAAATTTATTTTAAAATAAATGTCAGTTGAAATTTTAATAGTTGATGATAACTCGGATATAAGAAATATTCTTAATGAATTAATAATTGATGCTGGTTATAAAACAAGATTAGCTGCTAATTTCAATCAAGCATTATCTGAAATAGATAAAAAATTACCTGATGTTGCAATTTTAGATGTTAAATTAGACAAAGGTGAGAATGACGGAATAGAATTATTGTCTCACATAAAATCTAAAAATAAAGATGTACCAGTTATTATAATCACTGGTCATGCAAATATAGAAATGGCAGTTAATTCACTTAAACATGGTGCATTTGAATTTATAGAAAAACCTTTTGATCAAACAAGATTATTGAATTTTATAAAAAGAGCAGTCGAAAATTTAAATCTTAAATCACAAAATAAAGACTATGAAAATAAATTATTTTACTCTTATGAACTGATCGGTGATAGTAAAAATTTACTAACAATTAAGGATCAGATAAATAAAATTTCAATTACGGAAAGTAGAGTTTTAATTAATGGACCATCTGGTTCTGGTAAAGAGTTAATAGCAAGAAAAATACATAAAAAATCAAAAAGAAAAGATAAACCTTTTGTAATTTTAAATGGTGCTCTCCTTGATGCTAATAAATATGAATTAGAACTATTTGGAGAAGAAAAAGATAATGGATCAATTTCTTATGGCGCATTAGAAAAATCAAATCAAGGAACTTTGTTAATAGACCAAATTTCAGAAATTCCTTTAGATATTCAGTCAAAAATATTAAGAGTTTTGACTGATCAAAAATTTAAAAGATTAAATGGTAATACAGATATTAATGTAAATGTAAGACTGATTTGCTCTACAAGTAAAGATTTAAAAGCTGAAATAAAAGTAGGTAATTTTAGAGAGGACTTATATCATAGATTAAATGTATTTGAAATTAATGTTAAATCTTTAAATGAAAGAGTATCAGATATTCCGTTATTGATTGAATATTTTTCTAAAAAAATTTCTGAAAATTATAATATCAAAAATTTAGAAATAGATAAGAATGACAGTTATATCTTAAATCACAATTGGCAAGGAAATGTAAGAGAGCTAAGAAATTTGATTGAAAGAATTGCAATCTTACAACCTGAATCATCAGAAAAAATATCATCGATTATTAAAGAATCGTTAAAAACAGATAATTTTAATGATAAAATCACTGAAAATAGCCTTTCTGTGCCATTAAAAGAGGCTAGAGAAAAGTTTGAAAAAGAGTATTTAACTATTCAATTAAAAAAATTTAATGGAAACATTTCACAAACAGCAAATTTTGTCGGCATGGAGCGAAGTGCCTTACACAGAAAGCTAAAAGGTTTAGGTATTAAAGAATTTAACTAAAATGAATATAATCATTTGTGGTGCAGGAAGAGTTGGTTTCACAATAGCAAAGTTATTGAGTGAACAAGGTCATTCGATAACAGTTATTGATCAATCAAGTGAGGATATTCAAAAAATTAACGATAGTTTAGATGTAAAAGCTATTGTTGGAAAAGCGACATATCCATCAATTCTAGAAAAAGCTAATGCTTCAGAGACCGATATGATTATTGCAGTTACAAGAAATGATGAAATTAATATGTTAATATGCCAAATAGCATTTTCTATTTTTAATATTCCCAAAAAAATTGCAAGGATAAGATCTCAAGATTATTTAAATCCAAGATTTACAAGAGTTTATAGTAAAGAAAATTTACCAATAGATGTTATTATTTCTCCTGAAATTGAAATTGCAAAATCCATACAAAGAAAATTAGAAGCTCCTGGTGCGCTTGATAGTGTGCCATTTGCTGATAACAAAATAAGATTGTTAGAAATATTAATCAAGGATAATTGTAAATCAATAAATATTAAATTTAATGAATTAACTCAAAAATATCCAAAGCTTGAGGCAAATGTAATTGGTATAAATAGAGATGAAAAATTTTTTATCCCTAAAAAAACAGATTCAGTTAAAAAAGATGATAAAATTTATGTGATCATTAATTCATCACAAATGGCAGAAACTCTTAAAGCGTTTGGTCATGAAGAAAAAATTTCAAAAAAAATTTTGATAATAGGTGGTGGAAATATTGGATATAATCTTGCAAAAAATATTGAAGAAACCTTAGAAACTGTAAGAGTAAAAATAGTAGAAAAAAATAAAGATCGTGCAGAATATTTAGCTAATGAACTTAATGACACAATAGTTATAAATGGGAATGGTTTAGACGAAGAAGTTTTAACTGAAGCCAATTTAGACGAGTCAGAAACAGTTTTAGCTTTAACCAATGATGATGAAGATAATTTAATGGTAAGTGTTCTTATTGAAAAATTTGCAAAAGATAAAAAAGAAATAGATGACAAAAGGACTATGGCCCTAATTAATAAACCAAATTACTCGTTACTTCAATCCTCTCTTAAAATTGATGACCTTATAGACCCTAGAATGAATACAGTATCAAGCATTTTAAAACATGTTCACAAAGGAACTATCGAAAATGCTTATACGATTTCAAACGGTGAGTACGAAGTTATAGAAGCGGAAATTATTGAAACTTCTGAATTGATAAATAAAGAGTTAAAAAATTCTAATTTTCCAGAAGAAATTAGAATAGGTGCTGTATTGAGAAATAAAAAAGTAATAATTCCAAGATCAGATTTTATTTTTAAAAAGGATGATCAAGTTGTTTTCTTAGCTAAAAAAGACTCAATTTCTTTTGTTGAAAATATTTTTAGATTGAGTTCAGTTTAATTAAATGTTTGGTGTACAGATTAGATATTTAAGTTTTTTTTTTGGAATAG
>CABXTO010000022.1 GCA_902515195.1 uncultured Pelagibacteraceae bacterium
AACCATAAATTGAGGAGCTAGATCAGTTGGAAAACCTCCATATTCTTTTGTAACTAAGTTATTTATTTTTTTTATTTTTTTAGGACCTTTAATATGAATTCCTTCTTTGAACAGTTTAATTTTAGCTCCTGTTTTTTTTAATAAATCTAATTCAGTCTTAATTAGTCTAGGATCAAAACCTTTAATTAATAAATTTCCTTTAGTTAAAGTGGCAGCTACACAAAAAGTACCTGTTTCTATTCTATCCCCCATAACAGTATATTTGACTTCTTTTAATGAGTTTACTCCTATAATTTGACATGTTCTTTTTCCAACCCACTTTATATTTGCACCCGCTAAATTCAAAAAATTAATTAAGTCAACAACTTCTGGCTCTGTTGCTACGCCTTTGAGGATTGTTTTTCCAACAGATAATATGGATGACATCAAAAGGTGTTGTGTAGCTCCAACACTAATACTTGGAAATTTTATAGTTTTTCCTTTTAATTTTCCTTTTGAACTTGCATGAATGTATCCATTAAGAATTGAAAATTTCATTCCAAGTTTTTGTAATGCATTTAAATGTAAATTAATTGGTCTACCTGAATTACCATTTAAAACACAACCCCCTGGAAAGCTTGTGATCGATTTTTGATATTTTGCAACAAGAGGACCAAGAACTAAAATGCCTGCTCTCATAGTTTTGAGTAGCGAATATGAAGCAAAATGTTTCTGTTTTTTTGTTTTAGATATTCTAACTTTTTTTTTATTATCAAAGAATTCAATTTTAGAACCTAAAGACCTTAAAAGATTAATCATTGTATCAATATCTCTTACTCTTGGAAGATTTTGAATAGTTACTGGCTTGTCAAACAATAGAGTTGAAGCAAGGATTGGGAGTGCCGCATTTTTGCTACCTGATATTGAAACTTCACCTTTTAAAATACTTGGACCTTTAATCAGAAATTTGTCCATAAATTATTTGGGTTTTGCTAAAGTAATGCCTGTTTGGTTTTGATAACGTCCATCCCTATCAGCATAAGACACTTCTGGCTGATCTCCCTGAAAAAAAAGAACTTGTGCAGCTCCACTATTTGCATACAGCCTAATACTGTTACTTGTGTGGTTTGAAAATTCTAAAACCAAAATTCCTTTCCAGCCCGCTTCTAGCACTGTTGGTGGTACACCTAAACCACATCTTGCATAAGTTGATTTTGCAGTTACTAACCCAGTAACATTCCTTGGCATTTTAAAATATTCAAGACTTGCAGCAAGCGCAAAGGAATTTGGTGGAATTAAAATTGATTCTTCATCTTTTACTGTAATAAAATTATCCTCACTAAAATTTTTTGGATCAGCAGTAGCACCTTTAATATTAGTAAATATTTTAAATTCAGAACCACATCTTAATGTATATCCAAAACTGTCAAGACCGTGACTAATACCATTTGACACATTCTCTCCAACAAATGGGCTAATCATTTCTTCCTCTACAGAAAGTTTTTTAATTTGTTTATCACTTAGTATCATTTTTTTTTTTATTTTTTTTTTGGAATATTTTTCTTTTTTTTAGATTTGATCTTAATGCTAAAGCTTCTCTAGCTTTTCTAGCTTTAATCTTATCGACCATAATTTTTTATTTTTCATTTGGATCTGTTAAAAAATTTAAATCCAAAGGTTTATTAGGATCTAACGCTTGTGTTTTGCTCTCATCTTTTTTTGGACCTTCTTTAGCTAAACGCTTAGCTTTTTTTTCAGCAAGCTTTTTCTCTCTTTTAGCTTGCTTTTCCATAAGCTTTGCAGATTTAGTAGACGCGTATGTATAATGAATTCCCATAAAAAACCTTTAATGATTTATAGAACAAATTTATTAAAAAATTAAGGCAATAATTTGTGAAAAATGCTTTATTATCCTTAAAATACAATTTTTAATATTTGCTCCTGTAGTTAAATGGCAATAACAAGTCCTTGGTAAGGACTAGTTCCCTGGTCAGTACAGGGTGGGAGCACCATTATTCTCTATTCTCTATAAAAAAGTCTTCTTAAAAAAATTGTAATCAGAACTAAACCAAAAAAAGCTAAGATTGGTACATAAATTTCTGGAAAAAAAATTATATCGACAATTGTGGGTACTTCTAAATTTTGATTAATAATCTTTTCTAGTCCACTTCCAATTGAAACTGTCAAAAAGATTTGAGGAATAATTCCAATTAAAGTTGCAAAGAAAAAATTATTTGTTTTCACATTAAAAATTGTGGGTAAAAGACAGCTTAGTTGCCAAGGAATACCCCCGATAAAACGATATACTAATAAGTATAAAAACTCTGAATTTTTAAATTTAATTTCGAGATTTTGAAATCTATTTAAAAATTTCTCACGTATTATTTCTTTTAAAAAATAATTACCAAACAAATACAAAAAAGTTGCACCAATACTTAATCCTAAGACAACTACAAGAGTACCAATCCATTTTCCGAAAATAAAACCGCCAATCAGGGCTATTGGGGAGCCAAATCCTAATAACGGAAAAACCCATAATATTGTGAATGCTAAAAAAATTATTAATATTAAAAATAAGTTGGAATTTTTAAGTTCGAGAAAATACAATCGATTTTCTTTGATGAAGTCATAAGAGAAGTCTTGAAGACTAAATTTAGAAAAAAAGAAAAATAAAAATAAACCTAATAAAATTAAGTATGATAAACCTATAAATAATTTAATTTTTTTAGCTTTTTCCATTATTAAATATCGTATTTATAAAATCTTCTATTTGCTATTTATATATTTAATTACTATAAAGAGCGAAATTTTAATTAAAATTTAACCACATTTATGAAAAGAACATATCAACCATCTAAAATTAAGAGAGCTAGAAAACATGGTTTTAGGTCAAAAATGAAAACAAAAGGCGGAAAAAAACTTTTAGCTAGAAGACGTGCAAGAGGAAGAAAGTCTTTAACAGTATCTGGTTGATCAAATGAAAAGCAAAATACTTGCTCTTTCCAAAAATGAAGATTTTAAGAACTTACTCAAAAAGAAAAAGATATCTAATAAATATGTTACAATTTTTTTTGGAAATTTAACTGATAAAAATAAAAGTATATTGAATATTTCATTTGTTACAAAAAAGAAATTAGGAAATGCTGTCAAAAGGAATAAAATAAAAAGACGTCTAAGAAACATTATGAATGATGCAATTAAAAGAATATCAATAAAATTGTCCTATTCATATCTTGTTATTGCTAAGCCAACTATGCTAAATAGTGATTTTAATAATATTAAGGAAACTCTATTTCAAGAATTTGAAAGAATTAAATAATGAAAATAATTAATCAAATTTTTATCATTCCTATCAAGTTGTATAAATTTTTTTTAAGTCCATTCTTTTACAATTCATGCAAATTTGAACCATCTTGTAGTAGCTACTGTTTAGAATGTTTTGAAAAACATAATTTTGTTAAAGCAATTTTTAAATCAGTATCAAGAATTGTAAGATGTAATCCTTGGTTTGGTCATGGTGGACATGATCCAGTGGAAAGAAAGGATGTGGTATAACCTTGGATTCTAAAAATGTCATAGCTGCTATCGCGTTATCTTCAGCTGTAATTGTTTTGTACTCTTTGTTTTTTGTACCCGAACAATCAACAACTAAACAAAATTTAGTAGAAAAAAATAAAATTGAACAAAGTGCTGATACACCAACTTTAGATGAAAAAGAAACTTTGGTTCAAGTCTCAAGAGATGATGCATTAAAAGAAAGCAAAAGAGTTCAGTTTGAAAATCAAAGTATCATTGGAACAATATCTCTAAAAGGTGCAGTAATAGATGATTTAACATTTAAAGATTATAAGGTCAGTCTTGAAAATGAGGAAAAAATTAGTTTGTTAAGTCCAAGAAATGTTGAAGATGGTTATTTTATTGAGAGTGGGTTTGTTACGACTGATAAAAATATTGATATTCCAGACTCAAATTCAATTTGGACAGTTATTGGAAATAACAAGTTAACTGACCAATCCCCAATAAAATTATCTTGGTCAAATAATCAAGGTATTACTTTTGAAAAGGAAATTTCATTAGATGATAAATTTTTATTCACAATAAAACAAAAAGTAATCAATTCTACAGATAAAAAATATGACTTTTATTCTTATGGCCAAATAATAAGGAATAAAATTCCAGAGGACTTGATGAATTTTTTTATATTACATGAAGGTCCAATTGCTACGCTGGATGATGAGTTAATTGAAGAAGATTATGATGATATACAAGATAAAAAATTTTCAAAAACAGCACTAAAAGGATGGTTGGGCATTAGTGATAAGTACTTTATCGCTTCTATTATTCCACCAAAAAATAAGGAATTTAAAACTACATTTGATTATAAAAACAAATTTAGAATAAATTTTATTACTACAGATCCGCAAGAATTAAATCAAAATAGTTTTATTGAAAATAAATTTCAGGCAATTGTAGGTGCAAAAAGGGTTAGGGCAATAGATGGTTATGCTGAATCTTTAAATATTGATAAATTTGATTTAGTGATTGACTGGGGATTCCTATATTTTTTAACAAAACCTATGTGGTATGCATTAGATTATTTCTTTAAAATGTTTGGCAATTATGGTTTGGCCATTATTGCTGTAACTGTTTGTATTAGATTAGCAGTGTTTCCATTGGCAAATTATTCTTTTAAAAGCATGGCTAAAATGAAAGCTTTGCAGCCTGAGATGGTAAGACTTAAAGAGCTACACAAAGATGACAAAATGAAATTGCAACAGTCAATGATGTCTTTATATAAAAAAGAGGGTGTTAATCCTATGTCTGGTTGCTTGCCCATAATCCCCCAGATTTTTATCTTTTTTAGTTTATACAAAGTTTTGTTTGTCACTATCGAAATGAGACAAATGCCATTTTATGGATATTTAAAAGACCTTTCAGAACGAGACCCGACCTCAATTTTTAACTTGTTCGGTCTATTGCCATATGATGTACCTTCTTTTTTGGTTATCGGAGCGCTCCCAATATTAATGGGCATATCTATGTATGTGCAACAAAAGCTAAACCCAGCTCCAACAGATCCAATGCAGGCAAAGATATTTATGTTTTTCCCGTTGTTCTTAACTGTTATTCTTGCACCATTCCCAAGTGGTCTTGTTCTCTATTGGACTGTAAATAATATATTAACAATGGCACAGCAAGTTGTAATCATGAAAAGAACAACAGTTAAAACTGTAACTTAATGTCAAAGATTACAGAGGCAGAAATTAAAAAAATTTTACCATTAGAAGGACCCTCTTTTGAGGAAGTAAAAAACTATCTTGAAAAATATAATGATGAATACATTGTTATTAAATGTGGTGGTAGTGTTTTAGTTGATCAAACTTTATTTGATAATTTTATTAAAGATATTTCAATACTTAATAAATTGGGATTCATACCTGTCATAATTCATGGTGGAGGTAAAAGAATTTCAAATAAACTAAATGAAGCTGGAATTAAAAGTAATTTTATCAATGGATTAAGGGTTACAGATGAAAAATCTATAAGTATTGTTGAGGGGGTTTTAAATGAATTTAATAAAGAAATAACAGAGGCTTTGAAAAAAAATGGTTGTGAGGGTCAAGGTATAACAAATAAACAAAATAATATTTTGCTTGTTGAGCAAGAAAATCAAAATCTAGGTTTTGTTGGTTCTCCAAAAGAAATAAATAAGTCAATCATTGAACAAATAGTGAGTAAAAAAAAAGTTCCTGTAATAGCTCCTCTAGGGTTAGATAAAGATAGTCAAGTTTTCAATATCAATGCTGATACAGCTGCGGGTGCTATTGCAAAAAAACTAAATGCTAGAAGATTAATTATAATGAGTGATGTTGAGGGTGTATTAGATTATGATAAAAAATTAATATCTGAAATCAATACTAACAGAATTAATGAGTTAATAAAAAATGAAACAATTAGTGGTGGTATGATTCCAAAAATTAAGAACTGTTTAGATGTTGCAAGTAATGGTGTTAAAGGAGTTTGTATTATTGATGGACGTCTAAACCATTCAATCTTATTTGAATTACTTTCAGATAAAGGATCAGGAACGCTTATAAGATTATGAACCTTAAGGAAAAAAAATATCTATTACTTGATCTAGATGGAGTTTGTTATGGAAAACACAACAATTATTCCTTAGAAAAGGTATTTGGCCAAGTATCAAAAAGAATGACTCAATTTATTTCAGAGAGGCTTAAAATAGATACCGATGCAGCAAAAGAACTTCAAACCAATTATTTTTATAAATACAACACAAGTTTAAATGGTCTTATGATCCACCATAATATACCACCCCAAGAATTTTTAAAATATGTTCATACAATCGATCTTTCATTTATGAAAGAAGATCTGGTTATGAGAAGAGAACTAGAACAATTAGACATGGAAAAATTTATTTTTACCAATGGAAGTGCAGAACATGCAGAAAATATTTTAACCCACCTTGGAATATATGACTTATTTGGTCGTGATAAAGTATTTGATATAGAAGACGCAGGTTATGTGCCTAAACCTGAGGCAAAAACTTTTGATCTTATGGTCAAAAAATTTGGTATTAATCCAAAAGAAACAGTCTACATAGAAGATATTGCGAAGAATCTTAGCATTGGGTACAAACGAGGCTGTACGACTGTTTGGTTAATTAATGACGAACATTTTGGAAAGATGGATGCAGATAAAGATTTTATTTCACACAAAATTGAAAATCTGTCTTTATTTCTTAAGGAAATAAGGTTATTAAAAAGTCAGTAAATTATGTCTTTAGAAAAAATTATAAATGATGCTTGGGAAAACAAAGACCAAGTAAATTCAAATTCGAATAAGTCTTTAAAGGATGCAATCAATCAAGTAATAAATGACTTGGATAGTGGTAAATCAAGAGTTGCTGAAAAAATAAATGGAGAATGGATAACTCATCAGCACCTAAAGAAAGCAATTATGCTAAGTTTTAGAATTTATCCAATGGAAAACTTAAACGGACCCTACTCCAGTTGGTATGATAAAGCACATTTGTTAAAAGGAAAAACAGCTGGCTGGACAAAAGAGGATCATGAGAGAGCTGGTTTTAGGATGGTTCCAAACTCGCCTGTTAGAAAGGGATCATTCGTAGGAAAAGATGCTGTCCTTATGCCATGTTATGTAAACATTGGTTCTTACATTGGGGCTAAAACGATGATGGATACATTTAGCCGTGCTGGTAGTTGTTGCCAGATTGGAGAGAATTGCCATATATCTGCAGGTTCAGGAGTTGGAGGAGTACTGGAACCTGCTCAAGCATTACCTACAATAATAGAGGATAATGTATTTTTAGGAGCAATGTCTGAAGTAGTAGAAGGAGTTATAGTTGGAGAAGGTTCTGTGTTAAGCATGGGAATGCTGATTACTCAATCTACAAAAATAGTAAATAGAACAACTGGTGAGATCACGTATGGAAAAATTCCTCCATACTCAGTAGTTGTACCGGGTTCTCTCCCTGATAAAAAAAATCCATCTGCTCCATCACTAAGCTGTGCAGTAATAATTAAGCAAGTAGACGAAAAAACTAGATCAAAGACATCAATTAATGATCTTTTAAGAGATTAAACATGCAAAAAATTAATGAATTACTATTAGCTAAAGAGCTAATCAGGTTTCCAACTGTAACTCCAGAAGACGCTGGAGTGATGAAATTTTTAGAAAAAAAATTAAAAAAACTTGGTTTCAAAATAAAAATACTAGAATTTAAAGAAAAAGGTTTTAAACCAGTTAAGAATTTATATGCAAGGTTAGGAATAAAAGGTCCAAATTTTTGTTATGCAGGTCACCTCGATGTTGTGCCCCCAGGTAATATAAAAGATTGGACAATAAATCCATTTAGACCATCTGTAAAAAAAGGTCATTTAATTGGAAGAGGGGCAAATGATATGAAAAGTTCTATTGCAGCTTTTGTCTCTGCTGTAAGTGTTTTTTTATCACAAAATAAAAAATTTGATGGATCAATTAGTTTATTGATTACTGGAGACGAAGAAGGTGAGGCAGTTAATGGTACAAAAAAAGTAGTAGAATATTTAAAAAGGAAAAAGGAAAAAATTAATTTCTGTTTAGTAGGTGAGCCAACAAATCCAAATAGATTAGGAGAAATGATAAAAATAGGACGTAGGGGGAGTTTAACAGGAAAATTAACTATATTTGGTTTGCAGGGTCACGTTGCATACCCTCATAGAGCAAATAATCCTTCAACCATTATTGTCAAAATTTTAAATGAATTAAAAGAAATTAAATTTGATAAAGGGACAAAAGATTTTCAGCCAACGAACTTGGAAGTTACAAAAATAAATATAAATAATACAGCAGACAATGTCATTCCTGCTACAGCTGAGGCAATATTTAACATTAGATTTAATAACAAACATTCCTCAAATTCTATAAAAAAAAAGCTTAATAAAATTTTTATAAAAAATAATAAAAAATATAAATCAAAATTCAAAATTGATTATCGGGTATCTGGTGAAGCTTTTTTGACTAAGCCAAGTAAAACAACTTATATGATACAAAATATCATAAAAAAAATTACCAAAATAAAACCAAAATTATCTACTACAGGTGGGACTTCGGACTTAAGATTTATAAAAGCTATATCACCTGGTCTAGAATTTGGTTTAGTTGGAAAAACTATGCACAAAGTTGATGAAGCAGTATCTTTGAAAGATTTAAAAAATTTAACAAAGATTTATCAAAATATTTTACAAAATTATTTTAAGTGAAAACTGGCTTAATAACTTCTACAACACATCAAAATCATGACACAGGTCCTGGGCATCCCGAACAAATAGCTAGAGTAACTGTTATTAATGAAAATTTTAAAAAATTAAATAACCCAAGTATTTTATGGAAAAAACCATCAATAATTTCAGATGAAATTATTAAAAGCACTCATGATGCAAAATATGTTGATTTAGTTAAAAGTTCTTTTCCCACCAAAGGTTTTTCTTCATTAGACGGAGATACTATTATTTCACCAGGAAGTAAGGAGGCTACATTTGATGCAGCTGGTTCAATCATAGCAGCTATTGATGGTGTTCAAAATAAAGAATTTAAAAATGCTTTTGCAAGCGTACGCCCACCAGGCCATCATTGTAATCAGAATAAAGCAGCTGGTTTCTGCATTTTAAATAATGTTGCAATCGGAGCAAAATATTTATTAAACAAATACAAATATAAAAAAATTGCTATTATTGATTTTGATGTTCATCATGGTAACGGCACACAAGACATTTTTTATGAAAATGAGAATGTTCTATTCATATCTACTCATCAATACCCTTATTATCCTGGATCAGGATCTGAACAAGAAAAGGGTAAATTTAACAATATTTATAATATACCTTTGCCAGCAGGCACAAATTCAGAGGAATATTTAAATGCTTTTGAATTTGCTTTAAAAAGATTAGAAGGATTTAAGCCTGAATTTGTACTTATAAGTGCTGGATTTGACTCTCATGTCAAAGATCCCCTTGCCCAATTCAAACTTGAAACAGAAGATTTTTATATCATCACAAAGAGAATTTTAGAAACATCAAAAAAATTTTGTAATGGTAAAGTTGTTTCTATTCTAGAAGGTGGGTATGATTTAGAAGCACTTAAAGATAGTACTAAGAGACACGTTGATGCATTAATAGAATTCAATTGATAAACACCTAATACAATATAAATACCCCTCATGAAATTATACAGAATTAAAAAATCTAAAATTGATAATAAAGGTCGTGGTCTTTATGCCACTAAAGACATTAAAGAAGGAACAAAGATTATAAATTATATTGGAAAAGTAATTACAAATAAACAAGTAGATGAGTCTGATAAGTACGATAACGGTAAACCAATTTATTTATTTACTTTAAATAAAAGATATACTCTTGACGGTGATTTTCCATGGAATACTGCAGGATTAATAAACCACAGTTGTGATCCTAACTCTCAATATGATGGCAAAGGTCTTAAAATATGGATAACTGCAATAAAAGATATCAAAAAAGGTGAAGAGTTTACATGTGATTATGGTTTTGGTTTTGATAAAGATTACAAACAATTTCCATGTAAATGTGGTTCAAAAAATTGTTGTGGTTATATCGTGAGAGAAGAATCTAGATGGAGAATAAATAAAAAATTTGCCATGGGTAATAAAAAAAAATTAATAAATAACTCTAGTTAAATATAGGCCTTCTGGCGGTGCTGGTGGGGCACACATTGACCTGTTCTTTGATTTTATAACACTTTCAAACTTTTTTAATGACCATTTTTTTTCACCAAGATATTTTAAGCATCCAACCATCGATCTAACTTGTCTTTGTAAAAATGATTGTGATCTAAATTCTATTTCAATTCTACTTTTAAAAGATTTAATCTTTGCCATTTTTAAAGTTTTTACTGGACTTTTTGCTCTACAACTAGAAGCTCTGAAAGTTGAAAAATCTTTAGTCCCAACTAATTTTTTAGCCCCTTTTTTCATCAAGTTTAAATCAAGTTGTTTTATAATATGCCAAACTTTGTTTTTTTCTAAAATCGGATTACTTGGTCGATTTATAATTACATACCTATATATTCTCATTTTTGCAGAAAATCTCGCATGAAAATTATAATTTCTTTTTTTTATTTTGAGTATAACCACACCTTCTTTATTAAGAAAATGATTGATCGATTTTTGAAATTTATCAAGTTGCAAAATTTTATTTTTACAATCAAAATGTGCTGATTGTCCAGTTGCATGTACTCCGGTATCTGTTCTACCTGATCCTTGTAATATTACCTTTTCTTTTAAAAGTTTAGAAATTTTATCTTGAATTAATCCTTGAATAGTTTTTCCTTTTTCTTGAATTTGCCATCCTCTAAAATTTCTTCCTGAATATTCTATAAGTATTTGATATCTAGGCATTAGATATTACAGTTCCTTTTTTAATTTGAGAACCCAATACAAACTCCTCTATTTTTTGTACTTTTTTGCCTTCTCTTTGAATTTCAAGGATTTTAATAGATTGATTATTATTGCATGCAATTTCTAATTTTTCATTTAATACTTTACCAACCTCACCCGAACCATTACCAATTTCAGCTTTTAAAATTTTATATCTTTCTCCATTGAAGCTAAAAAAAGCTCCAGGTGTTGGATACAGACCGTTTATCTTACCTAAAATTTTTTCTGCTTGAGTATTCCAATTTATTTTGCCCTCAGATTTATCAATTTTTTTTGCATATGTAGCTTGGGCATGATCTTGATTTATAAATTTTGCTGTTTCATCTAATACATTATCAACATTGTCTAAGATTTTTTCAGCAGCTAAAAATGATAATTTTTCAGATATTACAGCAGCGTTATCATTTTTGTTAATTTTGATTTTATAAATATTACTTATAGGACCACTATCCAATTCTTCAACTATTTTCATTATAGTTATTCCTGTTTCCCTATCTAAGTTAATAATTGATCTTTGAATAGGTGCAGCACCTCTCCATTTCGGAAGAATAGAGCCATGAATATTTATAAAACCTTTTTTTGTTAAATCTAAAAAATCTTTGGGAATAATTTGGCCATAAGCTACAACTATTGCTAGATCAGCATTTAAATTTTTGAGGAAATCATACTCTTCTTTGTTATCTCGAAGAGTTTTAGGTGTTCTAAAATCAATACTTAAGGTTTCTGAAATAGATTGAACGGGTGATTTATTAATTTTTTGACCTCGTTGGGATTTTTGAGGCGGTTGAGTATAAACTACAGAAATAGGGTAACCATTTTGATATAAAGATTTTAGAATTGGTACAGAAAATATTGGTGTACCCATAAAAATAATCTTTTTAGACATTAATTAAACAACTATACGTGTAGATTTCATTTTAGATAGTTTTTTAATAATCATTGATTTTTTT
>CABXTO010000023.1 GCA_902515195.1 uncultured Pelagibacteraceae bacterium
AGGTGGGTAATGCGTTTTTACGTAAATATTATTTTTTTTTAAATATTTTATTATTTGGTTTTTAGATTTATTAATATTCTCAAAGTTAATTCTAATAATAAATAAATGCCAAGATGAAAAAGTTTTTTTTAAATTATATCTTGGTAAATGAAATTTTTTTTTATCTAATTTGGAATAATAATTTTTAGCTAATTTATTTTTATATTTAATAAATTTAAAAATTTTATTGATTTGTGATAATCCTAGTGCGCAGCTTATCTCGTTGAGTCTAGAATTGTAACCAAGCTTTTTAATGTTGTAATAGTTCAAATCAATATTTTGCAATTTATTTTTACTAAAATCATGTCCATTTTCTCTTAATAATTTTATATCATTATATAGAGATTTATTATTAGTGGTTATTGCCCCTCCTTCTCCTGTGGTAATTGTTTTTGATGGATGAAAACTAAATATTGCTAACTCAGAATACATACAGTTTCCTATTTTTTTTCCAGAATAAACTGCACCCATAGCATGGGATGCATCTTCAATTATTTTAAATTTATATTTAATTGCAAGTTTATTAATTTTTTTTAAATCACATGGATACCCGCCAATATGGGTAATAATTAAGATCTTCGGCAACTTAGAATTGAGTTTAGCCTGAATTAATTTTTTTTTTAAATTTTCAACACTAATGTTAAAATCATTTAAGTTTATATCTACCAGATCTATCTTTAAATCTAAATGAAGTGCACAATTAATTGATGAAATATATGTATTGTCTGAACACCAAATGATATCTTTTTTTTTTAAATTCATCGCCCTTAAAGAAACTAATAAGGCAGCGCTGGCATTCGATAAGGCCAAACAAAATTTTGAATTAACAAATTTTTTGATTTTATTTTCAAAGCTTATAAGATATTTGCCTTTTGTAAGATGCTCTGACTCTAAAGCGTTAATAACGTTTTTTTTATCTTTTTTATCAATAAAATGATTTGAATAATTAATTATGTTCATCAAAATTTACAACTCAAAACGTTTTTAATTTACTTTATATTTTTTTAATATTTGTATCCCCTTTTTAAATGAACTAAAATCTATAATGTCGTCAGTTTCTAGCGTAATATTGAAAGAATCTTCCAATGCTGACATTAATGTCATATGGCCAATTGAATCCCACTCTGGAATATCATTATACTTAATTTTTTCAGTAAATTTTTTTTTATCTATAGATAGAGATTGAATAAAAACTTCTTTATATTTTGCTAAATTTTTCATATTAAAAATTTGAAAGAACAGTCTTTATAATTTTTTCTATAGATAGTCCATAAATATTTTTTAAATAATCATAACTTCCACCTGATGAATAGAAATCATTTGCACCCAGTCTAATAAGTTTGCAACTATTTTTTTCTTCCGACAAAACTTCAGCAACTGCTGAACCTAAACCTCCAATTATATTATGCTCTTCAACTGTAATAATAAGCCTATTATTTTCTGCAGCATCTTTGACCATATCTTTATCAATCGGCTTTATTGTATGACAATTAATTACGGTGCAATTAATTTCTTTCTCTTTCAGTTGTTTCGCAGCCTCTAAACAATTATGTAATATATTACCATTGCCTATTATTACTACATCTTCTCCTTTTAAAATTTCTACAGCTTTTCCGATTTTGAAATCATAATCTTTAGAATTTATAATCTTAGAATTGGCCCCTGAAGTTAATCTGATATAAATAGAATCCTCATAACTTATTGCTTTATTGAGAAGTTTATATAGCTCAAATGGATCTGAAGGTACAACTATAGATATATTTGGAATTGATCTTAAAGTGCCTATATCTTCAATACTACAATGAGTAAAGCCCAAGTTTCCCAAAACTAAACCACTGGCTAAACCAACCATACATATTTTGTTTTTCATATATCCTAAATTAACCTTAATCTGCTCACAACACCTTAAAGTTTGGAAAGGGGAAAATGTAGTTGAAATAACATCGTATCCTTCACTGGATAGTCCAGCTGATACACCAATTAGATTTTGTTCTGCTATACCTACATCAATATAATTTTCTGGGAATTGATTTTTAAATCTATCTAACCCCGCTGATGTAGAAACGTCAGACGTAGTGATAATTAAATTTGGATTTTTTTTAACTAAATCAAGAGCGATGAGACCGAATGTTGCTCTCATCCCTAAACTAGACCAAAGTTTAATATTTTTTTCCATCTATAAATTTTTCAAAATATTTTTATATGTGGTATTAGTGATTATTGAATGATGCCAATTATTATCTTTTTCAAACATTTGAACACCTTTGCCTTTTATCGTATTTGCTACTATTGCTCTCGGTTTATTTTTAGTTTTTAAATTCAATGTTTTATATATTTCTTTTAAATTGTGACCATTAATTTCAAAAGTTTCACACCCAAAACTTTTGAACTTGCTTTTAAGGTTTTTCAAGTCCATAATTGACTTATTTTCTCCTGTTTGTTGAAAATTATTTCTATCTACAATTATAAATAAATTATCTAGTTTAAAATGACCTGCACATAAAACTGACTCCCATACAGAACCTTCATTACACTCACCATCACCTAAAATAACAAATACTTTAAATTTTTTCTTTTTTTTTTTTGCTGCTATTGCTACTCCAATGCCAAGGGATAAGCCCATTCCAAGACTTCCGGTCGAAAATTCAATTCCAATAGATTTATTCATTATTGGATGTCCTAATAAGTTACTATCATCAGACTCAAATGTTTCTAAATCTTTTTTTGAAATAATCTTTTTTTGGGCAAGAGCAGAGTATAAGGCTAAGCAAGCATGTCCTTTACTCAAAATTAACCGATCCCGATTTTCATCTTGAATTTTTTTTTTGTTAATTCTTAATATATCTGAATACAACACAGCAAATATATCAGCAACTGACAAAGCTCCACCAATATGCGCACTTTTAGACCCTGCTTTATGAGCAGTAAAAAGAATATTTTTTCTTATGTTTTCTGCAAATAATTTTGTTTTTTTTAAATTCACAGATATCCACCATCAACAGTAATATTTTGACCATTTACATAAGAAGATTTCTCAGAAGCTAAAAAAAGCAAAACATTGGATATTTCTTGAGGTTCTGCAACTCTTTTTAATGAAATTTTTTTAATTTCATTTTCTATAATTTCTTTTTTAGTGTTATTTGTCATTAAATCAGTTTTCGTTAAACCAGGAGAAATTGAGTTTACCCTGATATTATATCTTGAAAGTTCTTTAGATAAAGTTTTAGTAGAATTTATGATTGCCGATTTTGTGGCGGAATATGCAAATCTTCCTTCATCACCATTAATTCCAGATGTTGAGGCAACAAATATTATATTTCCTTTTTTATTTTTGATCATACCTCTTGATACTATCTGAGTTAAAAAAATCTGTGAAAAATAATTTACGTTAAAAATTTCATTCAATTTATTTTCAGATGTCATCTGAAATAATGAATTAAATAACATGCCGGCATTATTAATTAAAATGTCAATATTATTTTGTTTTTTAAAAATGTTTTTAACACAATTTGAAATACTTTCTTTTTTTGATAGATCAAGTTCAACAATTTCAATTTTTACTTTGTTTTTTTTTTCTAAATTATGGGTTAATTTTTCAAAATCTTTATTTGGTTTTCTTACACAGGCAAATATATTTGCACCAAATTTAGCAAAATCCTCAAGTGCCGCTTTACCAATACCCTTGTTGGAACCTGTAATTATTACATTTTTTTTTTTTAAAGAATCTAAAAACATTTAAAAATTAAATTTAATCAATAAAATCTTCTTTAGAAAATATTTCTTCTGCATTAACAGGATTAAAAATTGTTTTTCCAGGAGTAGAATTAAATTTTTTTATAAAATTTAAGTCTTCACCTGCTAAACATTTCTCACTGTAGTTTCTAAAATGTTTAATCCTAAAACCAAAGTCAGAAATCTCTTTTAGAGTATTTTTAAAAACATTTCCAATTTTGATATGGACATAAGGACATGCCAAGACATCACCTAAAGCAGTTATGTACATTCTGTTAACAGTTGTGCACCCCATTATTTTTTCAAACTTGGGATCAAAAGGATTCCAAAGATTTCTATTTAAATTTTTATACTCTTTTCTTAACTGTCTGATATGTTTAATGTCTTCTTCATCACAAACAACATCATGAACTTGATTCCACATACCTGTTGGACAAGCAACATTGACTAACGTTCTGTATCTTTTTTTTTTTGAATAATCTAATAACATTTTTAAATCATCACTTTTCGCATTGTAATGACCAACTGTTACATTTAAGTACGGATCCATACCCGCTTCTTGAATATACTCTAATGCCTGTATAGCTCTCTTCCAGGAATCTTTTCTACCTCTCATTTCATCATGAAAATCAGCATCCCAACTATCTAAGCTAACTGACATTCTGCTCACACCATGTTTACCTAACTCTTTTATAATTTTTCTATCAACTTTGTAGCCATTTGTAGTTACATATAAATAAAATCTCTCTGGTTTTATTGCATCTAATGCCTCAAATAATTTATCTGGTCTCAATAACAACTCACCACCTTGAAGATCCCATTCAATAAATCCTAATTCATCTGCTTCATCTGCTATTTCTCTTAATTTAGGAATAGGCAGAAAATCTTTTACATGATCTCCTTTTGGAGAATTTGTAAAACAATATTTACACCTAAGATTGCATGCATTATTAAAATTTAGCTCAATACCTCTATGATAAGTTCCAATTTTGCCATCATTTTTTTTTAAATGATCATGAAATTTTTTTATTTTTTCAACTAATCTGGGTCTATTTAACCAAAGTGATGATTTTACGGTCATATTATAAATATTTAATAACTTATATACAATAGAATCTAAATTAGAAGTAATTTTTATTAAGATTTTTAGATTATTTTTTTTTTGGACTTAAATCGATAGATCCAGGCAAAACAAGAGTAAAACTTGCTTTGCAAACAATATTTTTTTTAACGTAACCTGAGGCTTCGAATTTAAATAGACCTCTATTGCTGGATAATAATTTAGAAAAAATTTTTAATTTGTCGCCAGGTATTATTTTTTTATAAAATTTAATGTTATTAGATTCTGCCAAATATAGAGTTCGTCCTTTCATGCCTGGTAGTGTCAAAATTATCAAAGATGACATTTGTACCATTGACTCAACTTGCAACATACCAGGCATATTAGGATCTCCAGGCCAATGAACTTTAAAAAACCACTCATTTTTTTTTAATTGCTTGTATCCTTCCACTGTTTTTCCAGGCACTACTTTATTTGCATAATCCATTAATAAATAAGGGTCTCTATTTTTTTGTATTTCAATTATTTGTTTTTTTGTCAATTTCATTTTTTAAATAATTTCAATTTCTCTTGATAGTATTTTATCTAGATTGTAACCATCCCATATCAAATTTATATTTAATCCTTGTCCAAAAGGTACAACTCTGTCAATCCCATTAAAATTATTCTCTTTAAAAAAAGATTTTAAGTACTTTTTGGAAAAGCCAAAATACGTTATTGTTTGGAGTTTTTTATTAGTGATAAATCTAATCTCATTTAAATCTTTAATATTACATTCATAAAAAAATCCCCACTTAGTTTTTTTGATCAATGATTCATTTTTTAAACTCTTTATAGATATTACATAAAGAGATTTATTAAATTTTTTGAAAGATTTAATATTCTTATTTTCCATTAAATCAGCTACTAATCTTGATGAATTATCAATAACAGAAATTGAAGGTGGTTCATATTTTTTTCTAACTAGTATATCTAAATTTTCCCAAAATTTTTTTTTTGACTCATTGAAGAATTTACCATTCCACAAAATCAAATGTGGTGAAGAACATGCATTTTGGTCTACAGCATAAGTATCATTATAGAAATTTTTAATTGAATTTAATGTTTCAATTTTTGATAATTTCATAAATTTTTCAGAATTTAAAATTGAAACTGAATATCTATCTGAAAAAGGAATATCTATTGTTTTAGCTTTTGTCTCAAATTTTTTTATCTCATGGATTGTTTTATCTCCTCCCCAAATTAATCTCCCATCAGAAATTAATGAAAATTTTTTAGTCCATTCATCTGTTTTTTCATATTTGACAATAACAATCATTTGTTTAATTTTCGAAAATTTTTTTTTCTTTAAAACTTTATTGATAGATTTACAAATAAGATCAATTTCCTCAAATTGCTTACTAGGAACTTTAACAATATTTGAGTTACCTGATATAAGTCCAAAAATGAGTGAATAGGCAAAATTAGTTGGAATATTTGATGGTGTAATATGAAATAAAATCCCTAATCCAAATCTGACTGAATTTTCGTTATCATGTTTTGACTTTAATTTAAGAATATTTTTCTTTCTACAAAAAAAAGAAAAAGCTTGTACATCTGTAAAACCTTTCTTATTAACTAAATTTATATTTTTTGATAAATCATCTAAAAATTCTATTACTTGATTGTCGAAGGGAGATAAACAAACATTTAGTTTTGCTTTTTTTCCAATTAAGTATTCTATTCTGCTCATGTTTTTATATGTTGCTACAACCTCTTAATTCAGCATTTTTTAGTCTGCCATGTACTATAAATCTTGTGCCAGCCCCATAACAATTGCAATTTTTATCGTCTATAATTTCTCCAATATCTTCAGTTAAAATACTATGTCCTGGATAACTTGTAGGCAATAAAGAAAGTAGCTGAATAAACCCTTTCTGTCCTTTTTTGCATTGATTCAAATTTTCATCTCTAATTATTACTTCAGAAAAATTTGATGGTATAAAATAACCACATTTACACTCAAAAAAAATTGAACCTATCTGCTCTACTAGCCCATAATAATTTTTTATAAATTTTATATTTAGTTTTTTTTTTAATAATGAATTAAAGTTTTTACTACTTATTTTTTTTTCCTCCAGTTTTTTCCATCCTCCTCCGTGTATCAACAAACCATTTTGAAATAAATTTAAATCAATTTTTTTTGGGTCTAATCCCATAATCAGATTATTATAAATATTTGAAGTAAAACCAAAAATTAAAAATTTTTCATTGTAATTATTATTTAAAAATTTTTTTAAAAATTCATAATTAATATTTCCATCTTTATCTAATAAATAATTTATACTTTTAGCGAAAATTGAAAAACCATTAATAGCTGCTGTACTAGCATTAAAATTATTTCTATTTTGATTATTAGCCTGCTTATCAATCACAAGCATTGGAAATCTAGAATTTCCAATCAATTCATTAAAAATTTTTTGTAAAACTTTAATTTGATTTAAAGCATTAGATTTGTCTAAATATATCTTAGATAAAGTGCTAGAACTTGTTCCTGAAGACAAGAGAGTTTTAAAGATATCTCTTTTATTAATACTCAATAAATCTAACTCTTTAAATAATCTCACAGGAATAAAAGGTATATCTCTAATATTATTGATACAATCAATATTATATCCAATTTTATCTAGATAATTTTTATAATAAGGTGAATTTTTGTAATGATGAGAAATAATCAAATGAATGTGTTTTTCAAAAAAGTTCTTCTTTTCAATTAAATTTTTTGAAAATGCTTTTTGTAAAAAAATATCCTTTTGAAATTTCATTGTTAATTTTATATCTTAAACTTATAATTTTTATTCAAATTTTTCTTTTTTAATTTTTTTATAACAAATACGTTTTTATTAATATTTGTGATTTCAGATAAAAAATTTACATGATTTTGGGAATTTAATAAACTCTTGAAATAAATATCAATTTTATTTTCTCCAGCATCTTTCATAATTGTGTCTATACCTTTTTTAAAAAGAATGTCCTCAAGCTCTGACAAATCAACTCGTATACCAAAAATTTTTACATATCTATTTTTTCTTCCAACAATATAGTAAAAACCATCCTTGTCTTTGTAGGCAATATCACCTGTTTTTAAAAATCCATGATTTAAATCAGGCAAAGATAAATCTTTATAATTTGATGCATAGCCCATTGATACATTTTTACCTCTATAGACTAACTCCCCTTTTTTGTTGAACGTATTCACAACTTTTTCTTTATTACTAATTATTTGAAATTTTCCACCTGGTATAGGTTTGCCGATACTTCCAATTTTCTTTTTTGCAAATTCATATTTTAGATAAGACATTCTTGCTGTAGCTTCTGCGGCACCATACATCTGAATTAGTCTAATTTTATTTTTGCTATAAATTTGTAATAAATTTTTTATTAATTTATTATTCATTTTTCCACCCGCTTGCGTTGTATATTTAAGGGATTTTGGAATATTTCTTTTAAAGAATCTTTCAAATATTGAATAACTATACGGAACACCTGCAATATTATTAACTTTATGTTTATTGACTGACATCCAAAATTTTTTTTCGGTAATGCTTCTATTAGATAAAACTATAGATGATCCACTTAATAAATGTGTATTTATTACTGACAGGCCATAGACATACGTGAATGGCAAAGAAGTTATAGATGTGTCTTTAGACGAAATATTCAAATATTTTATTATACTTTTAGTATTATTCATTAAATTTAAATAAGAGAGTCTTACAAATTTAGGTGAGCCTGTACTTCCAGAAGTAGAAAGTAATAACATCAGATCTTTGTGTAATGATAGCTCATAATTAAACTTCTTTTCATATCCAATATAATTTTTAAAAGAAAATTTTTTTTTATATTGAGTGAAATATTTAAGTTTATTTCTTTCACAAAAAATAATTCTTGGTTTGTAGATTTCTATTAAATTTTTGAGCAGAGTAATATTAATTCTATAGTCAATTAGAGCTACAACATGACCATCATCAACGAATGAAATATAAGCTGTTATTGTTTCTAAATTATTTTGACCTAATAAGAATACAAGCGTTTTTTTTTTATTTATTGATTTTGATAATAGTTTTGTTTTTTTTAATAAATTTTCGTAGGTAATTATTTTTCCATTCTCAAGAATTAAAGCTTTTTTTTTTTTATGTTTCTTAAGCTGATTATAAAAAAAATTAGTTTTTTGATACATATTTTAACATCATTCTATCGCCTATTTTAAGTCCATTTTTTGATTTTTTATTCAAAACAAATTTATAATATTTAGGATGTAAACCAAAACCAGGTCGAATGATTTTTATATTTTTAGAACTAAATCTTTCTCCTTTTTTTATATCTTGAGATATGTAAATAGATCGTCTTGAATTTAAATTTTCTTTTGAGCTTTTTGAAATTTCTATTTTTCCATTCCCAAAAGATAATTCAGCAAATCTTATATTTTTTACCATAATTTTAAAATCATTGGCATTCATTGAAAAAAAAGAATCTACAGCTTTGTTATTTTTTATATTAAAATGTTTCTCGATCATATTTGCTCCTTTTGAAACAGCAACTACAGGCGCAATTGCACCTAAAGTGTGATCTGAAAGTCCAACTAACGTTTTATATTTCTTTTTAATTTCAATAATTGATTTTAAATTTTGCTCATTAATTGGCGCAGGATAAGAAGAAACACAATTTAATAAAATTACTTTTTTATTACCTGTTTTTTTTATTGTTTTTATGGCTAAATCAATATCTTTTATATGAGATAAACCTAAAGATAAAATGATTGGTTTTTTTGTTTTTGCGACTTTCTTTATTAGGGGTATATGAGTAATTTCAGGTGAAGCTATTTTGTAAGCTGGACAATTAAGTGTCTCTAAAAAATTTACAGCATCAATATCAAATGGGCTCGAAAAAACACCTATATTGACTAATTTACAATATCTAAAAATTTTTCTTGTAAGATCATTTGTTGTTTGTGCTTTTTTGTAAAGTTTCCACAAATATTTATCTTTACTCCAAGCATTTTTCTTTTTTATCAAAAAATCTTTTTTTTTTGAGTTAATTGTCAATGTATCTGCTGTGTAAGTTTGAATTTTTATTAAGTCAGCTCCACTTTTTTTAGCTGCAGTAATCAACTTTTTTGTTGTATTAAAATTTTGATTATGATTTGCAGATATTTCTGCAACTATTAAACATTTATGATTTTCTCCTACAAATTTTTTTCCAATTTTAAAATTATACTTAAACATAAATTTCTTAAATTTTTTTAAAATATATATTAGAATTTGGGGTTATATTCACACATTTTTTAATAATACTAAAAAATTTATCTTTTTTTGATAATTTCGTGTACTTAAAATATTTCCAATGTTTTAAAAGAACTTTATTTCTTCTATCTATGGATATAAAACAATACTTTCCTTTTTGTTTATCTAAATATTTGTTTTGTATTTGAATAGCCTTGAGAATATCAAATAAATTTGTCTCTGGTAAACAACTTAAAAGTCCAGAATAAATAATTTTAAATTTCTTATAATAAATATGATCTGCTGTAGAAATAAAAATTAGTTTATTGTTTTTACTTATAAAAAAAGATTTCCTATTTTTTTGTTTTCCAAGCCACCAAAGATAATGATCAATTTTTTTAATTCTTTTTTTTCCCCTATTAATATTAATTTGTAAATTTTTGTAAAAAAGATATTGATTTATTATTTTATCAGTAACATCAAAAGTTTTGAATTGCATTATTATTTTGATTTAAATTGTTCTTTGTATTTTTTTTTTATATTCTTTAAATTTATCTTTGAATTCGTCATAAGTTTCTTAATAATCCCCAAATTTTTTAACATTAAAAAAATTAAATGAGAAACTTTGCTTGTGTTTTTAAGATCATTTTTATCTAATATAAAAAAATGTCCTAAATTTTCATAATCATCATCTAATAAATTTTGTTTTCTTTGCATTTTAAATAAAAGAGTTGGTGTTTTCATAAAAGAGGACTCGAACATCGATATTCCAGCTGAAGATATAAATAATTTAGTATTTTTAATATAGTTAGAAATATTTAGGCTTCCTTTTACAATATTTACTGAATTGTAACTTTTAAAAATTTTAACTAACCTTTCATTGGTATTCGAAAATAATCCAACAATAATCATTATTTTTATTGATTTATTAATTTTAATTATTTTCTTAATTATTTTTTCATAAATTTGAAGATTTCCGGATCCACCATTATAAAATAATAAATCTGAACTAAATTCCTTTCTTTTATTACTTATCTTTGAATTGAATAAAGTATAATCAGGGCCTAATAAAAAATTACATTTTTTTCTATTATTCTTTTTCAAAAGATTTAATTCAATTTCATTTAATCTAAAAAATCTTGGATTGTGATTTATATAATAATCTGCGTAATGTTTTTCCTCTATAAAATCTGAAATTATGATTAATTTTTTTACATACCTATAAATTTTTTTTTCCCATCTGTATCCAAGTCTATAACTATCTTTTACCAGATATACTTTTTTATTATTTCTTTTAATGAAATTAATGAAATAACGAGCGTCATCTATTTCTGATTTAAATTTTTTTTTTTTTGGATAAAGTGTAATTAAATTTTTCTGATTTATAAGTAATTTAGAATCTCGAATATCATTTACTATAATTTTATAATCTTTAATGTTTAAATATTTTATAAATGATTGAACTCTTTTAAAATGCCCCAAACCAGATTGGGCACCTATATCAATCCTAAACAAATACATAAATTTAAAATATAATTAAATTCTCAGAAAATTCAGTGAAAAAGTAAGATCTACATTAAATTTGTTGGGTTTTCTTCTAAAAAGTATAGTTGATCCAGATATAGATGTATTCCATGGAAATTTTCCTGAAAGCAAAGACTTAAAAAGCTTATATTCAATTATACAATCTAAATAGAAAATGTCTTTTGTTTTTTTTTGGAAATTTTTAAGTGTGTATGTTTTAAGGAATTTTGATCTTCTATTATCAAGTTTACAATCGTTTGTAATTTCAAAATT
>CABXTO010000024.1 GCA_902515195.1 uncultured Pelagibacteraceae bacterium
ATAAGTATTAAAATTTATCATATTCTTAAATTTTTTAGTTCCAATTAAACTATCAACTAAATTTAAATTATTTACGGGTCCATTATGTTTTAATAGTCCCTCTAATGTTTCAATTGAAAGATTAAGTCCACTAAATCTTAGATATTTATTTTCTAAGAACATAACCACTCTTAAAGTTTGTAAATTATGATCAAAGCCACCATATTCGTCCATACATTCATTTAATGCATCTTCACCAGCATGTCCAAAAGGTGTGTGACCTAAATCATGAGCCAGACTTAGAGTCTCTGCTAAATCTTCATTTAAATTAAGATATCGAGTAATTGATCTTGCAATTTGAGCAACTTCTATAGAATGGGTTATTCTTGTTCGATAATGATCCCCTTCTGTATTAACAAAAACTTGTGTTTTGTGTTTAAGTCTTCTGAATGAGGCACTATGAATTATACGATCTCTATCTCTTTGAAACGGTGTTCTATATTTCGATACAGATTCTTTAAATATTCTTCCTTTACTTTTGAATAGACCTATCTTTGAGTATTTTTTCATCCTTTAAAATAAAAAATTAAGTATTATATTAGTAATACCAGTGATCAATTATGATTAAAGAAATTAAATTTACTGATAAAGCACTAAAACAGATCAATGTTTTATTGTCTAAAAAGGATAAAGGGTCCTTTTTTAGAATCGCTATCAAAGGTGGTGGTTGCTCAGGCTTTCAATATGAATTTACTTTCGATAAAGAAAAAGCAGCAGATGATTTAAATTATGAAAATATACTAATTGATAAAACATCTGCAGATCTTTTAAAAGGATCAGAAGTTGATTATGTCTCTGAATTGATTGGTGAACAATTTAAAATAACAAATCCACAAACTAAATCCTCTTGTGGATGTGGTGTTTCTTTCTCACTTTAATGATTATTTCCTCGTGGAATGTAAATTCTGTTCGAGCTCGTATTGAAAATATCAAAAGTTATCTTTTAAAATATAAACCAGATATTGTAATGATGCAGGAAATTAAAACTGAGGATGTGAATTTTCCTTATGACGATTTTTCAGCAATGGATTATGAAAGTCATGTATTTGGTCAAAAAAGTTATAATGGTGTTGCAATTATTTCCAAAGAAAAATTAAAAAATATTAGGACAGATCTAATTAAAGATAAGTTGAAACAATCAAGAATTATTTCTGCTGAAGTTGAGTATAAGAAAAAATTGTCCAATTGATAAATATATATACTCCTAATGGAAACCCGGTAGATACTGAGAAATATGACTATAAAAAAAATTGGATGGATCAATTAATTAAACAATTAAAGACCCTGTCTAAAAAAAATTCCAATATTATTCTTGCAGGTGATTTCAATGTTATTCCAGCTGCCGAAGATGTTTATAATGTTAAAAGTTTTGAGGATGACGCTTTATATAGATTGGAAATAAGAAAAAAATTTAGAGAAATGCTTAATTTAGGATTTAGTGATGTTTACAGACATTTTAATGAAACAAAAGAAGGATATACGTTTTGGGATTACATGAGAGGTGCTTGGCAAAAAAATAATGGCATGAGAATTGATCACTTCTTAGTTTCAAATTCTTTAATTGATCAAGTAAAAAGTATAAATATTAATAAAGATCCAAGAGGTCGTGAAAAACCTTCTGACCACACTCCAATCGAAATTAAATTAGCTTAATGATTTTATTTTATTAACTAATTCCTCATTTATATTACGAGGACCTTTGTCTAATCTATTCTTGTGTCTTCTTTCACCTGGCAATCTTACTTCACCCATTGATTTCATTTTATCAAAAAATTCTTCTGCATGTTTTTGCCAATCTGTTCCAGCAGTTTTATCAGGTGAAATAGCTAAAATAAATTCACCTCCACTCGGTGGACCACCATCATTGTTATCTTTAGCGGCTGTTTCAAAACTAAAGTTGTCACCGACTAATGCACCAGCCATTAATTCAACCATCATCGCTATTGCAGAACCTTTGTAACCACCAAAAGGAAGTAACACACCACCATCAGCTATTGCGCCTGGATCTGTAGTATCTTTACCCTCTTTAGTTAAACCAGTACCTAAAGGAACTTTATGCCCTTCTCTTTTAGCAACTTGTACTTCACCCATTGCCATTGATGCAGTTGCCATATCATAAACCACCGGTGTTTTGCCAGGTCTTGGCCATGCAAATGAAATTGGATTTGTTCCGAACAATGGTTTGATTGCTCCAGCAGGTGCTACCGCCGGTTTATAAGATGTACAAGCAAAAGCAACTAATCCCTCTTCTGCTAATTTTTCAGTTTCAGGCCACATCGCTGCCATGTGATGAGAATTATTTATTGCTAGTACTGCTACACCATTTTCTTTTGCAGCTTTTGTTAATTCAGGCAAACCTTTATTTAATACAACCGGGGCTAAACAATTGTTACCTTGAACTTTAATTACTGAGGCTGAAATCTTTTTAACTTCTGGTTTTCCTTTACCATTAATTTTACCACTTTTTAAACCACTTACATAAGCAGGTAATCTAAATAAACCATGAGATAATGAGCCATCACGTTCAGCATTTCTAATTAAATCGGATAAAATAGATGCTGTTTCGTCATCACACCCATTTGCTAATAATGTCTTCTTAGCTAAATCAAAAATCTCATCTAACGAAAGGGATACTGTACTCATCCCTTTATTAAATATTATTTATGATCAAAGATCAATTTTAAATTAACAGCCTTTGAAAGATTTTGACATGTTACCAATTAAATCAAAATACAAATCCTTACCTGGATTAAGGGTTGCTCCCAATGGATCTAAAACTCCAGTCTGTATCTTCATATCTTTCGCAACAGCTTTGATAATATCAGGGTTGAATTGTGGTTCTGAAAATATGCAGCTTACTTTATCATGTTCAATAACTTCTCTAATCTCAGCTAATTGTTCTGCACCAGGCATTACATCTGTATTTACTGTGAACGCTCCAAGTATATTAACATTAAATCTTTTTTCAAAATATTGGTAAGCATCATGAAAAACGATTGATTTAAAATCTTTATTTAATTCAGACTTCACATTTTTCATCAATTTGTCTAAATCTTTATTAGCTTTCTTAAGATTATCTTTGTATTTAGAAGCATTCGTTTGATCATTTTCAATCAAATGTTCTGCCATTTCATTTAAGATAACTTTAGCATTCATTGGATCTAACCAAATGTGAGGGTCATACTCGCCATGAGCATGTCCTTCATGTCCATGATCATCATGGTCATCTTCTTTCTCTTTATGACCTTCTTTATCATGATCGTGATCATCATGGTCATCTTCTTTTTTAGCATGATCATCGTGGTCATCTTCTTTGTGGCCATGGTCATGTTCTTCAAAAACATTTCTTTCTCTAAATTTTAGTTTTTTTAAACCTTTAATTTCTATTAATTCAATTTTTTCAGCTTTTTTGGCAATTGAATTTAATGGTTTTTCTAAAAAATTTTCCAAATCCTCACCAACCCAAAATATAAGATCAGCATCTTGTAACATTTTTGCATGAGATGGTTTTAATGCAAAATTATGAGGTGAAGAATATCCATCAACTATTAAATCAGGTTTGCCTACACCATCCATCAAATAACTAGCTAATGAATGAACTGGTTTAATTGAAGTAACTACTTTAATTTCGGCATTTACAGGTACAAAAATAGTTAAGAATGATAGTATTGATAGGATTAATGGTAATTTTTTAATATTTTTCATATGTTGTATATTTAAGTTGTTATAATATAACACTATGTAATAATATAACATTTATAAGTCAAGGATTTAAATGAACTCTAATCAAAATATTTTAGTTAAATTAAAAGACGCTGGTTTTCAAATAAATGATAAATGGCTCGTTAAAGGTGTGTCACTACAAGTTGAAAAAGGTAAAATAGTTACTCTAATTGGTCCGAACGGATCAGGAAAAAGTACAACTGCTAAAATCGCTCTAGGTATTTATAAAAAAATTGATGGCTCAGTAGAAAAAAATACAGATAAAATTGGATATGTTCCTCAAAAAATTTCAATTGATTGGACATTACCACTAAGAGTTTATGACTTTATGTTACTTACTGAAAATCTTGATGAAGAAACAATTAATAATGCTTTATCATTAACTGGAGTTACTCATCTTAAAAATAAAAATTTAGGTGACTTATCTGGTGGAGAATTTCAAAGAGTATTACTAGCAAGAGCTATTTCAAAAAAACCAGAACTATTAGTTCTTGATGAGCCAGTTCAAGGGGTAGATTTTACTGGTGAAATCGCTTTATATGAATTAATTAAAAAAATCTCAGATGAATTAAATTGCGGTATTTTGTTAATTTCTCACGACTTACATACTGTAATGAGCGCAACAGATCATGTGGTTTGCTTAAATGGCCATGTCTGTTGTTCAGGGTCACCAATAGATGTAGCAAAAAATAATGAATATAAAGCTTTATTTGGTGAACAAGCCTCACAAATACTAACAAGATATGAGCATAGACATGATCATGTTCATACAAGTGAAGGTGAAATAAAGAAAAATTAAATGTTTGATGATTTTTTTATAAGAGCTTTAATAGCAGGACTTGGAGTTGCGATTGTGACAGGGCCTCTTGGTTGTTTTGTTATATGGAGAAGATTATCATATTTTGGTGATACTCTCTCCCACTCTGCATTACTCGGTGTTACACTAGCTTATTCTATGGAATTAAATATTGCTCTATCAGTATTTATAATTTCATCTTTAATAGCTTTAACGTTAATACATCTTCAAAAAAGAACAAACTTGCCAGGTGATGCCTTATTAGGTCTTTTGGCTCATTCATCATTGGCAGTTGGACTTGTTGTTATTGGTTTTCTCACTTTTATTAGATTCGATATAATGGGATTATTATTTGGAGATATATTGGCGGTAACAGTTAAAGATATTTTTGTTATTTGGGTTGGTGGAGCTTTAATTCTATTAGTTTTAAAATTAATTTGGAAACCTTTATTCGCATCTACAGTTAACTATGAATTAGCTGAAGCAGAAGGTTTAAATCCTGATAGAGCCAAAGCAATTTTCACGATCTTAATGGCTGGTATCATCGCTATATCAATTAAAATGGTTGGATTATTATTAATTACAGGGATGTTAATTATACCAGCAGCAATGGCTAGAAATATTTCAGATAGTCCACAGAAAATGGTTGTTTACTCAATCATTGGAGGTTTATTATCAGTAATATTAGGGTTGTTCTCTTCTTTAGAATTCAATACATCTTCTGGACCTTCAATTATAGCGGCTGCTTTATTTTTATTCATACTTTCTTTATTTAATATTAAACAATCAATTAAATTGAAAAATTAATGAGGAATCATTAAAGTAAATAAAATGCAAAATCTTTCAAAAAATCAGCAAATTATTTTTGATTTAATTGATAAATCAGCTGAACCATTAAAAGCTTATGCAATACTTTTTAATGTTCAAAAAAAAGGTATCAAAGCTCCATTACAAGTATATCGAGCGTTAGATAAACTAGTTGAAATAGGAAAAATTCACAAAATAGAGAGTAGAAATGCCTTTATAGCCTGTCAAAATTCAAGCTGTCAGGTATCAAAAGCTACTGCATTCTCAATATGTGAGATCTGTGAAAAAGTAACAGAAATTAGCAGCGCAAGTCTTTCTAAATACTTAACTAATTTCAAAGACAAAGATGGTATGAAATATAGCAAATACAATCTTGAGTTTTTTGGATTATGTAAAAAGTGTAGATAAGTTATTATCTAAAATCAAAACAAAACAAGCTGAAAGGAAAACGAATGTTTATCAAGAAGTACCTTAAATGGATAAGTACATTTCTAGTCTTAGTTGGTATTCTATTAACAAACCTTAATATATATCCTTTAAATATATACTTTCATGGATTAGGTGTTGTTGGATGGACTATCGCTGGATTTGTTAGCAAAGATAAAGCGATACTAACTAATTTTGGATTACAGATACCATTATTTATCATTGGTATTTATAAGGTTGTATTTTAATTTTAAAGTAGACTTTGATCTTAATTAGTTTAGATATTGACGAATCCACCCTTTGATTATCAAATCAATAAATTTATATGTAGAATTATTTTCCGTCTCAGATTACACACTCCATAAGTCATGAATCAATAGGAACCGAAAACAATAATATATAGGAGATAAAAAATGGAAATGACTTTAATTTATACGGTTATTGGCTTCGCCCTTGCCGGTTATAGCGTAATCGCTAACGACTCAATTCAAACACTAGGTACATTTATAGCTTCAAAAAAGAAGTGGTTTAAATGGTACGTTCTTGCAGGATCAGCTTCTAGTGTAATGATTTTAGCTTTAGCATGGGGATGGTATGCGTATGATGGTGATATTTCATATGGAAGATTAACTAGAATACCTTATCAAGAAATTCAATGGTATCATGCAGTAGCACCTGCAATACTCTTATTATTAACAAGAGTTGGTATACCCGTATCAACAACCTTTTTAGTTCTTTCAGCATTTGCTTCTACAGTTGTGCTTGAAAAAATGTTGTTAAAAAGCGTAGTTGGTTATGGTTTAGCAGCAATGGTCGCTTATATTGCTTGGATTGTTGTATCAAAATTTATCAATGAAAAATTAGATGAAGTTGATGAAAAGTATATAGGCTTTTGGAGAAACTCAGTATGGGTGACTTCAGGTTGGCTATGGTGGGTTTGGTTATCTCACGATGTAGCAAACATTGCTGTATATCTTCCAAGACAACTAGATATTACAATACTGCTTACTGTAATGGCATATTTTACGGTTTTGCTATTTTACATCTTTTACATTCAAGGTGGACGAATACAAACTGTAGTTTTAGAAAAAACTGGTACTAGATATGCAAGATCAGCTACAATTATCAATGTAATTTATGCAGGTGTTTTATACTACTTTAAAGAACTAAACGACTTACCAATGTCAACAACATGGGTTTTCGTTGGTTTATTATGTGGTAGAGAACTTGCAATTTCAACAATGAATAAAGATTATAAGTTTAAGTATGTTTTCCCATTAATTGGTAAAGACTTTCTTAAAATGATCTTTGGATTAAGTGTTTCAGTTGGAATTGTTTTAGCAATCCACTACATAATTATTCCAAACAATTGGTTTTAAATATATTTTGTGGTCGTGTTAATTATTTAACACGGCCATAAACATCCTGAAATCTTACAATATCTGTTTCTTTTAAAATCGAACCTACTTGAGCTTCAATAATTTTCACCGGTTTTTTGTAGGGATTTTCTATTCTATGAACTGAGCCTAAAGGAATAAAGATAGTTTCATCAGGTTTCATTGTAAAATATTTCTTATTTAAAGTAATTTTAGGTTTACCATGAGTAACGACCCAGTGTTCAGCTCTGTGATGATGTTTTTGAAGACTTAATATACCTTTGGGTTTTACATATAATTCTTTTATTAAGAATTCTTTACCATTGAATAAATTAACATAACTACCCCAAGGTCTATGGAAAACATTCTTCTTTTTATAATAATGCCTTTTATTTCGTCCATACATCTTGCAGATTTCTTTCCAAGAACCTAAATCAGACCAAGGAATATCTAATTTGATAGCATTTATATCTTTGGTTTTTTCTAATATTGCATAGTCAAAAGACTTAGCTGTTGCTTTGGTGAATGCTTGTTTGTTTAAATAATACACATTACTTTTATATTTTGCTTTTGTTACAGCTTTATTACAATTTCGGTAAATATTTGGTTGGTATTTCTTGAAATTATTAATAATGGAGTCTTTTCTCATATAAAACATTCCAGAATTCCAATAACCTTTTTTACTAATTATTTGTTTAGCTTTAGTTTCTTTAGGTTTTTCTACAAATCTAGATACTTTATTATTTTTTGTTAAAAAATATCCAAATTCACTAGAAGGCATCGTAGGTTTAATTCCAAAGATAAAGATATTGTTATGAGTAAGTTTCTTTTGATTTTTTTTGATAGCTTTATTGAATAAACCAACTTTCTCTATCAAATGATCAGCAGCTAAAAACATTAAAGGTTGTTCATTTGGAATATCCTTTATTAATGCCGTACTTAAAATGGCTGGTGCTGTATTTCTTTTAGCTGGTTCTAGAACTATCTTGAACTTTTTTATTTTGTGTTTCTTTAGATGTTGTTTTACTTGTCTTAAATATTTTGCATTAGTGCTTATGATTGGTGCATCAAATATCGATGCTTTAACTCTCTCTAAAGTTTTGCCCAATAAAGTCCAATTACCAAAATCTATAAACTGTTTAGCTTGGTGTTTTTTAGCATTAGGCCAAAGTCTTGTTCCTGCTCCACCACATAAAATAACTGGGCGAATTTTCATTAAATTTTTGAGTAATCCTTAACTTCTTTTTTCTTACCAGGATGTGTTGGTGCTCCTAAATAAGCAGGTCCTACTGTTTGTGCATATTTCCAAAGTGTTCCTGATCCAAAATCAGATTTTCTAGCCTTCCATTTTCTTCTTCTTGAAGCTAATTGAGCTCTCGTTAATCGAACATTAATAGTTCCTTTTTTAGCATCTATATCAATCATATCTCCATTACGTAAAAGAGCGATAGGACCACCTAAAGCAGCTTCTGGACCAACGTGACCTACACAAAATCCTCTCGTTGCTCCTGAAAATCTTCCATCAGTTATTAAAGCAACTTTCTCCCCTTTGCCTTGACCATAAATTGCACCCGTTGTTGAAAGCATTTCTCTCATACCTGGTCCACCTACTGGCCCTTCATACCTAATAATAATTACATCCCCGTCTTTATATTTTCTACTTTGGACAGCTTTCATTGCACTTTCTTCATTATCAAAACATCTTGCTCTTCCAGTGAATTGTAATTTTTTAAGTCCAGCAATTTTAACAATTCCACCCTCTGGAGCTAAATTACCTTTTAACCCTACAACACCTCCATCAGGTGACAATGGTCTGTTGTAAGCTCTTAAAACTTTTTGTTTTGGATTAAATTTAATTCCTTTTAAATTTTCTTTCATTGTTTTACCTGTAACTGTCATACAGTCACCATGAATATAACCACCATCATATAAGGTTTTTAAAAGCATTGGAACTCCACCTGCTAACCACATGTCTTTTGCAACATATTTCCCACCTGGTTTTAAATCAGCAAGGTATGGAGTTTTTTTAAATATTTTTGCGACATCCATTAAATCAAATTTAATTCCAGCTTCATTTGCAATTGCTGGTAAATGTAATGCTGCATTAGTTGAACCACCTGTTGCAGCAACTATTGTTGCAGCATTTTCTAATGCTTTTTTAGTTACAATATCCCTTGGTTTAATTCTTTTGGCTAGTAATTCCATTACCATTCGACCACTTGCTTTTGCATATTTATCTCTTTCTTCATATGGAGCAGGTGTTCCTGCTGAATAAGGTAATGCTAAACCAATAGCCTCAGATACACAGGCCATAGTGTTTGCAGTAAATTGTCCCCCACAAGCCCCAGCTGTAGGACATGCAACTAATTCTAATTTTCTTAATTCTTTTGCTGACATTTGTCCTGATGAATGTTTTCCAACAGCTTCAAAAACATCTACCACAGTTACGTCTTTACCTTTATATTTTCCTGGAAGTATTGATCCACCATAAATAAAAACACTTGGTACATTTAATCGTACCATTGACATCATTAAACCTGGTAAAGACTTGTCACAACCTGCGATACCCACTAATGCATCGTAACAATGACCTCTTACAGTTAATTCAGCACTATCTGCAATTACTTCTCTTGAGATTAACGAAGATTTCATTCCCTCGTGACCCATTGCAATACCATCAGTGACTGTAATCGTACAAAATTCTCTTGGAGTTCCTCCTGAGGCTCTTACACCCTTTTTAACTGACTGAGCTTGTCTCATTAAAGCAATATTACATGGTGCTGCTTCATTCCATGTAGATACAACCCCTACAAAAGGTTTTGATACATCTTTTTCAGTCTCACCCATTGCATAATAGAAAGATCTATGTGGAGCTCTATCTGCTCCTAGAGATGTATGTCGACTTGGTAATTTTTTCTTGTCAAACTTCCGCATTATAAACTTTCAATAGTTAATGATATTTTTTTGATATCATTTTTTAAATTACTATAGTTAGTTTTTTCTTGTTCAACAATATTTTTTGGAGCTCTATCGGTAAATCCTTTGTTAGATAATCGTTGAGATATTTTGTCCATTTCCTCTTGATATTTGTTCTGTCTTTTAACTAAGTTTTCTTTAATTAGACTTAAATCAACATTCTCATCAAAATATATCTTAAATATGTCACCTGATATAACTAATGTGGCTGAGGGTTTTTGTTGATCTTCTTCAAAGAAATTATTGATACGACCAAGCTTTTTAAGAACTATTTCGTTATTAGTCATTAGAGTTTTGTTCTTTTTATTAATTTTATTAATTGATATATCAACAAATGAACCAGGACTTACATTTAACTCATTTTTAAATGATCTTAATTCTGAAATTATATCAATTATCTTTTCAACATCTTTTTGAGATTGATCTTTTTTCGCTTTACCAGATGGCCAATTTTTATACATAAGAAAATTTTTATTTGATTTATCAAACTTATTTTTTAACCATATTTCTTCGGTCACAAACGGAATAAAAGGATGAAGCATTACAAGTATTTGTTTAAAAATATAAGCGGATACTTCTTTTACTTCTTTTTGAGCCTTTTTATCATCTGAATAAAGTATTGTTTTTGAAAGTTCGATGTACCAATCACAATACGAGTGCCAAGCAAATTGATAGGCATTTTTTGCTGCCTCATCAAAACGATAATCTTTAACATTTTTTTGAATTTTAGTTTTAATTTCTATTAATTCTGAATATATCCATTTGTTTATATTTAAGGTGGTTTTTGGAACTTTATCAGTTTTCTTGAAATCACATTTATTTGTGATTAAAAAATTATTGGCATTCCACAATTTATTTAAAAAATTTCTATAACCTTTAACCCTATCTTCAGAAAGTTTTACATCTGTTCCTGGAGAAGCCATAGATAATAAAGTAAATCTCAAAGCATCTGCACTGTACTTTTCAATTAAGTCTAAAGGATCAATAACATTACCTTTTGATTTTGACATTTTTTGTCCTTTTTCATCTCTAACTAAAGCATGAACATAAATATCTTTGAAAGGTTCTTTGTTTAAAAATTCCATTCCAAACATCATCATTCTAGCAACCCAAAAAAATATAATATCAAAACCTGTAACTAAAACAGAAGTAGGATAAAATTTCTTCACATAATCTTTTTTATCAGGCCAACCTAATGTTGCAAAAGGCCATAAACCAGATGAAAACCATGTATCTAAAACATCTGGATCTCTAGTTATTTTAACATCTTTTTTATAAAATTTTTTAGCTTGCTTTTTTGCATCTGTTTCATTTGTTGCAACAAATATTTTTTTATCAGGTCCGTACCATGCTGGTATTT
>CABXTO010000025.1 GCA_902515195.1 uncultured Pelagibacteraceae bacterium
ATTGCTTTTTGAGGATTGCTTCCATTAGCAGGCATAGGCATTAATTCATTTTCACCTAAAATTCTTGCTACTCTTGTTGTTGGTTGTGCACCTTGGCCTAACCAATACTTAATTCTTTCAGCTTCAAGTCCAATTCTTTCTTTTTTTTCTTTAGGAAGTAATGGATTAAAAAAACCTACTTTTTCAATAAATCTTCCATCTCTTGCAAAACGACTATCTGCTACAACAACTTTGTATACAGGTCTTTTTTTTGTTCCTCCTCTTGATAACCTTAACTTTAACATTTACTCTCCTTTTTTTACTTTAATTGATTAAATAATTCTGGTGGTATTCCTTTATCAGACATACCTTTCAGATTTCCTTTAGACATCTTTTTCATCATTTCAGACATCATTTTAAATTGCTTTAGCAATTTATTGATAGTGGCTGGATCTGTTCCAGAACCATTAGCAATTCTTTTTTTTCTAGAACCATCTATTATTTTTGGGTTCTCTCTCTCTTTTTTAGTCATAGACAAAATTATCGCTTCATTTTTTGTAATAACGTTTTCATCTATACCTGCAGCATCCATTTGAGATTTAACCTTAGATACACCTGGCATAAAAGACATTACACCTTCTATTCCGCCCATTTTTTTCATTTGTCGTAATTGAGTTAAATAATCTTGCATTGAAAACTGTCCCTTTTTTAGATTCTCTTCAGCCTTTTTAATATTTTCTTCACCTAGATCTTGTGCTGCTTTTTCTACAAGAGATACGATATCTCCCATTCCCAAAATTCTATTTGCAATTCTATCTGGATGAAATACCTCAAGATTTTCAATTTTTTCACCTACTCCTAAAAATTTAATTGGAACTTGAGAAACGAATTTCATACTTACAGCTGCTCCACCTCTCGCATCACCATCCGCTCTAGTTAAAATTATTCCTGAGAGATTTACAGTGTTCTTAAATTCTTTTGCTACAGACGCAGCCACTTGTCCTGTAAGAGAATCTGCAACCAAAAATGTCTCTGCAGGTTTTATTACGTTTTCAATTTGTTTGATTTCACTCATCATTTGTAGATCAATCTGTGTCCTACCTGCGGTATCAAATAATATAATGTCAGCACCATTTAGATTTGCTGCACTGGTAGCTCTTTGACAAATATCAGCTGGTTGTTGACCTTCAATAATTGGGAGAGTTAAAATATTATTTTGTTCTCCTAAAGATTTTAATTGTTCTTGGGCGGCTGGCCTATAAATATCTAAGCTAACCATCATAACTTTCTTATTTTTTGTACTTTCTAAATACTTTGCAAGTTTTGCTGTTGTAGTTGTTTTACCAGAGCCTTGTAAACCAACTAGCATCATTGGCACTGGAGGGACTGCATTTAGATTTATATCGTTATTTTTTTCGCCGAGTAGACTAACCAGTTCATCATAAACAATCTTAACCACCATATCCCCTGGTGATGTAGATCTAATTATTTCTTGGCCTAAAGCTTTCGGCTTAACTTTTTCAATAAATTCTTTAGCCACATCTAAAGAGACATCTGCTTCAAGTAAAGCTTGTCTAATACCTCTCAAGCCTTCATCAACTTGATTTTCATCAAGTGAGGGAGCCTTTTTTAAAGAAGAAAAAATTTCTTCGAATTTATTTGTTAAATTTTCAAACATATTTATTACACACAGCAGTTATCGCACTAGTGGGCGAACCCTCGCTGACTAGTGTCGATCCCTTTGTTTCCAAAGACACCGCAAATTTAACGTTTTTGCGGAAACTGCCACAAACTATAATAGAGGTTCAAAAAGTCAATAAATAAGTTAAATAACTATATATGGACATTAAAGCTTTTAAAATGGATGGATTAGGTAATGACTTTGTTATTATTGATAACAGAGAAAAGGTTAATATTTTATCAAAGGAACAGATAATTAAAGTTTGTAATAGAAATTTTATTGGATGTGATCAATTAATATTTATTGAAAAAGATGACAATACAGATGCTCGTTTAAAGTTTTTTAATTCTGATGGTGGTGAGTCTGGTGCGTGTGGAAATGGTACAAGATGTGTTGCTGATTTAATTTCAAAAGAAAACGGTAAAAAAAATATAATTTTAACCACTCTATCTGGAAATTTAAAATCTGAAATATTAGAAAATAATCTAGTAACAACCGAAATTGGCAAAGCAAAAACCAAATGGAATGAAATTCCTCTATCTAATGAATTAAATACACTTAATCTCAATATTAAAATTAATGACAAAAAAAACAACGAACATTTTGGTGGAACTGCTGTGAATGTTGGAAACCCTCATATAATTTTTTTTGTAGATGAACTTCAAAATTTCGATGTTTCAATAATTGGTCCTCAGCTTGAAATTCACAAAATATTTCCAGAAAAATGTAATGTTACAATTGCACAAATTATTAATAAAAATTTAATCAAAGTTAAAGTTTGGGAAAGAGGTGCCGGATTAACAAAAGCATGTGGGACTGCAGCATGTGCAACTGCATTTGCGGGTACATTAAATAAATTTACAGAAAATAATACTGATATAGAATTTGAGACTGGTAAATTATCAATTTTTATAGATGACAATAAATCTATTCACATGAAAGGCCCTGTTTCAGATATTAAGAAAATTTCAGTAAAATTATAATGGGAATATTTGATAAATTTAAAAAAGGTTTTCAAAAAAGTGCTTCAGCATTTTCATCTGGACTTAAAGAAATAATTGTAAAAAAAGAAATAGATGATGAAAATTTAAATAAAATTGAGGAATTTTTAATTCAATCTGATGTTGGAATTGAAGCTGCTGCTGAAATAAAAGAAATAATTTCAACTAAGAAAATAGATCCAAATAAAAATTTAACGTCAGAGATAAATCTTATTTTGAAAGAATATATTATTTCATTAATGAAACCCTTAGAGAACAATTCTTTTTTTTTAAAAAAAGAGAAACTAAATGCAACTTTAATTTCTGGAGTTAATGGTGTTGGTAAAACAACAAGCATTGGCAAAATTGGAAAAATTTTAAAAAATAACGGTAATAAAGTTATGTTTGCAGCTTCAGATACTTTTCGAGCTGCAGCAATTGAACAATTAGAAAATTGGGCTAATAAAATAAATGTTCAAATAATTAAATCATCACAAGGATCTGATCCAGCATCTGTTGCCTATAAAGCAATCGAAGAATCTATAAAAAATAACTTTGATCAAGTTTTAATTGATACAGCTGGAAGACTTCAGAATAAAAAAAATTTAATGGAAGAATATAAAAAGATTGCAAACGTAACAAAAAAGATAGATCCTGATGCACCTCATGATGTTATTTTAGTTTTAGATGCAACTTCTGGCCAAAATATAATTAATCAAGTTGAAGAATTTAATAAGATCATTCCAATTACAGGTATCATCATGACAAAACTAGATGGGACCGCAAAAGGTGGTATTCTCTTAGCATTAGCAAAAAAATACAAGCTTCCAATTATTGCATTAGGCTTGGGTGAAAAAGAAGATGACCTACAAATATTTGATGCTAAAAAATTTGCTGAGGCTTTTACTCAAATTAGTTAATTAAATTAACAAAAGGTGACCTAATTTAAACTTTTAAGAAAAGATTTTAGTTCTGAGACTAACTTTTCATCATATTCCATCATATGATTATCATATTTAGTGAAGTAAGAATATTTAGGTTGATTTGCTATTTCATAGATTTTTTTACCCATTGAAAATGGAACTATTTGATCTACTTCACCATGCATGACTAAGATGGGTAATTTGATATTCTTAACCTTCTTGTAATTTTCAAATCTGTCTTTAAGTAAAAAACTAACAGGAATGTAAGGGTAGAATGTTTTGGCAGCATCAATCATAGAGGTAAATGGAGTTTCTAAAATAATACCTGCATAATTCTTATTTTGTGCTAAATGCGTGGCTACGCCAGTACCTAAAGACTCTCCATATAAAATAAGATTTTTTTCATAAACTCCTTTTTTTAATAACCAACTTATTGCACTTTTACCATCCTCGTAAAGTCCTTGTTCGGTTGGTTTTCCCTTATTTCCACTAAAACCTCTCCAGGCTATGATTAAAAAATTGATATTCATATCTTGAAAATGATTGAGTTTATGAATTCTATTTTCTAAAGATCCAGCATTACCATGAAAATAAACAAGAGTTTTGAAATCCTTAAGATTTTTTTCATGATACCATCCTAGTAATTCAATATTATCAGAAGTTCGTATTTTTACTTTTTCAATTTTTACTGAAATTTTATCTCCTGAGTAATTATTTTCATTTGGATGATATAGTAAATTTCGTTGATAAAAGTATAAAAATACTAAAACAAAAAGATATAGTGAGAAGATGATAAAAGCTAATTGCAATAAATTTTTCCTAAATTTTTTGAACATTTTTTTTTTTTGCTAAATATACGCCAATAAATACTAAAACTGTTCCTATTAAATGGTAATTTTCTAAATTTTCTTCAAATAAAAAGTGGCCGTAAATTGCACCATAAATAGTAAAGATATATAGCGTAAATCCAGTTAAAGATGCACCAAGTTTTTTTTGAGCCAAGGTATATAGAGTAAAAGCAATAATTCCTGGAGAAATCGCTGCAAAAATTACCCATATAAAAAATTCTCGACTAAAAACTGTTTTTTCAAAAAAAATTTCTTCACCGATATAAAATGGCAACAAGCTAATTGCACCAAAAAATGCAACTAGCGTAAATCTTTGAAAAATCTCCAGTTTTGTTTTCCAATAAAATAAATAAATAGAATATAGTGCCCATCCTATGGCAGCAGCCAACATCCAAAGATCACCAATAGTAAAATTAAGATTAATTAATAAATAAAAATCACCTTTAATGATTATTGTAAAGACACCAAATAAACAAGCTACAAGTCCAATAACTTTGGTAATATTGATTTTTTCATTAAAAAAAAAACTAGAAATTAAAATTATAAATATAGGAGAAGACGTATATATGATACCCATATTGGTAACTGTTGTAGTTTGTCCAGCTAAAAAAGGAAAGGCGCCACAAACCCCACAGCCAGTTGCCCCTAAGAAAAAAAGTTTTTTATATTCCTTTTTCATAATCTTATAATTTTTTTTTAATGATACATAAGTAAAAGGTAAGAGAATTAAAAAAACTAATGTCCATCTCCAAAATGCCAAAGAAATTGGTGGAACATATTCAACACCACCTCTAGCTACAACTAGATTTGATGCCATAAAAATTGGCTGAATAAATAAAAGTGAAATTGCAAAAAGGTTGTTTGCTTTCATGAGCAATGGCTTACTTTAAGATTATTTATTTTTTATCAAAGAAGGCTTCATAAACCATCATAAAGATTGCGATGCCCATCAAAATATAAACGGGTAAAACATCAAAAAAACCTATCATTGATGATCTGGTCAAGGTTGTCGCCAGACCAATTAAAAAAGCTATAGCAAGTAAAGACCCAAGAAATGTTGTAAACTTTTGCATTCTAATTATTACATTCCTTTTCTAACCAATTAGCAACCCCTAAAAATCTATGATCATCATAACGATCTCCAACTAACTGAACTCCTAATGGTAAATTATTTTCACCTTCAAGCAATGGAAGAGAAATACAAGGTGTTCCCAAGTAAGACCATACTTTGTTAAATTCTGCTGTTCCAGTACTTTTTAAGCCTTTTGGTGCTACACCAGGGCTAGAGGGTGATAAAACACCATGATAATCCTCAAAGACTTCTTGATAAGACTCATAACTTCTTTTTTTAAAATCAATTGCCTCAGCATATTCTTTTGCTGAATATTTATTACCTTTGGCTATCGCAGTTTGCATATATTTTGAAAGTTTCGTTTTATACTTTTTATAATACATCGAAAAATTATTAGCTAAATCTGTTTCATGAATAACTTGATGATATTTGTGAATATCTTTAAAATATGATGGAGTATCAAATATTTCAATATTTTTAAATGACTTGATAAAATACTCAAAAGACTCCCTTGATTTCTTTTCAATTATCTTCCAATAATCTGACTTATAAAAAATAAACTTAGGTTCGTATGTTGGACCTTTTTTTGTTTCTTCTAAAATATTTTCTGCTGAATAATAAATAGTTGCTGGATCATGGTGATCTTTTTTAATTAAAACTTTTGCTAATAATGCTACATCCTCAACAGTTCTTCCAAACATACCAATATGGTCAAGTGAATAAGATGTTCTCAAAACACCATTTCTTGAAATCAAACCATAGCTAGGTTTATATCCAACAACTCCGCAATAAGAGGCAGGTCTAATAATTGATCCTCCTGTTTGAGATCCAATTGAAAGTGGTGCCATAAATGAGGCAACAGATGCAGCTGATCCACTAGATGAACCACCTGGCGTCCTAGAATAATCATGAGGATTTGTTGTTTTTGGCGGACCAAGATATGCTAATTCAGAAGTATTTGTTTTGCCCATTACAATTGCACCTGCTGCAAGTAAAAGTTCAACTATTTCAGCATTCTGAGAATAGGATTTACCTTTTCTTATCACTGTTCCACATTCAGTTGGCATATCTACTGTTCCAATTATATCTTTAAGAGCAACAGGAATTCCATGTAATGGACCAACTGGTCTGCCTGATCTTCTATGCTCATCTGCATCTAAAGCCTTTTCTAATAAAACTTTTTTATCAAAATGAGCCCAAACTTTGATATTTTTTTCAAATTTGATTATTCTTTCGATATATTTTTCACATACTTCAACAGAAGTTAATTGACCGTTTTTTATTTTCGAGGCCATGTCCTCGACACTAAGTGAAAATACATCAATCATTTTTAGTCAGCAAACAATACATCTGGAAGCCATAAAGCAATTCCAGGGAACATATACATTAAAAACATTCCAAAAATTACAATTCCCAAGAATGGCATAATCCCTTTAAATATTTCTAATAATTCAACATTTGCTTTTTGAACTCCTTTTAAATAATAGGCGGACATTGCCATGGGTGGGGTTAAAAAAGATGTCTGTAGATTTAAAGCAATTAACATTGCAAAGAAATATGGATTAACATCAAAAATCTCTAAAAGAGGCAAAAATATTGGTACAAAAATAATTAAAATTTCAGTCCACTCTAAAGGCCACCCTAAAAGAAAAATTATTATTTGAGTTATTATTAAAAATTGCCAAGTTGAAATATTTATTGATGTAAAAAAATGTTCAAAAACTTCATGTCCACCTAGATAAGAAAATACTGATGAAAAAGTCCAAGACCCAATAAACAGCCACATAATCATTGCTGTCGTTTTTGCAGTTAAAAAAACTGACTCTTTAAAATTTTGCCATTTTAATGTTTTATAAAACCAAGATAAAAGAATAGCACCAAATGCTCCTGCTGCTGCTGCTTCTGCTGGTGTTGCTATTCCTGCCAAAATTGTTCCTAAAACCAACATTATCAAACCAAATAAAGGTACAAAAGAAACTAATACTTCTTTTAAAATTTCTGATCTAGGCGGAATGTCTTCTGCTGGTGGCCTAGGTGCTATTGATGGATTGAGCCAAGCTCTAAAAACTGCATAAGCAATGTATAAGCCTGCCAACATAAGTCCTGGAAAAATTGCGGCTGCAAATAGTCTTAGTGGTGATAATTGCGCAATCACTGAATAGACAATTAACATAATACTTGGTGGAATTAAAATTCCTAAACAACCACCAGAACAAATAATTCCTGATGCAAATTTTTTATCATATCCTGCCTTAACCATTGCTGGCCATGCAAGTAATCCCATTAAAGTTACCACTGCTCCAATAATTCCTGTTGCAGTAGAAAATAATGTACAGGTTATTAGTGCTGCTACAGCCATGGAGGCTGGCAATCTGTGTGCTGCTAATCTAATGGCAAAAAATAACTTCGCTACAATTCCAGCTCTTTCAACTAAATATCCCATGAATAAAAACAGTGGCACTGCAGTAAGCACGTTATTATCCATGACTGTGTAAGTGTTTTTAACAAATAAAGAAAATATTCTATTATCAAACAAATGATCCATTAAAACTGGATCATAATAAGCATAATAACCAAAGCCTATGCCCATTGCCATCAGAGTAAATGCAATAGGAAATCCCAATAAGACTGCAAATAAAAATACACCCATCATTAAAATTGCTACTTCAGGATTAGTAAGACTAAACAGCATTTTCTTTGTCTTCTTCTTGAGATGTTCTCATTAAAATTTTTTCTGTTTCCTCTGCTACAACCATTCTTGCAGGCCATTGACCAGATTGAATACATAGTATTGATCTTAAAACTTCACTAATTCCTTGAATTATTAATAAAATTCCTGCAGCAGGTATCATAGATTTTACCATGTAAATTTGAATTTGTGCAGGACTACTCCAACTAGTTTCTTTTATCTTCCATGCTTGAGCCGCATATTCGTATCCATAAAAAGCTAAAGCAATTACTCCTGGAAAAAAGAAAATAAAATATAAAACTAAATCTATCCATGCCTGAGTTTTTTGGCTGAATAATCTGTAAATTACATCACCTCTAACATGTGCTTCTGTGGCCAAACAATATGCTCCTGACATCATTAATATTGCTCCATACATTTGCATACTAAAATCAAAATTCCATAATGTTGGTGCATTAAAAGCATAAGCCATTACAACCTCATAGACTGTACCTCCCATTAAGATCACTATGCACCAAGAAAAAGCTTTTCCCATCGAGGTACTCAATGTATCAGCAAATCTTATGAAGGATTTCATCATAGTTCTAAGGGTATATTAAATCTAACTAAAAAAAAAGGGGGTTTTTTAAACCCCCTCTTTTAAAATTTTTTAAAATTAATTAAATTTTAACTTTTGCTATTGGACCAAACTCATTTTCATAAGCTAATTTGTAGTTCGGTTGATTCATCAACAGATACTTCATTGTTCTCTTAGCGTATGCTTTTTGAGAGTCGATAATTTTCTTAAAGAAAGGATCTTTCCCAGAAAATTCTCCAACTATTTTATCCCACCCTTTTAGCTGTTCAGCTAAAATAGCATCAGATGTTTGGTACACATTAACCTTATGCTCGTTCATTAATTTAGCTAAGTCAGCTGAATATCTAACTAGAGCTTTAAAGTAGTTATCTGAGTTTGCAGCATAAGCAGCATTTTTTAAGATAGCTTGATGAGCAGGTGAAAGGCTATTGTATCTTTTTTTGTTCACTGGTATCTCAAACATTTCTTGAGACTGGTGAAAACTACCTAGGTGATAGTGTTTAGATACATCTTGCATTCCAAACTGTGAGTCTGATGTTGGGTTGTTAAATTCAGCAGCATCAATCAAACCAGTTTTCATTGCTGGTTGAATTTCTCCACCTGGCAACTGTCTTACGACCATTCCCATAGCAGTTAAAACGTTAGTCGCTAGACCAACAGTTCTGTACTTCATTCCTTTAACATCAGATACTTTTGTTACATTCTTTTTAAACCAACCAAATGGTTGAGCTGGCATTGGCATATGAAAGAATCCAATATAATCGTAACCAACTTTTGCAAGTGTTTCATCATATAGTTTTCTTCCTCCACCATATTCCATCCATCCCATTACTTCTTGAGATGACATACCATATGAAGGACCAGTTCCAAAAAGTGAAGCTGCAGGATTTTTACCATACCAATATGCTGTCACCCAGTGACCCATATCAAGGTTTCCATCACTTACCGCGGCTCCGATTTCAGAAGTTTTTACAACTGCGCCAACTGGCTGAAGGTCAATTGTAAGTGTACCACCGGACATTTCTTTTACCATGTTACAGTAGTCACCAGCCATTTCAAAAAAGATGTTAGCGCCTGAAGGCCAAGCTGCTTGCATCTTTAATGTTACGTGACCGTCTGCTCTTGCAATGTTTGGCATCGCAACTGTCGCTGCAGCAACAGCTCCAGCTTTAGCAGCAGTTTTAAAGAACTTACGTCTTGAAGAAGTTTTAATCTTCAATGATTTATTTTCTTTCGTCATTATTACTCCTATTAAAGTTAATTAACTCTAATAATTTAAACATAGATTTTGATTAGAGTCTTTCTAAAAAAAAGCGACGATGTCGCATAATTTAAATTTTATTCAATTGTAAGTAGAATTAATTTACTTTATTAGTGCAATTTCCAGTTTTAAAAAATTCATCAATATTATCAATTGCTAAATTTGCCATTGCAATTCTTGTATCTTTAGTAGCACTTCCTAAATGAGGTAAAATAAAAGCAGTTTTTATTTTCAAGTAACCTGAATTTAGATTTGGTTCATTTTTATATACATCTAAACCAACAGCATAAATTTTTCTTCTATTTAAGGCATCTATCAGGGCTTCATCCTCAATTATATCACCTCTTGCAACATTAGTAATTATTGCTCCTTTTGGAAAATACTCAACTGTCTCTTTATTAATCATATTTTCAGTTTCTTTTGTTGCAGGACAACAAATAGATAAAACATCTGAAACAGAAAAAAGACTTTTAATACTATCATGATAAATTGCTCCATCTTCTTTATCATCTTTTAATTTAGATCTATTATGATAATGAATTACCATACCTAAAGATTTAGCAATCTTTGCAATCTTTTGTCCTATTCTTCCCATTCCTAAAATACCTAATCTTGTTCCAGTTAACTGTTTTCCAATTAAATAATCTGCTGACCATTTCCAACCGCCTTCTCGGGCAGCTTCTATTCCTTCAGCTGCTCTTCTACATGCACCTAATATCAACAAAATACCAATTTCTGCAGTTGCATCTGATAAAACCTCAGGAGTATTTGTTACTGCAATACCTTTTTTTTTTGCAGCCTCTAAATCTATATTTCCAAAACCTACTGCAAAGTTAGATATTATTTTTATAGTTTCAGGTAACTTATCAATTGTTTCTTTATCCATTTTGTCTGTAAGTGAAGTAAGAATACCATCACAACCTTTACTCATTTCGATTACTTTTGATTGTGAATATAGCTCGTCGTTTAAATTGAATATTGGTTTAAAAGTTTTTGAAGCTTTATCTTCACTATCTTTTATTAATTTTCTAGTTATCAAAATTTTTTTCATAATTTTTTTAAAAAATTAATTTAGATCAAATATTTTTCCAGGATTCATAATATTATTTTGGTCAATACTTCTTTTAA
>CABXTO010000026.1 GCA_902515195.1 uncultured Pelagibacteraceae bacterium
TTCAGAAATTCCTAATAATTTAATTCTTAAATTTAATTGATTAGCTATTTTTATATCTTTAATATCGATATTTTCTATTCCTTCCATTATACATTTACTTTTTGAAATTAAGCAATTAAACGATAAAGCAGATAAAATTCTCACTTTAGCGAAAGCATCAAAACCATTTAAATCAAGTTTAGGATTACCTGGTTCTGCATAACCCAGCTTTTGTGCTTTTTTAAGAACTTTGTCAAAAGTTTCACCAGTTTTCTCCATTTCAGTTAAAATATAATTTGTAGTTCCATTTAAAATTCCATAAACTTTACTTATTTTGTTTGTAGTCAAACCTTCTTTTATTGTTCTAATAATTGGAATTCCACCAGCTACTGCCGCCTCAAACTCTAAATTAACATTATTTTTTTCTGCTAACTTAGCAAGGTAATCTCCGTGTTTTGAAATAAGAGATTTATTTGGAGTAATAACATTTATTTTTTTAATTAAAGCTTTTTCAACAATTTTTTTTGAAATACCATCAGATAATCCAACACACTCAAATAATATATCAACTTTTTTATCTTCAAAAATTTTAAGAGGGTTAGAATAAAAAATTTTACTATCTATTTTAAATCTTCTTTTTTTATTTTTATTTCTTGCAGATATTGCAATTATTTGTATCCTTTTACCTGTTTTTTTCTCAATCTCTTTTGTTTTATTTCTAAGTTCATTATAAAGATAAATCCCAACTTGACCCAAACCAACGATAGCTATGTTTATAATTTTTTTCATCTAATCGTCAATATTTGGAAAAGAATTATTTTTTGTATATTCTTCAAGTTTTATTTTAAATTCTTTTAAACTCATTTGATTTGAAAAATTAAAATCATTTTCTATTTTTTTAGCAGAACAAGAGGCCAAAAATATTAAAATTAAAAAGAAAAATTTTTTCATCTTAAACCTTCATTAGAATTAAAACCAAATTTTAAATTCATATTCTGGATAGCCTGTCCTGCCCCACCTTTTATTAAATTATCTATAGCAGATAATAAAATTATTTTATTTTTATATTTTGTTTTACAAACAGAGATAAAACAATTATTAGTATTAATAACATCATTTGTGCTAATCAAAGAATCATTTTTTAAAATTTTAATAAATTTATTTTTTTTATGAAATTTTTTTAAGATCGTTTCAATTTTTTTTATTGAAAATCCAGATTTTAAATCAACATATATAGTACTCAATATACCCCTAAACATAGGTGTCAAATGTGGTGTAAATGTAAACTCAATATTTGATTTGGTATGATTTTTTAATTCTTGTTCAATTTCAGAATTATGCCTATGAAAACCAACGCCATAAGCACTTAAAGACTCATATAGATTTTTTTGTTTATATTTTTTATACACTCCTCTACCTGCCCCAGAATAACCTGACTTTGAATCTATAATTATATTTTTTGTGCTAATTGATTTATTTATTATCAATGGAATCAAAGGTAAAAGTATTGATGTTGGATAACAACCAGGACATCCAATAATTTTAAAATTTTTTATTCTTTTTCCAGTTATTTCAGGTAAAGAATAAATACTTCTATCTATATTTGATACTGCTTTATGTTTTTTTTTATACCATTTTAGATAATCAGAACTTTTTTTTAATCTAAAATCTGCAGCTAAATCAATTAATGTATTTTTTTTTAATAAATACTTTGAGATTTCTTGAGCCTCGCCGTTAGGTAATGCTGTAAAAATTATTTCAACTTCTTTTAAATATTTTTTATTAAATTTAACTATTTTTGGTAAATTTTTATACTTTAAAGACTTATCATAAAATGAAATATCTTTACCAACTGATGTATTACCACATAAATATCTTATGTTTATATTTTGATGTTTGACTAATAATTTTATCAATTGAACACCAATATATCCTGTAGAACCAACAATTATAGCATTAAGCTTGAGCATTTTATATTATAGCAGTTATAGATTAAAAAAGAATTATCTTTTAGAGAACTGGAAGCTTCTTCTGGCCTTTTTTCTTCCTGGTTTTTTTCTCTCAACAGCCCTAGAGTCTCTGGTCGTTAATTTTTCAGTTTTAAGGGTAGATTTTAAATTTTCATCAAACATTACTAAAGCTTTTGATATGCCATGAACCATGGCTCCAGCTTGGCCTGTGGGGCCACCTCCCCTCACACTACATCTAACATCATACTCTGTTGCTTGATTAATTATTTCAAATGGACGTGTTATTTGCATTTTGTGGTTATCACTAGCAAAATATTCACTAAAAAGTTTGCCATTTACGTAAATTTTCCCCGAACCTTTTTTTAACCAAACTTTAGCTATTGAGGTTTTTCTTCTTCCTGTAGCATATTTGCTATCTTTAAAATCTAATTTTAATTTAGATGTTTTAGAGGATGTTTGAGTATTTTCCATGCTAATTTCTAATTATATTCTTACTATTTAATTTATGTATCTCTATTATTTTTGGATTCTGTGATGTATGAGGATGTTCATTGCCTGAGTAAATTTTTAATTTAGTAAGTTGTTTTTTTCCTAAGACACCACCAGGTAACATTCTTTTTACTGCTAGTTTTAGAGCCTCACCTGGTTTTTTATCTTGAAGCTTCTCAGGGGTAGTTTCCTTGATGCCTCCAGGGTGTCCTGTATGTCTATAATATTTCTTATTTTGAAACTTTTTTCCAGTAAACTTAATTTGCTCGATATTCTTAACTATAACAAAGTCACCGTCATCCATATGAGGTGTATAAGTAGTTTTGTTTTTTCCTCTTATTATTTTAGAAATCACAGTTGCTAATCTTCCAACTACTGCATTTCTTGCATCAATTTCATACCAAGATGAGGATAACTGGTCTTTTTTAACAAATTTAGTCATTGAGCAGGATTAATACTATTAATAAATATAAAGTCAAATTGATATTTCTATTGTTTTATATTGTTAATTTGATATAAGTGTTTTGCCGATTTGATCCTATTGCGGGCTAACAGCTAAACAGGAATTTCCCACAAATTCGGTAGGCATTTGAACTATATTGTGCGCCTTGTATTTAACTAAAGCACTAAAAAAGGAGTAAAATGACTAAAAAAAGAAACAATCCAGAAACCATAGCTTTACATGGTGGTGATTATAGGAGTGATCCTGCGACTAACGCAGTTGCTGTGCCAATTTACAGAACTACATCCTATCAATTTAAAAGTGTGGATCATGCTGCCAATCTTTTTGCATTAAAAGAGTTTGGTAATATTTATACAAGAATAATGAATCCTACGAATGATGCTTTAGAAAAAAGAATTGCAGCGCTAGAAGGAGGTTTGGCATGCCTAACAGTATCTTCAGGACAAACGGCATCTTTGTTTTCAGTATTAAATGTTGCTCAAGCTGGTGATAACATTGTAAGTTCAACAGATCTATATGGTGGAACTGTATCATTATTTACTCATACTTTGAGTAAACTTGGAATAGAAATAAGATATGCAGATCCAAAAGACCCTAAAAACTTTGAAAAAAAAATAGATGATAAAACTAGGGCCTTTTACGGAGAAACTTTACCTAATCCATATTTAAGAGTTTTTCCAATCAAAGAGGTATCAGATATTGGTAGAAAATATAACATACCACTGATAATGGATAATACAGCTGCACCAGTAATATGTAAACCAATTGAACATGGAGCTACGATAGTAATTTATTCTCTTACAAAATATATTGGAGGCCATGGAACTGCTATTGCAGGAGGTATAATTGATAGTGGTAACTTCGATTGGACAGCAGATCCAACTAGGCAGCCATTATTTAATGAGCCAGATGCAAGTTATAATGGAGCTGTTTGGGGCAAAGTTGTACCTGAACTTACTGGAGCAAATATACCATTTGCTGTCAGAGCTAGAGTTTGTTTGTTAAGAGATTTAGGTTCAGCATGCTCACCTGATAATGCATTTGCAATTATTCAAGGACTTGAAACAGTAGCTTTAAGAATGAAACAACATTGTGCTAATGCTGAATATGTTGTTAACTTTCTAAAAAATCATAAAGAGGTAACAAAAGTTATTTATTCTACCGAACACGATAAAACTATAGCTGAAAGAGCAAAAAAATATCTAAATGGTGGAAATGGACCTATGGTTGGTTTAGAATTGAAAGGTGGTATTGAGGCTGGTAAAAAATTTATAGAGTCTTTAAAAATGTTTTACCATGTAGCTAATATTGGTGACGCAAGAAGTTTAGCCATTCATCCTGCCAGTACAACTCATAGTCAGTTAAATGAAAAAGAATTAGCTGCTTCTGGAGTTACCCAAAGCTATGTAAGACTATGTATTGGGTTAGAGCATATTGATGATATAATTGAGGATTTAGATCAAGCTTTAAATAAATCATCTAAGGGATCATTAAGAGCAGTTAGTTAAACTTTGTATTTAAATAAAGAAAATAAATACTTGAACTAACTAAAAAAATTGAGCTAATTTGGTGCATAGAAGCTATATAGATCTGTGCACCATAAATAATTGTTAAAATACCTAAAATAATTTGTAAAAAAATGAAAGCTCCTAAAATATTTACAGATTTGTATAAATCATACATTTCATTTTTATAAATTTTATAGAATATTAAACTGTAAGATAAAGCTATTACATAAGCTAAATTTCTATGCATAAACTGTACTAAAGATGGATCATTAAAAGCTGATATCTTAAATAAATTCATAAAAGTGTTGTCATCTGGAAAATAATTATTTCCCATAAATGGCCATGAGTTATAAATTTTACCAGCATCCATGCCTGACACAAAAGCCCCCAATATAATTTGTAAAAAAATCAAAATTAGAAAGACAAATGGAATTAGAGGGTTTAATTTGATTGAAAGATCATTTCTTTTAATTATTTTCAAAAGATTCCAAAAAATAAGAGAAAGTATCAAAAATGCTAAAAGTAAATGAACAGAAAGTCTGAAATGACTTACATCTACCCTATCAACCAATCCGCTACTAACCATATACCAACCAATAAAACCTTGAAAACATATAAGAAAAAAAATTAAATATAGATTTATTAATTTGGTGATTTTAATCTTGAAGGAGAAATAAATTAATGGGATTAAAAAACTGATAGCAATTAGTCTTCCTAAAAAACGATGAGCCCATTCCCACCAAAAAATTATTTTAAATTCTTCTAAACTCATATCAAAATTTTGTAATTTAAACTCAGGTATCTCTTTATAAAGTTCAAAATATGATAACCATTCTTTTTGATTTAATGGTGGAATCAAGCCAGAGAACAGCTGCCATTTAGTAATTGACAGTCCCGAGTCTGTTAATCTTGTTAAACCACCTACAATTATCATTATTGATATAATCAAAAACATAAAAATCAACCAAACTGATAATTGATAATTAATTTTTGGATTTATTGTATACATACTCGGATAAATATAATAATTTTTCAAATATCCAAATATATAAATGTCGCCATTAAAAAGAAAAAAACTAAGTAAAATTAGATTTGAATTAGATAAATTAGATAATTCATTAATCAAGATAATAAAAAAAAGAACAAATTTAGTAAAAAAAGTTTTAGCCTTAAAAGAAAATAAAAATCAAATAGTAGATAAACGAAGAATTAAGTTAATACTTAAAAATATCAAAGAGAAATCTTTAAAAAATAATATTGATCCAAAAATTACTAATCGAATATGGAAAAATATGATTTGGTCTTATATTGATTTTGAAAGAAGAAATTTTAAAAAAAAATAATTATTTACTGTGAGGTGGAAGTTTTTTTTCAATAAAAACTTCATGTTTACGTGTTGCAGGATTATATTTTTTGGCTTTAAGTTTAACTTTAGCTTTTTCACCACCAGCAGGTTTTTTAACATAATAAAAAAAAGAACTATCGGGTTTTTCTTCTGGCACCAATCTGACTTTTATGTGTGTTTTTTTTGCCATATCACTTGTTACTTTTTATACTCTTTATTATATTAGAAATTTTTATTAATTTATTTTTTAAATTTACAGCTTTTATAGAATGATTTGATGTTTCGTCAAGTTTTAATGGTTCTTTGTTATTTAAGACCTTTTTTGCACCATTTATTGTCATACCCTGTTCTTTTAAAAGGAAGTGAATTTTTTTTAATATTTCTATATTCTTTTTGTCATAATATCTTCTATTTCCACTAAGTATTCTTGGTCTAATTTGTTTAAACTCATTTTCCCAATACCTAATTGTATGAGTTGGTAAAGATTTACCTTTTTTAGATTTTAAACCTAATATCTCCACCACTTCACTAATCGTTTTGTAAGAATCGCTTACTTTTTTGTTCATTCTTTAATATTTATTAAATTTTTAAATTCTTTTGACGGTTTAAAAAGAACAACATTTCTTTCTGAAATATTTTTTATTTCCTTAGTTTTTGGATTTCTTCCAATACGTGATTTTTTTACTCTAATTGAAAATGTTCCAAATTTAGAAATTTTAATTTTTTTTTCGCTTTTTAAACTAGATACAATTAAAGTAAAAAATTCATCTATTAAATTTTCAGATATTTGTTTTGAAAATCCTAATTGCATATAAACTAGATTAACTAAGTCTTTTTTAGTTAAATTAATTCTCATTTACTTAATATTTTCTTTTATTTTATCTATTAAATTACCTTTAACAATTCTATTACAAACATCTAAAGAATTTGAAAAACCAATAAAGTCTGTACCACCATGGCTTTTCACAACAGGTGTATCTAAACCTATAAAAATGGCACCATTATATAATCTTGGGTCTAATCTCTTTTTAAATTTTTTTAAATTATTAAAATTCATTAAGGATGAAATTTTACCAAGTATTGACCCACTAAGAGCTTTTTTTAATTCTCCAGTTATAAAATTAGCAGTTCCTTCAGCAGTTTTTAATGCTACATTTCCTGTAAAACCATCAGATATTATGACATTTACTTCACCATTCATAAGTTCATTTCCTTCTATATAACCAGCGAAATTAAAATTTTGAGATTTTTTTTCACTTAGTATTTGAAAAGTTTCTTTAATAATTTCATTTCCCTTTAACTCTTCTGAGCCAATGTTTAGTAGAGCGACGTTAGGATTTTCTGATGGATATAATGATTTATACAAAGATGCTCCCATTATAGAAAAATCTACCAAATTTTTTGGACTACACTCAATATTAGCTCCTAAATCTAGAACTACGCTCATACCTTTCTTGTTAGGCCATAATGCTGATAAGGCTGGTTTATCAATATTTTCGACCATCTTTAAATTTAATTTTGCTATAACTAATAAAGCACCTGTGTTACCTGCTGAAATTACAATATCGGTTTCTTTATTTTTTACACTTTCAATAGACATCCACATACTTGTATCTTTACCTCTTTTAGCCGCTTCAAGTGGACTATCAGTACTTTTGACCGTATTTTTAGTATTTACAATTTCATAAAATTTTTTATCGACATGATTGGATATGTGTTTCTTAATTTCATCTTCATCACCAAAGATTTTAAAATATGACTCTTTGTTATCTTTATGATTGTGAATTATTCCATCAATTATTTTTTTTGGAGAACCATCTCCGCCCATTGCATCAACTGCAATCTTTATTAATTGAGACATATTAAGATTTTAAAATATTTATTCTTTGGGGTCTATTACCTGACGACCTTTATACATACCAGTTTTTAAATCTAAATGATGAGATAATCTATATTCACCAGATTTTTTATCCTCAACAATATTTTTAAATGAGAATTTCATGTTCTTAGACCTTCGCATCCCTGTTCTTGAGGGTGTTTGTTTACGTTTTGGTACTGCCATAATCAGGTGTAATTACACTTTTTAAGTAAGAATTTAAAGATTTTTTTGATAAATTTTGATTAAATTCATCAAAATATTCAACTAATTCATCAATTTTATTAAAATTGACCAATAAAGATACAAATTTATCCTTTTTTTTATCGTGATTTAAATTTTCCCAAAAATGGATATCTGAGATAATTGAATGAAATAAATTTATATAATCTTTCATTTTTTTATTAATAGATTGATCCCCATATCCAATTTCTCTTATGCTAAGTTCTAATTGTTTGAAAATAAAATCATAAATTTCTTGTAAAATCTTTTTATTTTCATTTGATTTGAAATTTTTTAGAAAAAAAGCGAAATGGATTAAAAAAATAAGCAATCTATCAGCAAAAATATCTTGTTTTTTTAGATTTTTATATAAGATTTTATTAGTAGTTAATGTAATTAATTTGTTGTAAAGATTTATATAATTATATTTCATGAAAAAAAGCTTTTTAATAATTTTATTAATGTTCTATATCACGGGTTGTAGCCTTGATAAAGTTGTAAAACATCACGGGGTACATTTTTTAGAAAATAAACAAAAAAAAATAACGATTACTAACGTTAATAAAAATGATGTAAAAAAAATTTTAGGTCCCCCTTCTACTATTGGTACTTTTGATAATGATATTTGGGTATACATTGAGAGAAAAACAACCGTGAGTGATATAAGATCTTTTGGGAAAAAAAAATTATTATTAAACAATGTTTTGCTATTAGAATTTGATAACAGAGGTTTACTTGTTAAAAAAGAATTTTATGACAAAAATCAAATGAAAAAAATTAAATTTTCAAAAAATCAAACAGATGTTTTAAATAAAAAAGATACATTTATGAGAACTATTTTAACTAGCTTAAAGTATAAAATAAATGACCCTCTTGGAAAAAGAAAAGCTAAATAGTTTATTACTCTAAATTAAGTTAAATTCTTAACCAGCAATAACAGCAAGTAGAAGTAAAGCTACAATATTTGTAATTTTAATCATTGGGTTAACAGCTGGACCTGCTGTGTCTTTATATGGATCTCCCACTGTATCACCTGTAACTGCAGCTTTGTGAGCTTCAGAACCTTTTCCACCATAATTACCATCTTCTATATATTTTTTGGCATTATCCCAGGCACCACCTCCAGCAGTCATTGAAACAGCAACGAATAAACCTGTTATAATAACACCAAGTAGCATTGCGCCAACAGAAGCCAACGCAGCAACTTGACCACCAATAGCAAAAATAATAAAATATAGAACAATTGGGGATAAGACTGGCAATAAAGATGGGATAATCATTTCTTTAATTGCTGCAACAGTTAATAAATCAACTAACTTAGCATAATCAGGTTTTTGTTTTCTTTTCATAATACCTGGAAATTTTTTAAATTGTCTTCTGACTTCAATAACAACAGCTCCTCCAGCTCTGCCAACGGCTTGCATACCCATTGAGCCAAATAGATATGGAAGCATTCCGCCAATTAATAAACCAACAACAACATATGGATTGGATAAGTCAAAAGTCACTACAATACCCTCTAGTTTAGATCCAGCCACTTTTGAAAAATGTTTGATATCTTCTGTATAAGCAGCAAAAAGAACAAGAGCACCAAGTCCAGCGGAACCAATTGCATACCCTTTTGTAACTGCTTTAGTTGTATTGCCTACTGCATCCAGTGCATCTGTAGTTTTTCTTACGTTGTTTGGTAATTTAGACATTTCTGCAATACCACCCGCATTATCAGTAACTGGACCGTATGCGTCTAATGCAACAACCATTCCAGCTAATGCTAACATCGTAGTTACCGCGATTGCTATTCCATATAAACCAGCAATATGGTTTGTAAATAAAATTCCAGCTACAATTATTATTGCTGGTACCGCTGTAGCCTCTAATGATATTGCTAATCCTTGAATAACGTTTGTTCCATGTCCTGTAGTAGATGAACTAGCAACACTTCTCACTGGTCTGTAATTTGTTCCTGTGTAATATTCTGTAACCCAAATTAATAAACCTGTTATAATTAATCCTATAATTCCACAGTAGTACAAACTCATACCTGTAAATGATTTATTATTCAAATTATAAGAATTTTCTAAACCTAATACAAAGTCTGTAACAGGATAAAGTATAGCTAACGAAGCCAATGCAGAAACAACAAAACCCTTATACAATGCATTCATTACATTTTTACTTTTTCCTAACTTAACAAAAAATGTACCTAAAATAGATGTTAAAATACATGCGCCACCAATTGTTAAAGGATAAATCATCATCGACATATCTCCAGGGAAAAAAATTGAGGATAAAACCATTGTTGCTACAATAGTAACAGCATAAGTTTCAAATAGATCTGCGGCCATGCCCGCACAATCTCCAACATTGTCACCAACATTATCAGCAATTACAGCGGGATTTCTTGGATCATCTTCTGGAATACCAGCTTCAACTTTACCAACTAAATCAGCACCAACATCAGCTCCTTTTGTAAAAATTCCACCACCTAATCTTGCAAAAATAGAAATTAAAGACGCACCAAATCCTAGGGCTACTAGGGCATTAACAATTTCTCTTTCTTCGACATTAAATTTTAATAATAAATAATAATAAACTGCAATAGATAACAATGCTAAACCAGCAACCAACATTCCAGTAACAGCTCCAGATTTAAATGCAATTGAAAGACCTGACGCTAAACCTTTTCTTGAAGCTTCTGCAGTTCTAACATTTGCCTCTACTGATACAAGCATGCCAACATACCCAGCAATTCCTGATAAAGTTGCACCTATTAGATATCCTAATCCAACTAAAGCACTAAAAGCAATACTTACAATAACTAAAACAACAACACCAACAATTGCTATAGTTTTATACTGTCGAGCTAAATATGCTTTAGCACCAATTTGAATGGCAGATGCTATTTCTTGCATTTTAGAATTGCCTGCACTTGCGTTTAAAATATTTTTGCCAGTAAAATAACCATAAACAATTGATAATAAACCTGCAGCAATTGTATATAAAAGTATAGTTTC
>CABXTO010000027.1 GCA_902515195.1 uncultured Pelagibacteraceae bacterium
GGTGTTATACAAGCTGCTGTTAGTAAAATGACAAATGGAGAAAAATATGTTTGTATAGCAAGAACAGTTGAAAAAGGTATTGGAAGATTTGGTCAGTCCAAAAGTATTTTATCAATTGGTTTAGGTTGTGAGGCAAAATATGCAAAGGATTTTGTTTATACAGAAAATATTAATATAAATGATAAATCTACAGAAATACCAATAGGTGTGTCATGTAGAACCTGTGATAGATTGGATTGTTCACAAAGAGCATTTCCTCCATTACATAAAAAGTTTGACGTAGACATAAATACAAGAGGTGTTTCTGTTTATGTAGGTGATAAAAATGATTAAATTTATAATCCCAGCAATTATTATTTTTTTTGTAGTATTATTTTGGGAAAAGATAAGTGAAATAATTTATAAAAAATTTAAAATCAAAATAAATTATATTGCAATACTGGTATTCATTATTATCATAGGGATTATATTCTTATTATTGTACAATTAATCACATGGTTAGTTTCTTAAAAGATGAATGTGAGTTAGTTGAAACAGATGGGGTTTTTACACTTAAAAATTTAAATACCACTATAGGGTTTGTGAGGTTTAATAAAAGTGGAGAGGTTGAATATATTTTCGTTAACCCAATTTTTAGAAAAAAAGGAATTGCTAAAAAATTGTTAAAACTAGTGAAGGATAAGACAAAAAAAAGATAATATTTCAAACACCAATTAGTCCTTTAGGCTCAAAACTTTTAAAATCTTTAGAAAAATGAAATTAGAAAAAAAATTTAAACCTAGAATAAAAGCAAGAATTAGAAAAAATAAACAAATTATCTCAAAGAATATTGATAATTTGTTTGAATGGATTAAAGGAGCAGAATTAGTAGAACTCAAAGAATGCAATACTAACGAAGATCCTGTAAGGCCTGAATTAGACAATGTTTTTAGAAGAAGTTATGGAAGAAAAATTTATGGAGTAAGATATATGGGAGAAATCCATGCGGTTATGTGTTTCGCTTATACAAACCAAATTCCTAAAGATGTTGATGAGCTAAATAAATTTAGCCACGATGCTTTTTTACAAAGTGCACATAGAGATCAAAATGTTGGTCAAATAGCAATTGCTTATACAGTTTGGTCCAAAAAAAAGGGAGGTGGCAAGCTAATTGTGAAAGAAGTATTTAAAAAAATAAAAAAATCCAACCATCTAAATCGACTAATTACTCTCTCTCCTTTAACTGAAATGGCGACTAAATTTCATGAAAAAAATGGTGCAAAACTTTTGAGAATTAATAAAACAACTCAAAATTTTGAGTATGTAATAACTAAAAAAAATAATTAAATGAGGAAAATTTTATCTTTTTTAATTTTATTTATTTTAACAATTAAAACTTATGCAAACGAGAGAGATATACTTCTTAATGAGCTTTTTATAAAATTAAAAAAAAATAGTTCTGATACATCATATGAAATTGAGAAAAAAATTTGGAAAATCTGGAGTACTCATCCTGATAACCAAAATTTAACTAATATGCTGTTAAATGGTTCAAATTTAGTCAATGATAATAGATTTAATGAGGCAATAAATATTTTTACCCAAGTTATAGAATTGGATCCTGATTGGGCTGAGGCCTGGAATAAAAGAGCAACTGTATTTTATTTATTAGGTGAGTTTCAAAAATCACAAAATGATATTGATAAAGTTTTAGAACTTGAAAAAAGACATTTTGGGGCCTTAGCTGGACAAGGACTGGTTAACATTCAACTTAAAAATTATGAAAAAGCTATAAAAAGCTATAAAAAGGCTTTAAAAATTTATCCCTCTATGCGTTCACCCGAGATAATGATTAAAGAAATAGAGGCTTTAATTAAAGAAGATTTGATTTAATAAAAATTTGTATCATTTTTTCAATTGATTTATAAATTGGCCTTAGAATATTAAATAATGCCAAAATTAATTTCTTTATACGTAAATATTGTAGATACAATTTGTGAAAAAGTTGGTCGCTTTGTAATGTATTGGGTTTTCTTTATGATGTTTCTTCTAATCCTTTCGTTTGTAACAAGAAATATAATTAATTTTCCCCTTATGTGGATAATAGAAATGGCTCAATTTACTATTACAGCATATTATCTATTAGGTGGTGGTTACTCAATGCTTTCAGATGATCATGTGAGAATGGATTTATTTTATGGAAAACTTTCAAAAAAAGGTAAAGCAAAAATGGATATTTTTACAAGTTTTTTTCTAATCTTTTATTTAATAATTCTATTTATAGGATCGATAACGAGTTTAATTTATACTATTGATACAAAACAAAAACTTTTTACAGCTTGGGCACCATATGTTTGGCCGATAAAAACTCTGATGTTAATTGGAATTTTATTAATGTTGCTTCAAGCTTTCTCAACTTTATTTAAAGACATAGCAAAAATGAAAGACAATAATAGTTAATTATGCTTGCACAATATCTTAGTTATGAATTTATTGCTCTTTTTATGTTTATAACAATGCTGCTTATGATGTTTACAGGTCAAAGAGTATTTGGTGCTATAGGTTTTGTTGCAGCTGCTTCAGCTTTATTAATTTGGGGAGAGGGCTCGATGGAAATGCCTTATACCGCAACTTGGAAACTTTTTAAGTGGTATCCAATGTTAACTTTGCCTTTGTTTATATACATGGGTTTCATGATTTCCGAGTCAGGCATTGCCAATGATCTTTATAAAATGTTTCATGTTTTGTTTGGAGGAATTAAAGGAGGGTTAGCTATTGGCACAATGTTTATGATGGTTGCAATTTCTGCTATGAATGGACTAAGTGTAGCTGGCATGGCTATAGGTGCAACAATTGCATTACCTGAAATGTTAAGGAGAAACTACGATAAAAGAATGATAACTGGGGTTGTTCAAGCAGGGAGTTCACTTGGAATTTTAATACCCCCAAGTGTTGTCATGGTTTTATATGGTATGATAGCTCGCCAACCAGTTAGCAAACTTTGGATGGCAGGAATTCTTCCTGGTTTATTAATGGCATCACTTTTTTTAATTTATATTTATGTAAGATGTAAACTTCAACCAGAACTGGGACCTCCTTTAAAAAAAGAAGAGAGAAACATTAGTACGGGAGAAAAGATAAGGTTATTAAAAGCTGGAATTATTCCGTTTCTAATTTTTTTCTTCATGACAGGTTTGTTTTTGATGGGAATTGCAAGTTTAGTAGAATGTTCAGCTGTGGGTGCTTTTTTGGCAACTTTAGCTGCAATTTATAAAAGAAGATTTAATAAGGAAGTTTTAGAAAACACACTTAAAAAAACTTTAGGTGTTTCTTGTATGTTTATGTGGATTATTTTAGCTGCTTTGACTTTTGGAGCTGTATTTGATGGTTTAGGTGCTGGGCGCGCAATTGAAACTTTATTTATTGAAAAATGGAATTTAACGCCTTGGGGGGTTTTAATAATGATGCAGCTTTCATATATTTTAATGGGAATGTTTTTGGATGATACTGCAATGTTAGTAATAGTTGCCCCTCTGTATGTACCCTTGATAATTTCATTGGGTTTTGATCCAATTTGGTATGGTGTTCTTTATACTATAACTTGTCAAATTGCCTATATGACACCGCCGTTTGGTTATAATTTATTTTTAATGAGGGCTATGGCACCAAAAGAAATTTCTTTACAAGATATTTATAGATCTATTATCCCTTTTGTACTTATTATGGTTTTAGGTTTAGCAATAGTCATGGCTTTTCCAGAGATTGCCACTTATCTTCCAGAAAAATATTTATCAAGATAATTCAACCTCAAGTTTAATTTAAATTTTTTAAAGCTCAAATAATCATTAAATAATTTAAATAATTAAGTTCCATTAAATTTTAATTTATAATAATATTTTTTCATATTTTATTAAACGAGAGGAGACCAAGTGAAAAAAGATAAAAAAATAATAACGAATAAAAGACGTTCGTTTATAAAGAAAGCCGGTTTACTAACGTTAGGTGCAGCAGGAGCTACAGCTATTAAAGCTCCATATGTTTACGCTGCATCAAATCCAATCAAATGGAGATTACAGACTTACTCTGGAGCTCCGCTTGGTGCACATGTTATTAAGCCACAAATAGAAGCTTTTAATAAAGCTGCTTATGGTGAAATGGAAATTGAACTATACTATGCAGATCAACTTGTACCTACTGATGAATTATTCAGAGCAATGCAAGCAGGAACTATTGATGCGGTACAAAGTGATGATGCCACTATGGGTTCTCCCGTAGATATACAGGTGTTTGGAGGATACTTTCCATTTGCAACAAGATACAGTTTAGATGTACCAGCTTTATTTAAGTATTATGGCTTAAATGAAATTTGGGATGAAGCTTACAGTGAAGTAAAAGGCGTTCAGTGGTTAAGTACTAGTGCGTGGGATCCATGTCATTTATTTACTGTAAATAAAAAAATAACAAAACTTTCTGACATGAAAGGACTTCGTGTTTTTGGTGTTCCAACTGCAGGTAAGTTCTTAGCGAGATATGGGTTAATTCCTGTTATCGTGCCATGGGATGATGTTGAAGTAGCTATGCAAACAGGTGAACTTGATGGAGTTTGTTGGTGTGGATTTACTGAAGCCTATGAAGTGGGTTGGGCTGATATTTGTAAATATGCACTTACTAATTCAGTTACAGGTGCATGGTTTGGATCTTATTTTGCTAATCAAAAAAGTTGGGATAAACTAAGTCCAAAACTTCAAGCTCTTTACAGAATGTCAATTAATGACTCTCACTACTACAGACAAGTATGGTATTGGGGAGGAGAAGCTGATCTTCGTGTTAATGGTAAGAAGATGGAGCTTACAAGTCTACCAGCAAATGAGTGGAGTACAGTTGTAAAAGACTCTGAACAATTCTGGGACGAGACTTCTAAGATTAGTCCAAGAGCTAAAAAAGTTGTAGATGCATTTAAGTTATATGCAAAAACAATGGATAAAGCAGGATACCCTTATAGATAAAAATTTATAATTAGGCGCCTTTATGAAAGGCGCCTAATTTTAATTAAGGTTTTGATGTAATACCACCATCAACAATCAATTCAGTTCCAGTAATATAATTAGCTTGATCGCTTAATAAAAATACTGAAGCATTTGATATATCTTCTGGCTTTCCAACTCTGTTTAAAGGTATAAATTTTTCTAATTTTTTTTTTGCTGTAGGATTCTTTTTCCATCTAATTTGCATACCAGTTTCTATTGGACCAGGTAAAATTATATTTGATCTAATATTGTTAGGTGCAAATTGAATTGCAAATGATTTTGAAAGTCTAATCATGGCAGCTTTAGAAGCCCCGTAAGCATCTTGTGGTTTATCATCCCCAGATAATGCATCGACTGAAGATATATGAACCATTGAACCAAATTTATTTTTTTTCATTTTAGGAACTATAATTTTTGAAAGATACATCATACTTTTTAAGTTGATTTCGAAAACTTTATCCCAAATGCTTGTATTCATATTTACTGCAGAAACATCTTTGTTAAACCAGAGGACCCCAGTGGTATTTACTAAATAATCAAGACTTTTATGTTTTTTGTAAAATGTATCAATGTGAGATTTCATTTTATTAAAGTTAGTTACATCAACTTTTTTATAAACACAGTTTTTATTTTTTTTTAAGAAATCTTTGCTCGGACTCTGAAGATCCAACATTAAAACTGAAATATTATTTTTTGATAATTCTTTTGAAATCTCCAAACCCATTCCACCACTTGCACCTGTTATGACAGCAGATTTTCCTCTAAAATTAAGTTTCATTTTATTGCTCTTTTCTTAAATGGAAGCTTTTAGGAGCTGTTAGTTTTTCGTATGCTATTTCTGATAGTGAACAACCTTTTCCAGTTTCCTTGACACCAGTCCAAGATAATGCTGGATCTAAATAATCACATCTATTCATATAAAAAGTGCCTGTTTGAACTTTGTTGCCTATTTTTTCAGCAATTTCTAAATCCTTAGTCCAAATAGAAGCTGTTAAACCATAAGGGCTATCATTCATTAATTTAATAGCTTCATTCTCATTTTTTACTTTCATAATTCCAACACAAGGTCCAAATGTTTCTTCTGTCATAAAATTCATATCATGATTAACATTTGTTAAAACCTGAGGTACTAAATAATTTTTATGTTTTTCAGAAAAATCAAATTTGTTTTCATCAATCATTTTTTTTGCACCTTTACTAATAGCACTATTCATTTGTTTAATAATAAAATCAGCTGAAGATAATTTTACTACAGGACCAAGATTTGTTTCTTTTTGTAAAGGATTTCCAAGTTTATAATTATAAGTTTTTGAAACAAATAATTCTATGAAGTTTTTATAAATTTTATCATCTACATAAATTCTTTCTATTCCACAGCAAGATTGGCCAGAATTAAAAAAGGATCCATCAACTAAGTTTTCAACTGTTTTTTCTAAATCACAATCATGTCTTGCATAAGCTGGATCTTTACCACCAAGTTCTAAAGCCATATCAATAAATTTAGTATGAGAAGCTTTTTGAACATCATAACCAGCTTTGACTGAACCAGTAAATGACACAAAATTTATTCTTTTATCAGACACAACTTTTAAACTATCTTCATGATTTAAATGAAGAAAATTAAAAACATCTTTTGGCAAAGTTTTTTTGGCTGACTCATAAAGCTGTTCAGCACACAAAGGTGTTTGGGCAGAATGTTTTAATATGACTGTATTTCCAGAAGCCATAGCAGGAATTATTGAATTTACAGCTACAAGATAAGGATAATTCCAAGGTGCTATTACAAAAACAATTCCTAGAGCTCTTCTTTTAATAAAGCTTTTAAAATTATTGTCTTTAGTTACATCAATATTAGCTAGTTTTTTTTCTGCAATTGACAACATATAATCAGCTCTCTCTTTAAAGCCATTTAATTCACCTGCTGCTTGAGAAATAGGTCTTCCTATTTGTCTACTGAGCTCTTCTCCAATAACATCACCTTTTGATAGAAAATCTCTCACAAAATTTTTTAAAAGTTTTACTCTTTCATTAACATTAAGTTGAGCCCACTCATTTTGTGCCTTCATTGAATTCTCTATAGTTTGTTCAATTTTTGTTGAGTGATATTCTCTTTCAACATAAACAGTATTATCAATTGGTGTAATAGTTTTCTGCATAAATATTTTAGTTAAAATGATTTAGAAAATGATATACAACATCTTAATTCATAAAACACTAAATATTATTATGGTAAAATACAACTGGAATTATCCAACATCAATGTGGGTTGGTGAAAATAGAATTAATGATATTGCAGAGGCTTGTAAAAGTTTAGGAATTTTGAAACCTTTGCTTGTAACAGACAAAGGTTTAGCAGAAACAGATATCGTAAAAAAGACTTTATCAATATTGGATAAAAATAAATTATCTACCAAATTATATTCCAATGTTGTTGGTAATCCAACTGGTACGAATGTAAATGAAGGTGTTGAGAGTTTTAAAAAAAATAATTGTGATGGTGTAATTGCTTTTGGTGGCGGAAGTGGATTAGATGTTGGAAAAGCAGTAGCATTCATGTCAGGACAATCTTTACCAATTTGGGATTTTGAAGATGTTGGTGACAACTGGACTAGAGCTAACTCAGATAAAATTGCTCCAATAATTGCTGTACCGACAACAGCTGGAACTGGATCAGAGACGGGAAGAGCTTCTGTAATTTTAAATGAGCAGACAGGTGTTAAAAATATTATTTTCCATCCAAAATTTTTACCTTCAATTGTAATATTAGATCCAATTTTAACAGTTGGTTTACCCCCCAAAATAACTGCTGCTACTGGAATGGATGCTTTAGCTCACAACTTAGAGGCTTACTGTGCACCTGGATATCATCCAATGGCAGATGGTATTGCTCTCGAAGGTATGAGATTAATTAATAAATGGTTATTAGAGGCAGTGAATAATGGATCAAATATTGAAGCAAGAATGAATATGATTACTGCAGCTAGTATGGGCTCAACAGCTTTTCAAAAAGGTTTAGGCGCAATTCATTCACTAAGTCATCCCGTTAATGCTTTAAATAATATTCATCACGGATTATCAAATGCAATATTTATGCCATATGTTTTAACTTTTAATAAAGATGTAATTGAAGAAAAAATTATTAAAATTTGTGATTATTTAGAATTAAAAGATAAGTCATTTGATGGATTTATAAATTGGGTTCTAGATTTAAGAAAGAAATTAAATATGCCTCACAAATTATCTGAAGTAATTGATGAGAAAGACTTACAATTGGACAGACTGTCAAAAATGGCATTGAAAGATCCTTCAACTGGAGGAAATCCTAAAAAGCTGACTGAAGCAGATATGAAAATTATGTATCAATACAGTATGACAGGTAAATTATTTTAATGAGCTTGAATGTTTTAATTGTTGAAGGAAATAATCCAAAAGACTCTGAAGTATTTATAAGGGCAGCAAAGGCCACTTGTTCTGAAAATTTAAAAAATATAGTTTTAAAGTTAGAGCCGACTTCAAATGTAACAATTATTAATCCTTCTAATGATAATGAAACCAACAAAGCACTAGAAGATATGGATCAGTATAATGGAATCATTTTTACAGGCGGGGCTATGAGGCTAAATGATATGACAGATGAAATTAAAAAACATATTAATTTTGCATCTAACTGTTTTAAACATAAGAATAAAATTCTTGCAATTTGTTGGGGCTTACAAGTTTGTTCAACTGCAGCAGGTGGAACAGTTGCACCAGGTAAAAATGGTGCTCACATAGGAATAGCAACTGATGTAGAAATAAATGAAGATGGTAAAAAAAACCTTATTTATAAAAATAAAAAACCTAAATTTAATACTCCAGCTTTTAATTTTGATGAAGTGAGTGAACTACCTAAAGGCGCAACTCTATTAGCAAGTGATAAAGTAAACAATATTATGGGTGTATATTTTAAATCAGAAAACTCTGAAGTTTGGGGTCTTCAATATCATCCAGATTATGAATACTGGCAAATGATCAACTTGTCTAATGAGAGAATGGGAAAGATGATAGCCAAAGAATATTTCAAGGATGAGGAAACATTTAAAAAACATATTGATTTTATTAAATCTGAAGAAAAAAATTTAGATTTTAAAAATAAAACTTATGAAATTCAAAATTGGCTAGATATTATAAAGTAAATTTTAATCTTCAATACTTATTTTTTTTAAATTTTTTAAACGAAAAACTTTTTGGTCTTTTTCTATTTTTAAATTTTTTTTTCCCTTTAAATTTAAATCTCATTTTATTTGTGCTATCTGCATCATTATTTGAAAATTTTTTATCAAAATAATTAGGATTATTTGTAAAACCAAATTTTTTCTTTTTATCTTTAAAATTTGATTTTTTAAATTTTTCTTTATTGAAATTTTTTTTCGTATCTTTAAAACTTGATTTTTTAAATTTAAATACCTTTTTATCTTTAAATTTTTTTTCTTTATTAAGTCTTTCATTAGGTCTTTTTTTTCCTTTGAACCTTCTTCTTTTTCGATCTTGTGGAATTTTAAAATTTGGATTAATTAATCTACTAATAGAATTCCACATTAATTTGTCATTTGGTGTAAGAAATGTTAAAGCAGAACCTTCTTTACCAGCTCTACCTGTTCTTCCTATTCTATGAATGTAGTCCTCAGGAACTTGAGGTAGGTCATAATTTATTACATGTTGTATCAAAGGAATATCTAATCCCCTAGCAGCAACATCTGTTGCAATTAATATTCTACTTTTACCATTTCTAAATCCTGTGATCACTCGGTCTCTTTTACTTTGTCTTAAATTACCATGGATAGCATCTGCTGAATGGCCATCGTATTTTAAACGTTTAACAATCTTATCTGCTCCGTG
>CABXTO010000028.1 GCA_902515195.1 uncultured Pelagibacteraceae bacterium
CGATGAAGCTAGAGTTGTTCTTCCAGCAGTTCCTATAGATGCTAAAAGGGCATATTGAGTAGCAGTATAGGCTCGGTCAACTAAAAGCGAAATAAAGGCTACAAAAGCAACGGTTGCAAACGCAGCTGCTATATCGTCAAAAATAACAGCTATTGCGAATAAGAGTTCAGATTTTTCACTCCAAGCTAGTACACTAAATAAAAAATTTGTACCTGCCATTACTATTCCAGCCAAAAACATTGCTTTTAAAACTCCAGATCTAATTACAAATAGCCCACCCAAAAGAGTAAATATTACTGTAGTGATCCAACCTAAAGTTTTTGAATATATGGCAATATCCGATTTGCTAAAACCTATTTCTTTATAAAAAATAATAGACATTCTACCAAGAAATGCCTCTCCCACTTTAAATAAAAAAACAAATCCTAATATACCCATAGCAAGTGCAAAACCGTTCTTTCTAAAAAAACTTATAATCGGTCCTCCAATAGTTCCGCCAACCCAAGTTAATGAGTTTGATAAAATACCTTTCTTTTTAAATTTATTAGAAATCAAAACATCATTTTCTTTTTGTTTAATTTCTCTTTCAGAATTACTTGCTTCAGATATAAACATTAAACCAATATTCATAAAAATCACAAGGATACCTAAAATTAAAAATGTCAATTGCCAGTAGTTTTCAAAGCCTGCAGCCTGTAGGAATTCTGCTGAAAATAGTGAAAGGACTCCACCAAGTTTATATCCCGTCCACCACCCAACAACCGCCATTGCTGCTCCAGCAGCCATTGATTTTCCCTCATTTTCTCCAATTTGTTCAATTCTTAATGCATCAACTGTTATATCCTGGGTTGCTGAAGCAATTGCAATAATTAAACCAACCGTAATTACAAGAGCTAAATTTTCTGTTGGATTAATAATACTCCATAAAAAGAGCGATAGTAGAATTATGAATTGCATTAAAACTATCCAACCTCTTCTATGACCTATTTTTTTGGTAATGAATGGTATTTGTATTCTATCTATTAAGGGTGCCCAAAGATAATTAAATGCATAAACACCAAAAATTAATCCAGCCCAGCCAATAGTTGATCTACTTAATCCATCTTCTTTTAACCATAGACTAAGACTGCTACCAATTAAAACCCAAGGAAATCCTGAAATAGACCCCAACAATAAAATTTTTAACATTCTTTTATCAAAATAAATTGAGAAAGTTTCAGACAAAGATTGTTTCTTTATTTCTAGCATCTTCAATTCCTCCAAAAAGAAGGTAAAAATAATACTAATATTGCAAATAACTCTAGTCTACCTAAAATCATGCCCAGAGACAAAATCCATTTAGAAACATCAGGTAATGATGAAAAATTACCATTTGGTCCAATGATTGATCCTAATCCTGGACCAACATTTGAAATAGAGGTAGCAGCTCCTGATATTGAGGTAATAAAATCTAAGCCTGATAATGATAATAACGCAGAGATGATAAAGAAAATTATTAGATACATATAAATAAATGATATTATTGAAGCTATAAATTTATTATCGACAGGATTTTTTTCATATTTTAAAACAAAAATACCTTTTGGATAAATAATTTTTTTTAGTTGATTTGAAATAAATGAATAAAGAATTTGAATTCTAAATATTTTAATACCACATGTTGTTGAACCAGCACAACCTCCTATAAACATTAATCCAAGAAATAGGATTAAAGGAAAGCCACCCCAACTGTCAAATTGAGCATTTACATATCCAGTTCCAGTTAAAATAGAAATAACATTAAATAAGACAGATCTTAGATTGAGTTGCGTTGTATTGTTTATAAATAAATATATTGATAAAATTAGAATACTAAAAATTATTATCTTTAAGAAAGTTTTTATTTGAAAATCAGAAATAAATATTTTTTTATCTCCATTTAAAAATTTTATGTAAGCTATGAAGGGAATACTACCCAAAATTATAAAAATCATTGCTGAAATTTCAATAGAAAAACTATTGAAAAAACCAATTGATTGATTGTAATTAGAAAAACCTCCAGTTGCTATTGTTGTCATTGAATGTGTTAAACTGTCAAAATAATTCATACCAAGAAACTTATAAGAAATGGCACATAGTGCAGTCAAACTTGAGTAAATATAAATAAGTCTTAGAGCGATTTCTTTTGATTTAGGTAAAATTTTTTCTGAGGAGCCATTGTTTGAGATTTTAAATAATTGCATACCCCCGACATTCATTATTGGCATAAGTGTAATGGCCATAACTATTATACCAATTCCTCCTAACCACTGAAGAATTGCTCTCCATAAGAGAATACTTTTAGGCATACTTTCTAAATTAGAAATAATTGTAGATCCAGTCGTCGTAATTCCAGACATACTCTCAAAAAAAGCATTAGTGAAAGAAAATTCAGTTGTAGAGAAGACAAAAGGAAGAGAACCAAAAATTGCGATACTTAGCCATGATAATGCAGTTAAAAGAAATGCTTGTTGAAGATTTAATTTTTTATCGTGATCCAAATTAGATAAAAAAAACAATGTTCCAAAAATAATTGTAACAATTGAAGCACCAAAAAAAGACGAGTCCAATTCATCATAAAAAATTTGTAAAAACACAGGGATAAACATAAAAATTCCAAGAATTATTTGGAGAATTCCAAGAGTAAAAAAAACAGTTTTATAATTAGACATTTTGAAAGAACATTATTTTATGGTAAATAAAATTCAACTCTATAAGAATTGGTAAATTCGTTAATTTTAGATTTTATTTGAATAATTCATGATTAAAAAAGAGAATTTAGAAAAAACAAGTGCATGGCCTTTTGTTGAAGCTAAAAAAATGCTCCGAGAGCGAAAAACTTTTATCGAGAAAAAGAGGAAAATAACACTTCAAACTGGTTATGGACCAAGCGGACTTCCTCATATAGGAACTTTTGGAGAAGTGGCGAGAACATCAATGATGGTTAATGCTTTGAAGCAATTAACTGATCTTCCTACAGAAATAATTACATTCTCAGATGATATGGATGGATTAAGGAAAGTTCCAGAAAACGTTCCTAAAAAAGAAATATTAGAAAAAAATTTACATAGACCTCTCACTCAAGTTCCAGATCCGTTTGGTAAGTTCAACAGTTTTGGTGAACATAATAATGAAATGTTAAAAAATTTTTTAGATAATTTCAATTTTAAATATAGTTTTAAAAGCTCAACATCGCTTTATAAGTCTGGATTTTTTAATACTACATTAAAAATTATTTTAGAAAATTATGATGAAATAATGAAAATTATCTTACCAACATTAGGTAAAGAACGTCAAAAGACATATAGTCCATTTTTACCAATATGTCCTAACACGGGACAAGTTTTAGAAATTCCAGTAAGAGAAATTAACAAAAAAAACTCCAGCATTATTTTTGATAACAATGGAGAAGATTTAGAGATGAGTGTATTAGATGGTAATTGTAAATTACAATGGAAAGTAGATTGGGCGATGAGATGGTATGCTTTAGATGTTGACTTTGAAATGTATGGAAAAGATCTTATTGAAAGTGCAATTCTATCAACAAAAATAATAAAATTGATTGGAAAAACAAATCCATCAGGATTTGCTTATGAATTATTTTTAGATGAAAAAGGTGAAAAGATTTCAAAATCAAAAGGAAATGGAATTACCATTGATCAATGGCTTGAATATGCATCTCCTGAAAGCTTATCTCTTTATATGTATCAAAATCCAAAAAGAGCAAAAAAACTTTATAAAGAAATAGTTCCTAAAGCTGTAGACGAATATTTAGATTTTATTGAAAAAGCAAAAAATCAAGATGAATTTAAATTATTAATGAATCCAGTATGGCACGTGCATAATAGTAAAGTACCTAAGGAAAATATGATAATGTCTTTTTCAATGCTATTAAACCTAGTTGAAACAAGTAATGCAAACAGTAAAGAGCTTTTATGGAAATTTGTTAAAAAGTATAAAACTAATATTTCTGAAAAGGACCATCCTATTTTTGATAAACTTGTTGGATATGCAATTAAATATTTCAATGATGTTATCAAATTGCAAAAGAAATATAAAAAACCAAATAAAAATGAAAAATTGGCATTAGAAGCTTTAGTAAAAACATTAGATAAATGTAATGACAAAATGACCCCAGAAGATATTCAAACTTTGATTTATTCAACTGGAAAAGAGAATGGATACTCTGAAAATTTAAGAAATTGGTTTAAATTGATCTACGAAGTTGTTTTTGGCGATGAAAATGGTCCTCGTATGGGTTTTTTTTTATTAGTTTTTTTGGTGTTAAAGAAACGAAAGATCTTATATTAAATAAAATTAAATAATGTTCTCAAATTTAAGATCTTTAATTTTTAAATTAGATCCTGAGACTGCTCATAATTTAGCAATAAAATCTTTAAAATTTAATTTTGTTCCCAATGTTTTTGATGAAGATAAAAATAATCCTTTATTTAAAACAATATTATTCAATAAAGATTTGGAAAATCCGATAGGTATGGCTGCGGGTTTTGATAAAAATGCTGAGGTGTATAATTCTTTATTTAAATTGGGATTTGGGTTTGTTGAAGTTGGCACTATCACGCCTCTTAAACAGTATGGAAATCCCAAACCAAGAGTATTTAGATTGGTTGAAGATGAAGCTTTAATAAATAGACTTGGATTTAATAATTTTGGTTCTAAAAATGTTGTGGATAGAATTAAATCTAATAAACAAACTGGCTTACTTGGAATAAATATAGGACCAAACAAAGAATCAGAAAATAGACTTGAAGACTATTTACACTGTTTTAAAACTTTTCAGGATGTAGCTGATTATATTACGATAAATATCTCCTCACCTAATACTGAAGATTTAAGAAGTTTTCATGATCAAAAAAAATTAAATGAGTTACTAGAGAGTATCAATAAAGAGAAAAAAAATTTAGTTTCAAAAATTCCGATAGTAGTAAAAATTTCACCAGATATAGATGATCAAGAAATAAAAAAAATTACAGAAGTTCTTTTAACCAATAATATTGAGGCTATTATTGTCTCTAATACATCAGATTCATCTAGAGATAGTTTGAATAATATTCAGAAACACCAAAAAGGAGGTTTGTCTGGGAAACCAATTGAAGAAAAATCTACAAAATTAATAAATAAATTTTATAAACTTTTAAATGGAAAAATTAAAATAATTGGTTGTGGGGGAGTGGACTCTGGAAAAAGTGCTTATGAAAAATTTTTAGCTGGTGCTAATTATGTTCAACTTTATACAGGAATGGTCTTTAGAGGGCCTAACGTTGTTAATATGATAAAAAAGGAGCTTAAAGAATTGTTAATAGTTGATGGTGTTAAAAATTTTGCTGAAATTATAGGAAAAAAATAGTCACTAAAATCTTATAAACTTGACGAGATCGGCATCTGACCTTATATAGACGATATTATTATGTCAAAAAAATGTGAACTAACTGGAAAAAATCCAATGAAAGGTCATAATGTTAGTCATGCTAACAATAAGACAAAAAGAAGATTTTTACCTAACTTGAAAAAAAGTAAAATTTACAAGTGAGCTTTTAAAAAGAAGTTTAAAATTAACAGTTAGTAATGCGGGAGTAAGATCAGTTGACAAAAAAGGAAGTTTTGATGAATTCTTAAAGACTGTCAGGAACAAAAATTTATCTCCTAGGCTTAAGAAATTAAAAAAAATAATATTGATTAAATCTCCGTTTCAAAAAAAAGCAGTTCAATCTAACAATGCTTAATGAATAAATTATTTTTCCTACTCTCATTAATTATGGGAGTTGTTGTTTTATCTTCAAATTATTTAGTCCAGTTTCCAATTAAACATTATGGTTTAGAAGAAATATTAACTTATGGAGCATTTAGTTATCCCATAGCCTTTCTAATAACTGATTTAGCAAATAGATCTTATGGGAAACTAATAGCACGAAATATCGTTTATATTGGTTTTATAATAGGTATTAGTTTTACTCTTTTATTTTCAACAAATTTTGCAGATTTGATCTCTATTAGAATAGCTATTGGCTCAGGAACTGCTTTTTTAGTAGCTCAATTATTAGATGTTCAAATCTTTGATAAATTAAGAAAAAAAGATTGGTTTATAGCACCACTTACCTCCTCTATTATTGGATCAACAGTTGATACTTTTTTATTTTTTTCAATTTCCTTTTATGCAACTGGAGTGCCTTGGATTACTTTATCTATAGGGGATCTAGCTGTTAAAATTTTGGTAGCACTTATAATGTTAATTCCTTTTAGATTACTTCTAAAAACCTTCAAACCAGTCTAAATTTAAAAGAGATATTTATAGGATAGTATTTTATAAGCCAATTTTGCAACTAGAAAATTATAAGAATTAAAACCTTTTATGGGTGCAAGTTCATTTATATCCGCACCTACTATGTTAGAATTTTTCGCTGCAATTTTTATTATATCTAATGTTTCGTCCCAAAGTAATCCACCAGGTTCTGGCGTTCCTGTTGCTGGCATTATACTTGAGTCTAATCCATCTACATCAAATGTTAAGTATACAGTCTTATTTTTTTATAAGTTTTTTAAATTTTTGTAAGTTCCATTTAGCCTTATCTTTTGCCCAAAAAATTTTAATTCTAGATTTATTTTTTTGGAGATAAGGTATTTCACTTTTTGAGATATTTCTTATTCCAAAAGAAATTATAGATACGTTTTTGTAATCTAAACATCTTCTTATAGCTGAAGCGTGAGAAAATTTTTCTCCATTATAACTATCTCTTAAATCAGCATGAGCATCAAAATGTAAAAGACAAATATTTTTATGTCTTTTTACAAACGGCTCTATACATCCTGGTGTTATGGAATGTTCTCCTCCAAATGTCATAGGAAAAAGTTTTTTATCCAAAATTTCCTGATTTATACTAGATATTTTTTTTAAAGCTTTGTTGATATTTTTATCAATTTTAAAAGGTTTTAAAGTTTTTATACCTATTTTTTTATAGGGTTCACAGTTGAGTTCTTCATCATATAACTCAACTTGGTGTGAAGCTTTTATTATTTCCTTTGGGCCATTTTTAGTACCACCTCCATAACTAACAGTTTTTTCTAAACCAAACGGGACTATTACGACTTTTTCTTTAAAATTAAATTTATTATCAATTCCTAAAAAACCATCTTTATTTGATAAATATTGCAATTTTCTATCCAAAAATTTTTGAAAAGTTTTTTCTATCTCTGTTTTTCCATGAAGCCTTATGATATGCATCACTTGCAATTAAAGGTAATACACTTGTTGCTTCAGCAAATACCATCTGTTCCTTTGTAACATCAACCTTACCCCAAGAACTTGCTTCTTTTAAAGTTGAGCTACTACAGGCACCATCCCTTGAATCTGCTACTGTGATCTGAATAGCATATTTATGCATATCAACTTCTTTACCCAGAAGTTCAGCACATATTACCGTATCTTGTATAAAATTTTTAGGAACACCACCTCCAATCATAAATAATCCTGAACCTTTAGATTGTATTTTAATTTCAGTTAATTCTCTAAATTCTCTTATGGAGTCAATCGTCATATGTTTTTTTGGATTTTTTTCTTGATGTATTACTAATCCAAATCCAGCACTTGAGTCAGTGAATGCAGGACAGAAAATCGGTACATGGTTGTCATAAGCTGTTTCAATTAATGAGTCTTTTTTTACTGAATTTTTTTTTAAATATTTTCCCATTTCTTGAATAAATTCCCTAGATGTATAGCTTCTCGGTTCTAATTTATCAGCTATTTCACAAATTTTCTTATCACAAAATTGTAGTTCATCTTCATCAATGTAAGTATCATAAATTCTATAATTTTTTCTCAGTTCTGTATCATCTTGAAATTGAGATCCTTGATAATGTCTAAAACCTAAAGCTTCAAAAAAATCCATGTCTATGATAGAGGCTCCAGTAGCAACAATTGCATCCACCATATTATATTTTACTAGATCTTTATAAATATTCATACATCCAGCTGCAGATGTTGAACCAGCTAAAGTTAAAAATATAGTACATTCTTTATCTTTTAACATTTCGTTGTAGATATTTGCTGCATTAGCAGTCTCTCTTGAAACAAAAGACATTTTTTTTCCATTGATGAAATTATTTTTCTAGAATCAAAGGAAGTTATATCAATATGTTCAACAGGTTTTTTTAGAAAATCTTTTTTACTATTGTGCCCTAGGTTTTTTTTATCAGACATTAAGCCACCAAAGTCGACTTACTAGCATCTTTGTCATAAAGACTCATTATTGGACTATCTTCAACCTCATAAATTTCATTAGAATAAAAACCATTGAATTGAGTTCTAAATGTTAAGCCGTATGATCCTAATTGACCTAATTCAATATAATCATTTTCTTTAATATTATTTGGAAGAAGAAAAGGTCCTTTCATGTAGTCCATGCTATCACAAGTTGGACCATAAAAATCAAAAGCTGTTAATTTTTTTGAAATAACTTTATTTGAGTTATCCTTAATCATTTTTGATGGAAAAACAATATTTGGAGTTCCTGCATCAAAAAGGGTTCCATATGTCCCATCATTAATATAGAGCTTTTGTTTTTTTCTTAAATTTACTCTTACTATGGTTGAACCACTTTCTGCCACCAATGCTCTTCCTGGTTCGCATATAATCTCTGGTAATTTATCAATTTTTAAATTTTCTAAACCTTTTTTAATTTCATCAAAATAGTTATCTAAAGATTGTGGAATTAGGTCAGGATATATTGTTGGAAACCCACCTCCAACATTAATATAATCAGGAATAATTTTTGTTTTTTTTATTATGTTTCCTATTTCAGTAATACCCTTTGCATATGAAATAGGATGCATACATTGAGACCCGACATGAAAACTTAGGCCAATTTTTTTTGAATGAAGTTTTGCAAGTCTCAAAAGTCCTGCAGCTTCAGAGTTTAATGCACCAAATTTTTTTGATAAATCAATTTCAGCATGTTCATTTGATACAGATACTCTTACAAATATTTCAACGTCATCAGCATCTGCTGGTTTAGCAAGATAATCAATTGCACCTTCTTTTATAGCTGCAACTGCAGTTGGTATGTTTCCATATCCAGTTAACATTATAATTCTACTTTCTGAATTGGTTGACTGAATTTGTTTTACAACTTCTAACCCGTTGCCATCACCTAATCGTAAATCAACAACCGCAAAACCTGGTTTTTTCAATTTTACCGAATCGATACCTTTTTGTACACCTTCAGCTTGAATAACCTCAAAGCCTTTCTTTTCCATTGCTCTTGCCAACCTCTCTCTAAAAGGATTGTCGTCATCGACGATTAATAGCGATTTATTCTCAAAATCGCTTAAATTTTGTAATGTTGGCTCGT
>CABXTO010000029.1 GCA_902515195.1 uncultured Pelagibacteraceae bacterium
CAGAGTTGGTGTCTATGCAATGCAAATAGCAATGACAGAAGCTTTTAAGATGAAACTTTCAGTCGAGGAAGCAGATGCAATATTTGGAAGACCAATGGGCATTCCAAAAACGGGTGTATTTGGATTATACGATTTAATCGGTATTGATTTAATGGCCGATGTTTTGAAAAGTTTTATTAAAGAATTACCTGATACTGACGAATTTCATGAAGTTGCAAAAGAAATTCCATTAGTAAAGAAATTAATTGAGACAGGTTACACTGGAAGAAAAGGTAAGGGTGGCTTCTATAGAATGAATAAATCTGGGGCAACTAAAGTAATGGAAGCTATTAATCTTGAGTCAGGGAATTACTCACCTAGCAAAAAAATTGATATAAAATCAGATAAGGTTGATTTAAAGGGACTAATTAATAGGAAAGATAAATATGGAGAGTATGCTTGGTCAGTTATATCAAAAATAATTAAATATGCCTCTTCATTGGTCCCAGGAATTACAAAAGAATTTAATGATATTGATGAAGCTATGAGACTTGGTTTTAATTGGAGCAAAGGTCCATTTGAAATGCTTGAAGAAATAGGCGTGAAGGATTTCTTCGATAAAATTGATGAATTTAAAGAAAATAAATTTTTAGAGAATTTATCAAAAACTAAAAATGAGGACTTTTATGGTGAGAGGCAAAAGTACACAAATATAGAAACTCTGGGCAAAGTAAAAAAAACAGCTTCAAGTTTAGATGGAAATAACTCAGCAAAAATTTATAGGTTTAATGATTACAATATAGTTGAGTTTACCACTAAAGCTAATGCTTTAGATTATGACTCAATGGATGCTCTTAAAAAAGCTACAGACAAACCTCTAATAATAATAAATGAAAGCATGCAGTTTTCTGCTGGTGTGAACTTAACTTATACAATGCAGTTTGCAGACAAAAAAGATTTCAAATCAATTGAAAAATTTATTAAGTATTTTCAAGAAACATGCAAACATCTTAAATATTCAAAACATCCAGTTATCTCAGCTCCATCAGGATTAACTTTAGGAGGTGGATTTGAGGTAATGGTACAAAGTAATTTTGTTGCATCTCATACAAACATAGTTGTTGGTCTAGTTGAAACTATTGTTGGTTTAATTCCAGCTGGAGGGGGATGTAAGGAAATGTTGGCGAGATGGCTTGATACAGACGAGGCAAAAAAAGATCCTAATTTTGCATCTTTAAAAGTTTTTGACATTATTGGATATGGAAAGACAGCTACGTCACCAGTTGAAGCAGAACCAATGAAATATTTGAGACCTTCTGATAAAAAAATAATGAATAGAAATAGTTTATTAGAAGTTTCCAAAAAAATTATTACAGATAATAAAGATTTTAAATCACCAAGTGAGCTTGAATTTAAGCTTCCAGGAAAAGCTGTAAGAGGAGAGATGGATAAAATTTTAGATAAACTTTACAATGATAAAATTATTCTAGATCATGGAGTCGAAGTTGCAAAAGAACTGGCTCATGTATTGAGTGGTGGTGATACTACACCAGATAAAACTCTATCAGAAGATGATATATTTAAATTAGAGTTAGATGCTTTTATGAGATTAATTGAAACTCAAAAAACTCAAGATAGAATCAAACACACCTTAACAACAGGCAAGCCTTTAGTTAATTAACATCCTAATTGTATTTATGTAATCAGGTCTTAAAACATATTGAGATTTATCAAGATATTTAATTTTTTTCTAAAGCGTCCAGTCCATAAATTACCTTGCCAATTGGAGTATATTCAGTTTCGTATAATGGTTCATCTCTCAGTATTATAAAAAACTGACTATCTTCTGTATTATATTTTTGAGTTCTCGCCAACGCAACACTCCCTTTTTGAAAATCAAATGGATAATCTATTTCAGAATTAATATTTCCCAATCCTGATTTGCCTGTTCCAATTTTTCCATAATCTATATTTCCCTTTTTTTCCAAATTCTAAATCTCCAGCCTGCACAAGTGTATCTTTTATTACCCTATGAAAAGCTACATCGTCATAGGCCTTCGATTTAACTAAAGTTATAAATCTTTTTACACTATTTGGAGAAATGTTAGGATAAAGCTCAATTATGACATTGCCACAAGGAACATTTAGTACTGCAATGTTTTCAGGATTATCAAATTTAATTTTTTTTGGATCATAATCTTTAACGAATAGACATTTATCTTTTATTGCAAAAAAAGAACTTAAAGAAAATACTGATAATACAATGATAAAAATAAGAATTATTTTTTCTGATCTAGAAGCTTTAATTTTTTTAATCATAAAATAAAATTTTGATCAATTTTCAATAGGTTTGTTTTTATAAATTGTATTTTTTTGCTCTAAAATTGGGTCAATATTTTTCAGATCTGATCCAGTCATTAAGTGAGAGAATACTTCAGCCATATCTTCAGAAGCAGTTGACTTTGAATATTCAGTAAAAAAACCACTTGTATTAGAGTATGTATCCAATCCTAATTTATCTGTACAAGTAGAGCATTTGGCATATTTAAATTCTTCAACATTAAAATTAGTCCATATTTTTTGATCAAATATTTCTTTATAGCTGTCATTGATAATATGGAATACCTCATGATGAATTACTCTTTCAAAATAACTCTCATCAAATTTAACATCTAGTATTAAAGTTTTCATTATATTGTCTGGTATTCCCGCAGTATTAATTTTTGAAATGGATAAATCCTCACAAAGAACAATATATTTTAGATTTATTTTTTTTAAAAATTTTTGATCGTATCTATCTAAATTTTCTTTAATTATTTTGTATTTTTCATCTAAAACTTTTTTTTTTCTGAGTTATAACAATTAATATTTTTATCTACCCCAATGGTGAATGGTTGTTTAGCGTACAAGTATCTAAGTTTGTTTGAGGTATTAAGGTTATAAATTTCAAGATTAGGTATCTTAATTAGATTATAAATTGTATCAGCTTGAGATTGTGTAAAGATAAATAAAGATAATAAAATTAATCTAATTATGTTCATAAATTTATATATAGAAGATATTCCAATTTAAAAGAATGTGATACAATTTTACTGTGAAAAAAAAAAGAAATAAAGATCCAATCCAACCTGTTAGTGGAACTAAAGTGCCACGGTTCGCAGGCCCTTCAACATTTGCAAGATTACCAGAGCTAAGAGATGTTGAAAGTTGTGATGTTGCAATTGTTGGAATTCCATTTGATGCTGGCACAAGTTATAGACCAGGGGCTAGATTTGGACCTCAAAGTATAAGACAAGCTTCAAGACATTTAAGAACAAATTATCACCCAAGTTATGACGTTGAGCCTTTTAAAGTACAACAAGTTGCAGATGCAGGAGACATAACTTGTAATCCGTTTAATATAGATGAAGCAATCAAACAAATTGAAGTTGGCGCAGAAGAATTATTAAATAAAGTTGGTGGAATTATAAGTTTAGGAGGGGATCATACAATTGCATTCCCCTTATTAAAGGCAATCAATAAAATTAATAATGGTCCAGTTGCTTTAGTTCATTTTGATGCCCATTTAGATACATGGGATACTTATTTTGGTGCACCATATACTCATGGAACTCCTTTTAGAAGAGCTAGAGAAGAAAATTTATTTTTAGACGATGCCTCAATGCATGTAGGGATTAGGGGTCCTTTATACAGTAGAGATGACATAAAAAATGATGAAAGCTTTGGATTTAAAATTATTCATTGCGATGAGTTTCAAACTCAAGGAACAGATAAAATTGCTGATAGAATTAAAAAAAGAGTTGGAAACAACCCTTTATACTTATCAATTGATATAGATGTATTAGATCCTGCCTTTGCACCTGGCACAGGTACACCTGAAATTGCTGGAATGACGACAAGAGAAATGGTTAATGTCATTAGGGGGCTTTCAGGTTTAAATCTTATTTCTGCTGATGTGGTTGAAGTTTCACCAGCATACGATCATGCAGAGGTTACCTCCCTCGCTGCTGCTACAATTGTTTATGAATTAACAAATTTGTTTGCAAAAAAATAAAGAAAGGCTAGGAGTCTCTTATGGAAGATAAAAAAAAATTTTATATTGATGGAAAATGGGTTTCATCAAAAAGCAAAGAAGAAATTAAAGTAATCAATCCTGCAACAGAGGAAAATTGTGCAGTTATATCTTTAGGAAATAAGGAAGATGTCGAGCTTGCAGTTAGTTCAGCAAAAAAAGCCTACAGCACTTGGTCATTTTCATCAAAAGAGGAAAGAATTAAGTTATTAGAAAAACTTTATGAAAATTATAAAAAAAGATGGACAGATATTGCTGATGCAATCACTACTGAAATGGGTGCTCCAAAAGATTTTGCAACAAAATTACAAGCAGGCACTGGAGCTGCTCATTTAAAATCTTTTATAAAATATTTAAAAAATTTTGAATTTGAAAAACCTTTAGGAGAACATGCACCTAATCAAAGACTAATTTATGAACCTAAAGGTGTTTGTGCTTTAATCACACCATGGAACTGGCCTATGAATCAGGTTTGCTTGAAGGTGATGCCAGCATTAGCCTCTGGTTGTACAATGGTTCTAAAACCATCAGAACTTGCTCCATTGTCATCAATGATTTTGGCTGAACTTATAGATGAAACAAAATTTCCTGCTGGAGTATTTAATTTAGTTAATGGTGACGGAGCCATAACTGGAGATGCTTTAACTAGTCATCCTGATATTAACATGATTTCATTCACTGGATCTACTAGAGCAGGGGCGTTGATTTCACAGAATGCAGCTAAAGATTTTAAAAGAGTAAGCTTAGAATTAGGTGGTAAAGGTGCAAATATAATTTTTAAAGATGCTGACCCAGAAGCCATTGAGAGAGGAGCACTAAGATGTTTTAGAAATTCTGGACAATCATGTAATGCACCTACAAGAATGTTAGTTGAAAAGTCAATGTACAATGAAGCGATTGAAAGATTGAAAAAGTATACTGATAGCTTTGAAGTAGGAGACCCTAAGAAAGAAGGCGAACACATAGGACCTGTAATTTCTGAAACTCAATACAACAAAATTCAAACTTTAATAAAAAAAGGAATAGATGAAGGTGCAAAATTAATTGCTGGAGGACCTGGCAAACCTAAAGGTTTAGAGAAAGGATACTTTGTAAAACCAACAGTGTTTGCAGATGTAAACAATGATATGGATATTGCAAGAACAGAAATTTTTGGACCTGTATTGTCAGTAATGCCATTTGAAACTGAGGAAGAAGCAATTCAAATTGCTAATGATACTCCTTATGGTTTGACAAATTATATTCAAACTCAAGATAAAGAAAAAGTTAAAAGGGTAGCAAGAAAACTCAGGTCAGGAATGGTAGATGTTAATGGAGCAGGCATTGCAGTTGATGCACCTTTTGGTGGCTTTAAACATTCTGGAATTGGTCGAGAAGCTGGTGAACATGGGCTTGAGGAATTTTTAGAAGTCAAATCAGTAGGTGGTTGGAATAACTAATCAAACGTAGTTTAGAAGTGTTCATTTTAGGCTAACACTAATTTAACATTGATAGTCAATACTTAGAGAGCATCTGCAAAAAATCATTTGTTTGTATTTATTATATAAATCATTAGGTTTCGTTTATTAACGTTGCGATATATTAAACTAGTTATAACTCGCAATACACAGAGGAGAAAAAATATGAGTAGATCAAAATCGCTCTACAACGCAGATTTAGCACCAACTCCAACTAATAAAAAAAATTGGGGATGGTTCGAAATCTTTAATGTATGGGCAAATGATGTTCAAAGTTTATTTGGATATACTTTAGCAGCATCACTATTTATAGCTTCAGGATTAAATGGTTGGGCAGTATTTTTAGCTTTAATACTCGCTGGCTTTTTTATCATGTGGTTAGTAAACCTATCAGGTAAACCAAGTGTTAAACATGGTATTCCTTATCCAGTATTCGCCCGAGTAAGTATGGGTGTATTTGGTGCAAACTTTCCTGCAATGGCAAGAGGGCTTGTGGCAATGTTCTGGTATGGAGCACAAACATATGCAGCATCAACTGCTGTGGCACTTCTAATTACAGCTATTACTGGCAATCCTGGAACTGAAATGTTTTTAGGAATGACAGGAGTAATGTGGGTATCATTTATATTTGTGTCAGGATTCCAAGTTTACTTATTCTGGCAAGGAATAGATCTAGTAAGAAGATTCTTAAACTTTGCAGGACCAGCTGTTTATGTAGTTATGGTTCTATTGATGCTAGTAATTTGGTTTAAAGCTGGAGGAAGCCTTTTATCAGAAGTTGGAGAAATATTTTCTGGTGGAGCACGTTCAGGTGGATTTGAAGGTTTAGGTTCATTTGGTGCGTTCCTAGCAGTATTTTCAATTATGGTTGGATATTTTGCTGCTGTGGTAATTAACTTTGGTGACTTTGCTAGATTTGTTAAAAATGAAGATGAAATGAAAAAAGGTAACCTATGGGGATTAGTAGGTAATGTAGTTTTCTTTTCATTCATTACTTTAATGATTACTGGTGGAACAATTGCTATCTTTGGAGAATACGTAGCAAGTCCGACAGATATGGTAGCTAAGGTAGACAATATTGTATTAACAGTTGTTGCAGCATTTGCATTTTTTGCAGCAACAGTTGGTATTAATATGGTTGCAAACTTTATACCTCCTGCTTATGACCTTGCAAACTTAATGCCAAGCAAAATTAATTTCAGAACTGGTGGTTTAATTACAGCTGCTTTTGGTTTTGTTATTGGTGGTATGTGGGTTGCAGTAATTACTCAAATGGGAATGTTTCCATTTGTGAACACTTTAGGTGCAATTTTAGCTCCAGTGTTCGGTATAATGATTACTGACTACTATATAATCAAAAAACAAAGATTAGATGTTGATGATCTATTTAGTGACTCACCTAAAGGTAAGTATCACTACAATGGTGGTTTCAATGGAAAAGGAATGTTAGCTTGGGTGCTATCAGGGTATATAGCTGTTGGTACAGTATGGCCTAACATTTTATTCATGGGACTAGATGATTTCTTCGCTAACCTAGGTGGTGGTGGAGGATATGCTTGGATAATTGGAGCAGCATTAGGTGCTTTAATTCACTTAGCAATATCATCTTCAAAAAGATAATAAAATTTAAAATTAAAGCCCATCAATTTTCATTGGTGGGCTTTTTTTTATGCTTGAAATTCTAAAGTAATATTTTCATTATTGAGATTATGGAGAACTAAATTATCTCCTTCACCTAATCTATCCACAACTAAAAAATTCATATCTTCTGTTGAGATCAATGGAAAATGCCAAATACCTGGATTATAATTTACTCCAATTCCTTTTGGTATAATGAATGACTCAATTTTATTTATGTTTGGTTTGTTACCTTCAGGAGCAACAAAAGCTAAAAAAGTAGTTTCTTTCATTGGAATAAATGCTTGGCTCCCCAGTGGATGCTTTTCCATCATATCAACTTTCATAGGGAAAGATCTTTTTAAAGCTGAAAAAAATACTAATAGTAGACTCACCATTATCCTTTTTAGTATTTAAATTTGCAATACCATCATATCGTTTTGCATAACCATTATTAATTTCAATTGGCTTGATATCTGCAGTTGTTATCATGTCACCAAATTTTTTGAAATTTTCTTTAGTAATTGGTTTTGGTTTTATAATCAAATCTGTCATATCTTCTTACCAAAAATTCTAAATCTAGAGATACCTCCATCAGGAAATATATTTATTTTTATATGATTGATTTTATCTTTTTTCATTAAAGAATTTTTAAATCTATGAGTTTTATCAGCTGATAACTTTGTATTTTTTAATAAATATTTCCATTTATTTGAAGAATTTACAATTTTTTTAGAATTTTTAGATGGTAAGTATGCGGCCTGTAAAGAACAGTAACTAGGATAATTTCCTTTAAAGTGATGAGTTGAGATTTCTATTTTATCAATATAATTTCCATCTATAGAATTTAGAATTAACCAATCATTTCCTTTGCCTCTTCTTCTTCTAGTCTCCCAACCATCACCCATATTTTTTGCTTTGCCAGGAGCTAAAATGTTTTCGGCTTTTCCAAAGTGTTCATTGTTACAAGCTATAACCGACGCTCCATCAAGTAATGAGGCAAGATTTACCTTTTTATTCTTGAATTTTTTTGATTTTGCAATTGATCCATATAATCTTAATCTAGCAACACCGCCATCAGGAAAAATATTGAATTTAATATGTGTAAATATTTTATTGTTTTTGACTGAAAAAAAATGATGTGAATTTGCTTTAACCTTTTTTTTTGAAAGAATTGAAGTCCATTTAAATTTTTTGATTTTGTTTGAATTGGAATTAGCTCCCTCAATTGAAATCATTGAAGGTTGATTACCATTAAAATGAGATGTATCTACGTCAACCTTAGAAATTTTTCCTGACTTACCTAATTTTAAAACAATGTAATCATGTCCTGAAGTTCTTTTTCTTCTAGATTCCCATCCATCCATCCATTTTCCATGTTTATCAAAAACACCCTCTTTGAATAAAGGAATGGTTGGGCTAATAATTCTATTA
>CABXTO010000030.1 GCA_902515195.1 uncultured Pelagibacteraceae bacterium
TATGCTGGTGATGTGTGGTTTCCTCAGCCAGCACCTAACGATCACGTGTGGCGAAACATGCCGAATCATGGAATGACACCTCACACTTCAGGAACATCTTTAACTGCACAAGCAAGATATGCAGATGGTACTAGAGAAATATTAGAATGCTTCTTTGAAGATAAAGAAATCAGAGATCAATATTTAATAGTTAAAGATGGTCAATTAGCTGGAATGGGCGCTCACTCTTATAGTAAAGGTTCGGCGACTTCGGGCTCTGAAGAAGCAGCCAAATATAAGAAAAAATAAAATTTAATATTAGAAAAAAAGCGGTTTATATTGTTATAAATCGCTTTTTTTATGAATAAAATAAATTGGAATTTCAACAACACTTACTTCAATCTACCAAATATATTTAGAGAAAATATTAAACCAACACCTGTAAAAAAACCTGAGTTAGTTCTTTTTAATAAAGATTTATCTTCTGATTTAAATTTAGATTTTTCAAAGGTAAGTAATAAAGAATTATCAGAATTATTCTCAGGAAACTCCTTACCTGAAGGCAGTAATAGTATTGCCCAAGCTTATGCTGGCCATCAATTTGGTCATTTCACTATGTTAGGGGATGGTAGAGCTGTTTTGATTGGAGAACATTTATCAAAAGATAGTAAAAGATACGATATTCAATTTAAAGGATCAGGAAAAACTACATTTTCAAGAAATGGTGATGGTAGAGCTGCATTAGGTCCAATGTTAAGAGAATACATAATTAGTGAAGCTATGAATGGACTAAGAATTCAAACAACAAGAAGTTTAGCAGTTGTTAAAACAGGTGAAGATGTTGTTAGAGAAACTTCTCTACCTGGTGCAATTTTAACTAGGGTTGCTTCAAGTCACATAAGAGTTGGAACTTTTCAATATATTGCTGCTAGAGAGAGAAAAAATGAACTAGATATTCTGTTAAATTATGTGATTGATCGACATTATCCAGATATTAAAAATTCTAAAAATAAAGCTATAGATCTTCTAATTAATGTTATGGAAAAACAAATAAATCTAGTTGTCAATTGGATGAGAGTTGGTTTTATTCATGGTGTAATGAATACTGACAATATGAGTATTTCTGGCGAAACAATAGATTATGGACCTTGTGCATTTATGGATACCTATGATCCAAAAACAGTATTTAGCTCCATAGATCAAATGGGAAGATATGCTTATTGTAATCAACCTGTAATCACAAAATGGAATTTATCAAGATTTGCTGAATGCTTGATACCTTTTATTGATAATGATCAAGATAAAGCAATTGAATTAGCAACTAAAATTATAAATTCATTTGAAAAAAAGTATGAAGAAAAATGGCTCAATATGATGAGGAATAAGTTAGGTTTGTTTGGTGTAGATGAAAAAGATAAATTTTTAATTCTTGATCTACTTACTTGGATGCACCAAAAAAAAGCTGATTATACCAATACTTTTTGTCATTTAATGAATGAAAATATTAATGAAGATAAAGATTATGAAGATAAAGACTTTCAAAGTTGGAAAATAAGATGGAATGAAAGATTAAAAAATAACAATAATATACCAGAAAAATATTTAAAGTTAATGAAAACTGTTAACCCTTTGATTATACCAAGAAATCACAAAGTTGAAGAGGCTCTCGAACAAGCTGAAAAAAATAATTTAAAACCTATTACTCAACTAGTAGAAATTTTAAAAGATCCCTACACTCAAAGAGGTAATATTCTTGATTATCAAATTCCATCTAATTCAGATGAAAAATATCAAACTTTCTGTGGAACTTAATTAAAGAACATAAGGCTCTGGTCTTGCTTTTTTGCCCAAAACTCTTTCAACAGCCATATTTGAGATATCAATTGATTGATATGCGCCTGTTGTAATTAACTCAGTTAAAGCTCTACCAATTCCTGGCGCTTGCATGAGTCCTCTACCTGTAAAACCTGTCGCTAAATAAACGTTTTCAAACTTTGGATGCTTTCCAACAACAGCGTTATTATCTAATCTATTACAATCGTAATAACCTGCCCATCCACCAGTTAACTTTAATTCCTCCATTGCTGGTATTCTTTGAGCCAATGCAGGCCAAACTAGCTCTTCGAAATCATCCCACGCTGGTTCTAAATCATCTGCATCAAAAACAGATTTTGGTGATCCAGCTAAATACTCTTTCCCCTCTGGCCTCCAATAAACTCCTGTTGTTAAATCACCAGTTAATGGCATTTCAGGAATATGTTTTGGACACTTTACTCTAAAAACAGTATGTTTTTGTGGTTCAACTGGAATGTCTTCTAGTAATTCTTTTGTCCAACATCCAGCAGCAGAAATAATTGTTTTAGCTTTAATTTCAGAGAGAGATTTTACTTCTCCTTTTACAAATTCGGCACCAAGTTCTATTGCTTTACTTTTTAATGCTCCATGAAACATAAATGGATCAATCCATCCCTCACTTTGATTATCCGTAAATGTAGCAGTTTCTATTCCTTCACTGTTTATATATGGAAAAAATTTTGTTAATTCTGATCCTTTAATATTTTTTGTTCCAGCCTCACAAGCTTTATGGTTTTCTAAGGCTTTATATTGTTCTTCTGCATGTTCGGGTCCAAACATTAATAGATATCCATTAGTTACCATGCTAGCTGTAGGTTTGGGATTTTTTTCTGTTTTTAGTAATTCAGGTATTTGAAAAATAAATTCTCTTGCAAATTTTCCAAGTAAGATATTTTCTGTTTGAAAAAATTGTCTTCTAAATCCTCCAAGAGATAAGGGAAATGAAGCTGTTTTGTAACTTGGATCTCTTTCTATTACTTTAACTTTTCTACCTTCTTTAGATAAAAAATAAGCAGTGGAAGTACCGATAATTCCACCACCTACTATAACAACATCATCCATATCAATTTAAAATATATAAGTTAAAATTTAGAAATAGTGCATAGAAACTCCAAAGTAAATAGGGAATCATTAAGTATGAGCTTACATTATTGACACGTTTAAATTTTAAAATAAGAGTAATTATCAAGATAATGAGAATCATTAATACAATTAAAGCTAATAAGATTTGATGCAGACCAAAAAAAACAATACTCCAAGTTGTATTGAACACAATGTGAATAAAGTAAATATAAATTGTATTCATCTCTCTATTTTTACTATGCCAATAAAACCAAACAGCCACTGTCATCATTAAATATAAAGTGGTCCAGACTGGAGCAAAAATCCAATCTGGGGGATTGTAATTTGATTTTACAAGCTGTGAATACCATGGTTCTTTAAAACTAATTGTCGCCATACCGCCAATAAATGAAGCAGAATATGTGATAATAAAGAAAAGAATAAATGATATAAATTTATTTTTTAACATATTTCCTTTATACATTAATCTATGAAAGAAAAAAAAGTTATTTGGATAACTGGTGCAAGTAGTGGAATTGGTAAGGCTGTAGCAATCAAATTTGCTGAAAATGGGTGGAGTGTTGCAGTATCAGCTAGACGAGAAAATTTATTAAAAGAATTAAAAATTTTAAATACAAATATCCATCCCTATCCTCTTGATGTAACAGATATTGAGAGATGTAAAACAACAGCAGAAACTATTATCAATCAATTAGGCGGAATAGATATTTGTGTTTTTGGTACTGGAATTCATGATCCAAAATCTGAAAAAAAATTTAATTTAGATAAAATTAGAGAAATAATGGAAGTAAATTATTTTGGCACTATGAATTCAATTAATTCAATTTATAATTATTTTTCTGAAAAAAAAAATGGACAAATATCGATAATCTCATCTGTGGCTGGTTATAGAGGTTTACCTGCAGCTGGTGCATATTGTGCCTCGAAAGCAGCTCTTACTAGTTATGCAGAAAGTTTAAACTTTGATATGAAAATGAAAAATGTAAGAATTTCATTAATCAGTCCAGGTTTTATCAAAACACCAATGACAGATAAAAATACATTTAAAATGCCAATGATTAAAACAGCAGAATTTGCAGCGAATGAAATTTTTAAAGGTTTAACTAAAAAATCAAATTTTGAAATTCACTTCCCTAAAGCTTTTACCTATTTTTTAAAATTTCTTCAAATATTGCCAAATAGTTTATATTTTAAGTTGCTTTCAAAAGGTATGAAACAAATAAACTATTAGTCTTTAACAAATACTACTGTTAACTCTGCAACTTTAAAACCAAATTTAGTCATCGTTGCCCTATTTATTGCTACCCTGTCATCTTGTTTAAAAATCCAATCATCAAAAGTAATTTTCATTTCTTTACCTTTAACAGGAACTAAGAGAACATATTCGAACTTAAATGCTGACCCATATGAATAACCTTTTGCTTTTCCCACAACATCTCCCGCAGTACCTTCGTAGTTATTTTCATCGATTTTTGTTATAAGCCATTGTCTAGTTTGAATTTCACCATCATCCCAATTAAATTTTTCATCAAGTATCAATTGTTTTCCATCCCATTTTCCTTTTAAATCAGCAGAAAATTGTCTTGTAACTTTTCCTGATCTATTTTGAAGAACACCCCATGCCTTCACATTCCCTGACAAATATTCTTCAATTATCAATCTTGGTTCTTTATCTTTAAAATCTGTTGGTTTCATAGAGTTATATTTTGAGCAGCTTGTAATTAAGATTAAACAGATTATCAATAAAATTGATCTAAATAATTTTATGTCGCGCATAGTTATATCTCCTTATTTATTTTGAATTGAAAATTGTATTAAATCAATATTTTTTGATTTAAATCCAGCCTCACAATAACACAAGTAAAATTCCCACATTCTTTTAAATGTCAAATCGAATCCTTGATATTTTATTTGTTCCCATTTTTTATTAAATTCATCTCTCCATATCGATAATGTGTTTGAGTAATGATCAGCATAAGACTCGTAAGATTTTATTGTCAAACCATGATCTGAAACAAATTTGTTTATACTATTTTTATTTGGAAGAAATCCCCCAGGGAAAATATATTTTTGAATAAAATCTTCTTTATTTTTATATCTATCAAATAAAGCATCATCGATGGTTATAGCTTGAATAGCAGCTCTACCATTATCCGACAAATTATTTTTTATAGTCTTAAAATAACTTTCTAAATAATTTTGACCTACAGCTTCAATCATTTCAATTGATGCAATAGAATTATATTTATTTTTTAAATCTCTATAATCTTTAATTTCAATGTTAACTTTTTCATTTAAACCACATCTTTGAATTCTTTCTTTGGCGTATTCAAATTGTTTCTTTGAAATTGTAATACAATCAAGTTTTACATCATATTTTTTTCCAATATATTCTGCGAAACCTCCCCAACCACACCCTATTTCTAAAATTTTATCTCCATTGCTAGGTTCCATTAAGTCAATTAATTTTTGGTATTTGTTATTTTGTGCATCCGATAAATCTTTATTTTTTTCATCAAAGATTGCGCTAGAGTACGTTAAAGTTTTATCGAGCCAAAGTGAAAAAAATTCATTACCCAAATCGTAGTGCTTAGCAATGTTTTTTTTACTTCTATTCTTTGTATTCTTTACAAATATATTTTTAAAAAAATTGAAAAGTGGTAAATCGAATAAACCAGAAAATTTGTGAATATGTTTTATATTCCTGGCTGTTACTTCTATTAAGTCTGATAAATTTTTTGTTTCAAATTCATTTTTCATGTAAGATTCTGCAAATCCCACACTTCCTCCTTTTATTAGATTAAAAGTAAAGTTAGGATTTTTTATTTTAAGATTTGCTTTTAATGGATCTTTTGGATTACCAAATTTTAATATTTTACCATTATGATGAATAATCTCCAAATATCCAAATTCAATATTTTTTAAGATATTGAATACAATTTTGTCTGAAATTTTAAATAAATTCATCAATTTTCAAAAGTAATATTATTTTTTATTTTAATTTTTTTTTTTATGAACTTAATTCCTTTTAACCACAATTTAAACGCTTCAAAATGTATCGCTGAAATTATCTTAAAAGTCATAAGGGGATGCTTTAGATAAGACTTAATTAATTCTTTCGAATTAAAATCAACTCTTTGTCCATCTTGCGATGCATATAATATTTTTTCATCTGCTTGATATTGATCAATTATTACAGAAATTTTTTCTCCAGGTTTTAAAAGTTTAAAAATATTTACAATTCATTTCAATAAAAGGAGAGACATGAAATTTTTTTTGAGCAATTATGTTGATAAAGGTTTTGATCATCATCAACCCTAAATATGTAAGTGTGTTGCTCGCCAAAAGTGTTTTTAACTTCATATAAAATACATATTAACTTTTCATTTTCATCATAAATATAAAATATACTTAAGGGATTAAATACATAGCCCAAGATTCTTGGATAGCATAATAACTTTATTTTTATATCTTCAGAATAAATATTGTTATCTTTTAAGTTTTTTTTAACCCATTTAATTAAAGATGTTCCATCTCTATTTCCGTGATCTTTTTCATAAAAACTTATTAAATTAAATTTATTATATGAAAAAAATTTAATCTTATTATTAAGATAATCTAAGTCAGATAAATCTATTAAAAAAGAAAATACACTATATTTAAAAAAATGTGTTTTGGGTTTAAATCTTTTATGGATTACAGTCCCATTATAAATTGAACTAGTCATTTAAACTTTTTAACATTTCTATTGATGATTTTATTCCATCTTCATGAAATCCATAACCAAAATAACTACCACAAAAAAGTAAGTCTTTTTGATTTTGTAATTTATTAAGCTCTGATTGAGCATCTAATGCTTTTTGATCATAATAAGGATGAGTAAACTTTACTTTTTTTAGTATTTTTTTTTCATCAATATCAAAATAAGGATTTAATGTTAAAAAAATATTCTCATCACACCTTAAATTTTGAAGAAGATTAAGCCAATATGTAATTGAATTTTTTTCAAGATTTTTACTATCCATGGAGGAGTTCCAAGAAGACCAAGCTTTTCTATTATTTGGCATAGCTCGTTGATCTGTATGAATATAAGCCATATTTTCTTTATAACTAAAATTTGATAGAATATTTTTTTTCATCCTCTGTTGGATTTTCAATTAATTTTAAAGCTTCATCAGCATGAGTTGCTAATATTATTTTATCATAATCAAAATACTCATTTTCTCCCCCATAATAAAGATCAAGACCTGATAATTTTCTTTTAATTTTTTTAACTTTATAATTTTTATAGTGTTCTCCACTTATTTTTGAAATAATTTTATTAACATAAGTTCTGCTTCTATTAGCTACAGTGTACCACTGAGGTCTATTTTTTATTTTAAACAATCCATGATTTTGAAAAAATTTTAAAAAAAAACTTATAGGCATTTTGCTAGCCTCATATGGGGGCATAGACCAAATTGCTGATACCATTGGTATAATATGGTAATTGATAAATGTTTTAGATAATTTTTTAATTTTAAGGTATTCGCCTAAGGTTATTTTTTCATTTGAAATATTTATTTGATCACTTTTTTTATAAAATCTAATTATATCAAAAAACATTTTTAAAAATTCAATATTCAATAAATTTGATTTATTTGAAAAAATTCCTCCCAGTCCTTTTCCACAATATTCAAAATTTGTATTATCTACTGAAACT
>CABXTO010000031.1 GCA_902515195.1 uncultured Pelagibacteraceae bacterium
TGTACATATCCAAACCTTTTAAATATTTTTGACCAGTATATGCAGGAGCTCTTCTTTGTATTGCTCGCCAATACTCAACATCTGCCCATCTTTTGTGAACAGCCATTATTTGTTCCTTATAATTTCCCTCTTCAAAAGATTTTGATTTTCTTCTTAATTTTTTTATAATACTTTTAAATCCATTCTTTGTGTAATTTAGTTGTGTAGACAATTTACCTTCACGCTTTTCTTCAACTAAATTTTTAAAATCAAAATAAAATGCTTCAAAAACTTCTTCGGAAGGTAATTCTTTTCCATCCCACTTTTCCATTGCTTTATATGTTTTGGGTAACATTTCTGTAACCATCTTGTCATCAATACTTCTAGTAAGCATACTGCCAATTGGAAATATGTAAGTGATAATCAAAAATAATAATAAAGGGGCAACAAGTAAAAAAGCTTTAATTTTATTTTTACGTTCAGATTTTTTAAGACTTACCTCTAATGGTATTCCGTCAGTTGTTAAAATTTTTTGTGTTTCAGAGCTCATAAATAAAAAGGGCGGTTAGTAAATAACCGCCCTTAAATTATAATATATAATTCAGTTTAATAAAACTTAAATTATAGACCAGCTTTCATAGCTTCCCATTTTTCACCAAGTTCTGTGCCGTTGTCAGCCCAGAATACTGGATCTACTAGGAAGTAGTTTTTAGTGTTTGCGGGTGCAGTTGGCATTTGTGGTACCATATTAGTTTTACCATCTTTATACCAAGGCTCTCCTGCTTCCATAATCGCTATAGAAGATTTTCTCCAAGGAGCGTATGCAATATATTTTGCACTACCAGCTAACATCTCTGTATTAGTCATCATAGCTAAAGCTTTCTTAGCTTTACCATTAGCATCGTTTGGTCCACCCTTAACTTGTACGAAGTACTCGTAGTCAAGACCTTGTCCATCCCATACTTGTTTGATTGGTGCACCTTCTCCAACTTCTGCACCGAAGAATCTACCATTCCAACCTGTAGCCATTACAACTTCACCTGAAACTAATAATTCTGGTGGTTGAGCACCTGCAGACCAAAATACACATCCACCTTTTGGATCTGTACATAATTCTTTGATCTTATTCATAGCTCTTTCAACACCTTTCTCAGTGTTTAAAGCTTTGTAGATTTTTGCTCCACCTTTTCCTGGTTTGATACCATCTGCAGCTAAAGCGATCTCTAAGTTCGTTAAAGCGCCTTTGTAGATAGCTCTTTTTCCAGGGAATTTTTTAGTGTTAAAGAAATCTTTGATAGTCTTTGGAGTACCTTTAACATTATTAGTGTTATAAGCGTAGTTCCAAGAATATAAAATATTTCCTACAGCACATTTACTTGGCATTGCAGTAAAGAAATCTTTACTTGCAGGAGTTCCATCTGGTGCAGCTGGGAAGTCTTTGTCAAAATCAAATTCAACAAATAATCCTTCGTCACATCCATTGATAGTATCCATTGCAAATACGTCGATTATATCCCACGTAATTGCACCAGCTTCTTTTTGTGCTTTGATCTCAGATAATCCACCTGAATAATCCACCCAGTTAATTTCTATACCAAGTGCTTTAGCAGTAGGATCACCATAACCTAACTTTTGAGACTCTGTGTAAGCTCCACCCCAAGACACCACAGTTACTGCGAATGCTGAAGTAGTTACAGAGATAGCAAAAGAAATGGCTAGTAATAATTTACTAATTGTCTTCATTTTTCCTCCGTTTAAACGTTTTTTTAAAAAAGAGATTACAACAAGATCGATAAAGAGAGTCAACAGCCCATTTTATCTAATTTAACGATATATTACTTGGGATCTAGAGCTCTTGCGTCTTCGCTATTCCACCCAATTTTGATATCTTTACCAAGCTTAATATCCATGTTAGCTGAGCTATTTGGAACTTTTAAAATAAATTCATTGTTACCTAAAAGATTAATACGAACTCGTGTATGATCTCCATGATATATTACTTCTTCAATTTTTCCTGAGTGAATGTTGTCCATTTTGTCACTTGGATTAATCAAAGCTCGTTCTGGTCTTAAAGAAATTTTTGTTTTCTCACCTTTACCTTTAACAGATATTGGATTAGCTAATATTTCCGTATTAGCTACCTTTACTTTACATTTTCCACCTGAAATATCTGAAACCTCACCAGCAAATGTATTATTTTCTCCAATAAATTCAGCCACAAAAGAATTAACTGGTTTTTCATAAAGCTCATCAGGACTTGAAAGTTGTTGAACTTTTCCATCATTAAATACTGCAATTCTATTTGACATCGTTAAAGCTTCACTTTGATCATGTGTTACATAAACTACTGTCACACCAATACTTTCGTGAATATGTTTTATTTCATATTGCATACTCTCTCTTAAATTTTTATCCAAAGCTCCTAAAGGTTCATCCATTAAAACTAATTGTGGGTCAAATACTAAAGATCTTGCAACTGCAACCCTTTGCTGTTGACCACCTGATAACTGACCTGGCATTCTGTCAGCAAATCCTTGCAGCGATACCATTGACAATGCTTTATCAATTTTTTTATCCGCTTCATCTTTTGGAATTTTTCTAACTCTTAATGGAAATGCTAAATTCTCATAAACAGTCATGTGTGGAAACAAAGCATAGTTTTGAAACACCATCCCAATCCCTCTTTTGTGAGGAGGAATACTTGATATTGCTTTTCCATCTAAGTAAATTTCACCGTGTGTTGGTGTTTCAAATCCAGCCAACATCATTAGACAAGTAGTTTTTCCAGAACCAGAAGGTCCTAACATTGTTACGAACTCACCTTCTTCAATATCTAATTGAAGATCTTTTACGACCAATGTTTTACCGTCGTAACTCTTATCTACTTTATCAAATTTTACGAATTCTTTATTCATTGAAATAATTTAATGAATTTAAAACATTTGTAAGAAAAAATATCAACCCCTAATATCTAGCTTTTAATATGAAGTTCTTTGGAAAAATTGCAAAATAGTTCAGAACCTTTATCTGTTACTTTAATTGCTTCAGAAGCCTCTACTCCCCAATTTCCAAATTGCATTACTGCAATCATGTGAAAAGTAACGTTGGGTTGTAATACTGTCATATCGCCTTTTGATATATTTAAAGTATGTTCTCCCCAGTCTGGTGGATAACCAATACCAATCGAATATCCAGTCCTTGAAGTTTTTTCAATTCCATATTTATCCAATATTCTCCAAAAAGCTTGAGCAACATCATCTGCAGTATTGCCTGGTTTAACTTCATCAATACCAGCTTGAAGAGCCTCATTTGTTTTTTTCATTGTATCAATTTTCTTTTGATCTGGTTTTCCAAGTAAAACTGTTCGAGCCATAGGGCAGTGATATTTCTTATTAACTCCTGATAATTCAATAATTGTAGCTTCTCCCTCTACAAATTTATCTTCCGACCATGTTAAGTGTGAAGCTGATGTGCCCTTTCCTGTTGGGATCATTGGTACTATAGATGAATAATCTCCACCAAATTCAGGCGTTCCTTTTATCAATGTAGTATAAATTTCTGAGACCGCATCGCACTGTCTTACTCCAGGATTTATAGCTTCAAAGGCTTTTTTCATTCCTAATTCAGTGATTTGAGCTGCTGCTTTCATAAACTTAATTTCAGCATCTGATTTAACAACTCTCACCCAATTAACTAATCTTTCACAATCTAAAACTTTAGCATTGGGTAAACCTTGTTTAATTTTTTCATAACAATAAGCTGTGAAATAATGGCTATCCATTTCTAATCCTACAGAAAGTTTATCCCACTTTCTTTCTTTAATAAGATCTACAAGTGCATCATAAGGATGTAATGGCCATGTATGAATATATTTCTCATGATACTTAATAATATTTTCATCCTTAAGATAGGTTTTAATATATGCACCTCCTGCATCTTGATTTCTAACAAAACAAATCGGTTCGTCAGCATTAATATGTACTACTACACATTGAGCATAATAAAATGACCAAGCATCATAACCTGTTAGATAATTCATATTAGATGGATCTTGTGAGATTAAAAGTTCAATACCTTTTTTTTGCATCAAAGCCTGAACATTTTTTAATCTTAATTTGTATTCTTCGTTAGTGAAATTCATTTATTAATTATTAAATAATTCACCATAACCTGCAACTTTATTCTTAAAATCAATCTGTTTAAGTGTGTCCCAAATTAAAGTTTGGTTACTTGACAAAACAATTTTACCCATTTTTTTTTCTAAATCTTTGATAATTGATAATACAGGTAATGCAGTACAAGAAACAAATAAAGCATCACTAATTGATAAGTCTTTTTTAACAAGTACATCAAATAAATGTTCTGGATCAACTTTGCCTATATCTAAATCTGAAGCAATATCAAAATATGATAGTTCTGAAATTTCTATACCACCTTCTATCTTGAAATAATTTATAACTGATTGATTTATCTCATCAGTATAAGGAGTAAATATTGATAGATTGTTTATCCCAAGAGCTTTTAATGCATTTATTGCTGAAGTTATTGGTGTTGTAACTTTTGTATTTGGTTTTGCTAAATTAACTTTTTTATAAATTGATTGATATCCTGCCGCAATCGTTCCAGAGGTACAGCCATAAGCAACACAATCTAGTTTTTGATCAGGTAATATATTCTTTGTAACCTCAGGAATGTCATCAGCCATTTTTTTTAATGTTTTATTGGTAAGTGGGTTATAAGATTTGATTCTATTAGAATACAAATCTATATTCTTTCCATAAATTATATTATTAAAATCTTTTTCAATTCTAAAATCACTTGCCAAAGTAATTAAACCTATCCTAGGGTTGCGGTTTTTAATAAATTTTGGTTCTAATTTAGTTAGTTTCATTCAAACCCAGATTAAATATATATTGATTAATTAGTCTAGTTAAATTACAGTATCTTTTGAGCGATACATAACTCGTCGATATTTACAAAATACGAAAGTGGGATCAATCGTCTTAGATTTAATTATTTAAGGAGGTTCGAATGAAATTTGGATATTTTTGCAACACCACAAATTGGGATCACAAACCCTATAATCAATTATTAGATGAAACTAAAGAAATCACTACATACTGTGATGAAAATAATTGGGATTCGATTTGGTATACAGAACATCATTTTAATCATGAAGGAATGGAGTCTTGTACAAATCCTTTAATGATGGGTGTTGATGCAGCAGCTAGAACTAAACAAATAAGAATTGGACAAGCATGCAATGTCATTACATTTCATAATCCAATAAGATTAGCAGAAGATATAGCTTTGCTAGATCAATTATCAGGTGGCAGAGTTGATGTGGGAATTGGCCGAGGAATTTATGGAAGAGAAGCAATAAATATGAATAAAGAAGCTGATCTTAAAGACCAAGCTAAAAATTTTAGATTATTTGAGGAGTCTTTAACAATCATGAAAAAAGCTTGGACAGAAGAGTTTTTTAGTCACCAAGGTGAATTTTATACCTATCCCTCACCAAACTTTGTTTGGCAACATGATATGAGTCCGCCAAGTGAAAAGTTTTTAGATACAAAAACAAATGAAATAAAAAAAATAAGTATCGTTCCAAAACCAAAACAATCACCGCATCCTCCTATTTGGCAAGTTGTTGATGGCGCTAGATCAATTGAGTGGGCTGCACAGAATGGTTTAAATACAATTATGTGGATACCAACTGTTAAAGCTTTAAAGAAAAGATTTGAAATTTATAGAGATGCAAAATCAAAGGCTGAAAATAGAGATGTTCCATTAGGAGAGGGTATATCTTTAGTAAGAGATATGTTTGTTGCTGAAACTATGGAAGAAGCAGAAAAAATGGCTGGTGAACACATCATTAATTATATGAAATGGGTTTGTCATTGGAGAGGCTTAGGAAATCACATGGATCCTGGCGAAGAACTTCCTGAGACAAAACATAAATTGGATTTACTAAACTATGATTTTCTTCATAAAAGAAATTTATTATTTGGTACTCCTGAGTATGTTGTTAATAAGATTAATGAATTAAAATCTGAATTAAATTTACAAAATCTACAAGTTTGGTCTAACTTCCCCGGTATAGATCATAAAGCTTGTATGAGAAGCATCAAATTATTTAATGACGAGGTAATTCCAAAAATTAATTTAAACTCTTCTAGTATAGAAAAAGCAAGTTAATGGATTTAGAACTTAGAAAGTTTACAAAGTTTGTTGATAAAACTTTCATTGAGGGTGGAAAGAAAGCTAAAGAACCAGTCTTATTAGTATCAGTTGCTGCTGTGTTCAAAAATCCTTGGGCTGGAAAAGGGTTTGTAGAAGATTTAAAACCAACTATTTTAGATTTAGCTCCAAAACTTGGTGACATATTGGTACCAGAATTAATTAAAGAAATTGGATCACCTGAAAAAATTTTAGCTTATGGAAAAGCTGGCACTGTAGGATTGAATGGTGAAATAGAACATGCATCAGCTTTTATTCATACTTTAAGATTTGGAAATAAATTTAGAGATGCTGTTGGTGGTACTTCGTATTTAAGTTTTACAAATACAAGAGGGCCTGCAGGATCTAAAATATCTATTCCTATGATGCACAAAACAGACTCTGGTTTAAGACCCTATTATTTAACTCATGAATTTACTATTCATGATGCGCCATTTGATGATGAAATTGTAATTGCAATTGGTGGTGCATCAAGCGGAAGAGCTCATGCTAGAACCGGAGATCGATATCAAGATATGAAAGAAATGGGATTAGATCCCAAATAATCTAATGTCCCAAAATTTTGATCCAAATCAAAATTATTATTCTTTTAATAAAAAAAATTCTGTACCTATTGTATTTATCCATGGAGTAGGTCTTGACCATCAAATGTGGGATTATCAAACAAATTACTTCAATGAATATTCAACTCTAACTTATGATTTATTAGGACACGGAAAAACACCATGCGATAAAGACAAACTTAGTCTTAAAGATTTTTCTAATCAACTTTTAGAAATTTTAGATCATTTGGGAGTTGAGAAAATAAATCTTATTGGTTTTTCTTTAGGTTCTTTGATCGCATTGGATTTTTCATCTCATTTTCAAAAAAAAGTGGAAAAACTTATATTAATTGGCACTACCTATAAAAGATCAGATGAGGAGAGATCACTTGTATTAGATAGATATAATCAAGCAAAATTAAATAAGCCAATATCTAAACAAGCTTTAAAAAGATGGTTTAGTGACAAATATCTTGAGGATAATCCAAGAACTTATGATTTGTTTATGAAAATCTTAAACAAAGAACCGAAGGATCACAAAAACTTTCTTAAAGCTTATGAATTATTTGCTAATCACTATGATGATTTTGAAGCCATTAAAAAGATAGACAGAAAAACTTTAGTAATGACTGGTTCAGATGATGTTGGCTCTACTCCAGCAATGTCTAAAGAATTAGTAAAAGACCTTGTTAATTCTACTTATATTGAAATTAAAAATGGAAAACATCTTTGT
>CABXTO010000032.1 GCA_902515195.1 uncultured Pelagibacteraceae bacterium
AATTTCAGCCAATGGTGATAAAGAAATAGGTACAATGATTGCAAAAGCAATGCAAAAAGTTGGAAACGAAGGCGTAATCACAGTTGAGGAAAACAAAGGTATTGAAACTGAGCTAGATGTTGTTGAAGGTATGCAGTTTGACAGAGGATATCTCTCTCCATATTTTATTACTAATAGTGATAAGATGACAACAGAGTTAGAAAATCCATTTATACTTTTACATGAAAAAAAATTAACAAACTTACAACCAATGGTTCCTCTTTTAGAGGCTGTTGTTCAAGCAGGTAGGCCGTTGATGATTATTTCTGAAGATGTTGAGGGTGAAGCATTAGCGACTTTGGTAGTTAATAAACTTAGAGGTGGTTTAAAAGTAGTTGCTGTAAAAGCTCCGGGGTTTGGAGACAGAAGAAAGGCTATGCTTGAAGATATTGCAATTTTGACAGGAGGTCAGGTTATTTCTGAAGACTTAGGAATTAAACTTGAAAATGTTAAACTTGAAGATCTTGGATCTTGTAAGAAAGTAAAAGTTGATAAAGACAATAGTACTATAGTTAATGGAAGTGGTAAAAAATCAGACATTGAGGCTAGATGTTCTTCAATTAAGCAACAAATTGATGAAACAACTTCAGATTATGATAAAGAAAAACTTCAAGAGAGATTAGCTAAATTAGCTGGTGGTGTTGCTGTCATTAAAGTTGGTGGTGCAACAGAGGTTGAGGTTAAGGAGAGAAAAGATAGAGTTGAAGATGCTTTAAATGCTACAAGAGCTGCTGTTGAGGAAGGTATTGTAACTGGTGGTGGTTGTGCATTGTTATATGCTGCTCAAGACCTTGAAAAAGTAAAAGCTAAAGGTGAAGATCAAAAAGCTGGTGTTGATTTAGTTAGAAGGGCATTAGAGGCTCCTATTAGACAAATTACTAAAAATGCTGGAGTAGATGGTTCAGTAGTCGTTGGTAAGTTGTTAGAACAAAATAAAAAATCTCATGGCTATGATGCGCAAAATGAAGAATATTGTGATATGTTTGCTAAAGGAATAATTGATCCTGTAAAAGTTGTAAGAACAGCTCTTCAAGACGCAGCATCTATATCAGGTTTATTGGTAACTACAGAAGCTATGATAGCTGACAAACCAGAGGAAAAAGACGCTGGTGCTCCCGCAATGCCAGGTGGAATGGGCGGCATGGGAGGAATGGGAGGAATGGGCGGCATGGGAATGTAATCCCCTTCCAATTTCTAATACTTAAAAATTTAAAGGCCATCTTTTGATGGCCTTTTTTTTTAGATCTAGTAAAATACAAAAATGTCAAAAAGATATAGTGGAAAATCCTTTAAAGATTCTAGTGTTAATAAAAAACCAAAATTAAGCCTTAAAGAAAAGAGAAGAGTCAAAAGAGAAAAAGCAAAAAAACCAAATTAAAACCACGTTTTTCAACAAATTTTAATAATTATTTAGCTTTTTTAAAGTTTTCAAAAAAAAAATTTGATGTATAAGAGCCACAATTTATGAGCAACGATATTAGAAACATCACAATTATTGCGCACGTTGACCACGGTAAAACGACTTTAATTGATAATCTAATGAAACAAAGTGGGTCATTTAGAGAAAATGAAGTTGTGGACGAAAGATTAATGGATTCTGGCGAGCTTGAAAAAGAAAGAGGAATTACCATACTAGCAAAACCAGCCTCTATAAATTGGAAGAACTCTAGAATTAATATTATTGATACTCCAGGACATAGAGATTTTGCTGCTGAAGTAGAAAGAGTCCTTAGTATGGCTGATGGAGCTTTGTTGCTAATAGATTCAGCTGAAGGCGTAATGCCACAAACAAAATTTGTATTATCGAAGGCATTGAAGCAAGGTTTAAAACCAATAGTTGTTATCAATAAATTAGACAAAGCTGATCAGAGAGCTAATGAGGTTTTAGACGAAACATTTGATTTGTTTGTGAGCCTTGACGCCAATGAAGAACAATTAGATTTTCCAGTTTTATACGCAAGTGGCAGATCTGGATGGGCTGATAAAGAGGTAGAGGGTCCTAGAAAAAATTTAAATCCTTTATTAGATCAAATAATAGAACATGTAAAACCTGCTGATCTTGATAAATCAAAGCCGTTTGCAATGTTATCAACATTATTATACGCAGATAGTTTTCTAGGAAGAAGTTTAGTAGGAAGAATTACTCAAGGTACTGCTAAAGCTAACCAGGCGATAAAGGCAATTAATTTAAAAGGTAAAAAGGTTGACGAAGGAAGGCTTACAAAAATTTTTAGATATGAGGGAACAAAAAAAGTACCGATAGAAGTAGGTGAAGCTGGTGATATTGTTGTAGTCGCAGGATTAGAAAAAGCAAACGTAGCAGATACAATTTGTGATTTAGAGATCAATGACCCAATTGCTGCGACTCCAATCGATCCTCCAACCATGTCAATTACTATTACTGTTAATACTTCTCCATTAGCAGGTACTGAAGGTAAAAAGCTAACTAGTACTCAAATCAGAGATAGATTAATTACTGAAGCACAGAACAACGTTGGAATTACATTCTCAGAAAATGATGGAAATGACTCTTTTGTTGTAAGTGGTAGAGGAGAGTTAATGTTAGAAATTTTGCTAACCCAGATGAGAAGAGAAGGTTTTGAGATGACTGTTAGTCCGCCAAAAGTTTTATATAAAAAAGATAAAGATGGAAATAAACTTGAGCCAATAGAAGAAATTACTATGGATCTTGATGAAGAACATTCTTCAAAGATAATTGACTCCATGAATAAAAGAAAAGGAAAATTAATTGAATTAAAAGATACAGGAAAAGATAAAAAGAGATTAATATTTCACGCTCCGACAAGAGGTTTAATGGGGTACACAAGTCGATTTCTTACTCTTACAAAAGGAAATGGTGTAATAAATAGAATCTTCCATGATTATGGTAAATTTGAAGGTGAAATGGAAGGAAGAAGAAATGGTGCTTTAATTTCTATGGAACAAGGAAAAGCTGTCGCTTTTGCAATATTTAATTTACAGGCAAGAGGTGAAATGTTCGTTACTCACAATGATCCAGTTTATCCAGGCATGATTGTTGGTCTGTCACCAAAGCCAGGAGATATGATAATAAATGTTATGAAAGGTAAAAAACTAACTAACATGAGAACTCAAGGCACTGATGAAAATGTTGTGCTTACACCTGTGAGAAAAATGTCAATAGCTGAACAACTAAGTATGTTAAATACTGATGAAGCTTTAGAGATTACTCCTCATTCATGTAGATTAAGAAAAGCTATTCTTGATCCACATGAAAGAAAAAGAAGTGAAAAATCTAGCTCTGCTGCTTAATAAAATATTTTATCAACTAAATAAAGTCCCAAAGCAACACAGGGACCTATGCCAAAAGCAAATAACAAAGTACCAACCCCAACTGTTCCACCTAGATACCATCCAATACTTACAACTAAAATTTCTAAAGTTGCTCTGACAGCAGCTATAGGTAAATTTGTAACTTTTTGTAATCCAATCATTAATCCATCTCTTGGACCTGCACCTAAATTTGAAACTAAATATATGCCACCTCCAATACCTACTGTAACTACTGATATGACTGCTAAGATTAATTGATTTATATAAGTTAATGGAGTTGGTACAAATTTAATACAAAGATCTATCATTAATGCAATTATTAATGCATTAAAAATTGTTCCCATACCTGGTTTTTGTCCTAAAGGAATCCACAAAATTAAAACTGCAATGCTAATTAATAAAGTAATTGTTCCAATAGTTAAATTTACTTTAAGAGAAATACCTTGGGCTAAAACACTCCAAGGGGATGCACCTGTAAAAGAAACAATTAATAAACCCTCTCCTAATCCAAATAACATCAATCCAAAACACAAAAAAAAGAATGTTGAAAATTTTGGTTTTAAATTATGTGGCTTGTCTGATGTCCAATTAACTTTTGGTATTTTCTTAATTTTTAAAAACATTTTTTGATAAACTACTTCTATTATAAGAAAAGTCTATTATTGTAATCATAAAATGAAAAAAATTTTAATCATAATTATTATACTATTATCTTCAAATTGTCTTGCTCACATGGAGCATTATAAAAAGTACAATAAAATTGAAATGGATATTTTCAGAAATGGAGAACTAATAGGATATAATTATTATTCTTTTAAAAGAAATGGTAGTGAAACGATAGTAACTAATCAAATAAAGTTTTCTGTAAAAGTTTTAGGAGCTACTATTTTTAGAGTGGAAGGATATGGTGAAGAAAAATATTTAAAAGATCAATTAATTTCTTACCACTCTAAAACGATACAAAATGATAAGGAAAAATTTGTCAGTTTACTTTTTGATAAAAATACAAATAAATTTGATATAAGAGGTTCTTCTTATTCAGGAAAGACATCTGGTAACAATATTGTGGGGAATTGGTGGAGTCATAAAATTTTACAAACTGATACCCAAATTAGTCCAATCTCAGGAAGTGTAAAAGAACAAGTTGTAACTTTTATTGGTAAGGAAAAAATTGAACAATACGGAAAAATTTATAATGTAGATCGTTTTACTATTAAATCTAAAGATATGACTTTACCAAAAGATAAAAAATTAGATTTTAATGTCTGGTATGATCCAGACACTTCACAAATTATACGAGTATCATATTCAAGAATGGGTAATTGGGAATATCGATTAAAACACTTTGAGTAATAATTATTTACCTGCAACTACCATACCTTCGATCATCATAGTTGGAGAATTAGTTGAATATTTAAATTCTAAATCGTCAGCGAGCGTTATGTTTTGAAACATGTCTTTAAAATTTCCTGCTATTGTAATTTCGTTTATAGGATTTTTAAATTCACCATTTTCAACAAGAAAACCCGTGGCACCCACAGAATAGTCACCAGTTACTATATTGCTTCCATGACCTATAGTTTCAGTTATATAAAGACATTTTGAATTAAAATTTAAAAGTTCTTTATAAGAAATATTCCCATTCTCAAAATAAAGATTACTAGCTCCTCCACACCTTCCATTTGATTTTTGATTTAATTTCTTTCCATTATAAGTATCTATTAGATAGTGTTTTAATACTCCCTGCTCTACCAAATTTAAAGTTTCAGTTTTTACACCTTCTGAATCAAAACTTCTTGATCCTAGACCTTTTAATATATCTGGCTTGTCCATAATATTAATCTTGTCTGAAAATATTTTTTGATAAATTTTATCTTTTAAAAAAGAAGTTCCTCTTGAAATGGCAGAAGATAATATTGCACTAGCAAAAGTATCCAAAATTCCTTTTGCTATTCTTTTGTCAAATATTAAAGCAATTTTTTCACTGCCTATTTTTTTAGGACTTAGTTTTCTAATTGTTTGGTCTGCAGCTAATTTTCCTAATAGTTCTGCATCTTTTATATCTTTAAGATGACATTTGTTAGTATATTCATAATCACGCTCCATACTATTTTCATCTTTTGCAACAGCAACACTTGAAGCTACAAAAGATGAATCTTTATATCCCTCGCAAAAACCATCACTATTAGCTAAAATAAAATTTGATTTATCCTCAGTGAAACTGGATTCAGTATTAACAATTTTTTTGTTTGCAGATGCTGAAATTTCTAGTCTTGTTAAATATTCAATCTTATCTTCATTTTTTATGTGACTATCATCATACAAGTTTAAATCTTTTACACCTTTAGCAAGTAAATCTTTATCTGGAAGAGAGTTAAATTCGTCCTCTGGGGTATTTTTTGTAGTTTCAATACATTTTTCTATAAGAGTATTCAAATTTTCTTTTAATAAATTTGAAGATGATATTGATGATTTTTTTTTACTAATATAAGTTGTTATACCAATAGTAAGATTATCTGATCTATTAGACTCATCTAATTTTTTATTTCTAAAGTTTACTGTTTCAGAAATTGAATTGCTCACAACCACACTTGAGTCTGTCGCTCCAAGTTTTTTTGCAAGATCTAAACAATAAGATGCTTTTTCCTTTAAATATTGTTGATCTTTAATCATTAAAGTTTTGTACCACCGACTGTCATCTTATCAATTAGTATTGATGGTTGTGCTACTCCAACAGGAACACCTTGACCAGCTTTGCCACAAGTTCCAATACCCGGATCTAACATCATGTCATTTCCAACCATTGAAACTTCTTTTAATATAGATGGACCATCACCTATAAGCGTTGCACCCTTGATAGGTGCTCCAATTTTACCATTAATAATTTCATAAGCTTCGGTACAATTAAAAACAAATTTGCCTGAAGTGATATCAACTTGTCCACCACCAAAACTGACTGCAAAAATACCTTTATCAACTGATTTAATCATTTCTTCTTGAGTATGACGACCATTTAACATCATGGTATTTCTCATTCTGGGAAGAACTATATGCCTATAATTTTCTCTTCTACCACTACCAGTAGATCTAGTTTTCATTAATCGGGCATTTAACCTGTCTTGCATAAAGTTTTTTAGTATTCCATTTTCAATTAATACAGTTCTTTCTGTGGGTGTGCCCTCATCATCTATTGTTAAACTACCTCTCCTATTATCAATAGTTCCATCGTCTATTATAGTTACACCCTCACTTGCAACTTTTTGACCCATTAAATTGTGAAAGGCAGACGTCTTTTTTCTGTTAAAATCTCCTTCTAAACCGTGACCTACCGCTTCATGAATTAAAATAGCAGGCCAACCTGGACCTAGCACAACTTTCATTTCACCTGCTGGCGCTGGTTTACTATCTAAATTTACTGAGGCTATTCTTAAAGCTTCATCGCAAACATTTTTCCAATTTTCCTCTTTTAAATAGGCATCATATGATTTTCTTCCACCTATGCCATACCCACCTGACTCTTTTCTTCCATTTTTTTCAAGCATTACTGATACATTAAATCTAACTAAAGGACGGATATCAGTTAATGTTTCTCCACCAGATCTGATTATTTCTATAGACTTTTGCTCTCCAAGAAAATTTGCTGTTACTTGCTTAATATTGTTATCTTTTGATCGGAGATATTCATTTACTTGATTTAATATCTCTACTTTTTCATTAAGTGTTTTTTGTTCAATGGGGTTGATATTTTCATAATATTTTTTGTTAGATTTGGGTATTTCGTGATTGTAAACACCTTTTGCTGATTTTAATGTTGATTTAAGATTTTCTGAAGATTGTTTAAGTGAATTTTTTGATATCTCATTAGAATGAGAATAAGCAACAACTTCATCCGATACTGCTCTAAATCCA
>CABXTO010000033.1 GCA_902515195.1 uncultured Pelagibacteraceae bacterium
CTAAAATTTTATATTTTTCTGTCATTGTCATCATCTATATCTTCAAATTCACCATCTATGATTTTTTTTTATCACGTTTTTTATCTTCAAATTTATTGGAAATCTTACCAAAAATTAATTTTCTTGTTAGTGGAAATATTAAAATAAATCCAATTATATCAGTGGCAAAACCTGGTATGATTAAAAGAATAGCAGCAAATGTAATTGCAGCACCTGATATAATTTCATAGGCTGGGATTTCATTTTTGATTAATTGAGAAAAACCCGATCTTAAAGTATTTAACCCTTCATATCTGGCATAAATTACTCCAATTATAGCTGTTATAAATATTAGCGAAATAGTATTAAATGCTCCAATTTCAGCTCCGACTTTTATAAATAAATAAATTTCAACTAATGGAAGTAAAATAATAGCTAATAAGACTGTGTTCATTTGTCTTTAATGTAATTGCTAGTTGAAATTAATCAACATAGTAATTAAATTAAGTTTATATGAATTATAGTTTTGAATACATAGACATTATACTCTTAGCGATGATTGCTGGGTTTATTTTTTTAAGATTGAGAGGAATTTTAGGAAAAAGATCTGGTTTTGAAGGTAAAGCTCCACCACAATTTCAAGAGATACTAAAAAATGTTCAACCCGAAACAATAAAAAAGCAATCTGATAAGTTTGATAAGGAAGCTCAGACGGAATTTTTAAAAGGTGCTAAAATTGCTTATGAAACTATAATTACAGATTTTAGTGACGATGATAATAAATTACTTAAAAGTAAGCCGCTTTTAAGCCAAAAAATACAAAACCAGTTTAATGAAGCTCTTAAAGAAAGAAGTAATAGAGGACACTTTGCAGAAATCACTTTTATAGGTGTAAATTCAGCAGATATTAAAGAGCATAAAAAAAACAATACTATACTAAACGTAACAGTAGCTTTTGTTGCAGAGGTAATAACTTGTATTAAAGATAAAGATAAAAAAATTATTTCTGGATCTCCAGATAAAATTAAAAAGATATACGATACTTGGGTTTTCTCAAGAGACGTAAAATCAAATAATCCAAATTGGCAATTAGTGGATATCTTAACTTAATTGAATAGTAAAATTTCAGAAAAAGATAAAAAAGATTGGGAAAATTTTTTATCTAGCAATGAAAAATTACCAAACAAAGATAAAAATATTAAGTCTAAAAAAAATTATACAATTAATTCATTTGATCTTCATGGTTTTACCTTAAGTGATGCAAATAATAAAATTTATGAATTAATCAACTCTGCTTATCTCAAGGGTATTAATAAATTAATCATAGTTACTGGAAAAGGAATTCACTCTAAAAATGAAAAAGATCCCTATATTTCAAAAGATTATAGTATCCTTAAATATTCTGTACCAGAATATATTAAAAACAATCAAGAATTAATGAATATGATAATAGAAATAAAAGATGCTGAAATAAAAGATGGTGGGGAAGGTGCCTTTTATATTTTTCTAAAAAAAAAACCTATAAAATAAATTTAGATAAATCAGTGTCTTTGACTAAATTATCTAAATTCTTATTTATATATTCTCTGTCAATAATTATTTTCTCACCAGATCGATCAGTTGCTGTAAAACTTATCTCGTCTAATATTTTTTCAATAATAGTATGTAATCTTCTTGCTCCTATATTTTCAACAGTAGCGTTTACTTCTGATGCTATTTTTGCAATTGTATCAATGCCATCATCTGAAAACTCTAGGTCAACATTCTCAGTTTTCAATAAGGCAACATATTGTTTAATTAAACTAAAGTCTGGTTCTTTTAAAATTCTTTTAAAATCTTCACTAGTTAATGCTTCTAACTCAACTCTTATGGGAAGTCTTCCCTGTAGTTCAGGAAGTAAATCTGATGGCTTAGCGAGTTGAAAAGCTCCTGACGCAATAAATAAAATATGATCGGTTTTTATTGGTCCATATTTTGTATTAACAGTCGTTCCCTCAATTAATGGAAGCAAATCTCTTTGGACACCTTCTCTAGACACATCTCCCCCCACTCTATCTGTTCGCCCAGATATTTTATCAATCTCATCTAAAAAAACTATACCATTATTTTCAGTAGAAATTTTTGCAGCTTTGATAATTTTGTCTTGTTCAATTAATTTATCTGACTCATCATTAATTAAAATTTCATGGGACTCTTTAACGGACATTTTTTTCTTTTTTTCTTTGGTACCCATAGATTTTCCAAGCATTTCTCCAATATTTATCATACCCACGTTAGCACCTGGCATTCCTGGAATTTCAAAAGAAGTATTATTTGAACCACTATCATTGACTGCTATCTCAATTTCATTTTCGTCTAAGTCACCATTTCTTAATCTTTTTCTGAAACTTTCTCTTGTAGCTAAGCTTGCTTTTTTACCTACTAGGGCATCAAGAACTTTTTCTTCTGCAAGTTTTTGTGCTTTGGCATAAACTTCTTTTCTTTTTTTTACTTTTTCCATTGAGATTGCTATTTCAACTAAATCTCTAACAATTTGTTCTACATCTCTTCCTACATACCCAACTTCAGTAAATCTTGTTGCCTCTACTTTTACAAATGGAGCTTCTGCAAGTTTTGATAATCTTCTTGATATTTCAGTTTTACCAACACCTGTTGGCCCTATCATCAATATATTTTTTGGTAATACCTCATTTTTCATTTCGCCTTTTAAAGCCTGTCTTCTCCACCTATTTCTTAAAGCGACAGCAACTGCTTTTTTTGCTTTGTTTTGCCCAACTACAAATCTATCCAATTCAGAAACTATTTCTCTTGGAGATAAAGAGCTGACAAGATTTTCATTTTCCTTTGAACTCTTTTCTTTAGGCACTAGTGGTGTAACATTAGATTTTTCCATTAAATTTTCTCAACTTTAATATTATTGTTTGTAAAAACGCATATTTCAGAAGCAACCTCAATAGCTTTCTTTGCCACCTGCTCAGCACTTAGATCTGTATCAATTAATACTTTGCCTGCTGCTAATGCATAGTTTCCACCAGAACCTATTCCAATAACATCACCTTCAGGTTCTAACACATCACCTGTTCCAGAAATAATATAGCTATTATCTTTGTCACCAATTGCCATTAAGGCTTCTAGTCTTCTTAAGTATTTATCAGTTCTCCAATCTTTTGCTAATTCAACAGCTGCTCTAGATAAATTACCAGCATGTTTTTCTATTTTAGCCTCTAATCTTTCAAATAATGTAAGTGCGTCTGCTGTTGATCCAGCAAAACCAGCTACTACATCTCTTTTCTCGATCTTTCTTACTTTTGATGCTGTGCTTTTTACTACAGTGTTTCCCATACTAACTTGACCATCGCCAGCAACTACTACTTCGTTGTTTTTTCTTATTAATACAATTGTTGTCATAGCTTATAAATGGATACTAAATTTGATAGTTCAAGCCCAGGTTTAGTATTATTGCCATAATTGGATAATATATGTATACCTCTTTTTAATTATGAAGCGTAAAGGCAAAATTAGTAGAAAAACAAAAGAGACTAGTATCAGTGTTGATTTAAACATTGATGGTAATGGTAAATACAAAATTGACACAGGAATAGGTTTTCTAAACCATATGCTTGAACAACTATCCAAGCATTCATCAATAGACATGAATATAAAAGCAAAAGGTGACACTCATATTGATTTACATCACACGACTGAGGATACAGGCATTGCAATTGGAGAAGCTTTAAAAAAAGCATCTAAAAAATTTGTTGGCATAAGAAGATATGCACACGCAATGATACCTATGGATGAAACACTAACAAGAGTTGCAATTGATGTATCTAATAGACCATATTTAATTTGGAAGGTGAAGTTAAAAGTAGAAAAGCTAGGAGAGATGGATACAGAATTATTCAAAGAGTGGTTTCAAGCATTTTCACAAGCTGCTGGAATTACTTTACATGTTGAAAATATTTATGGTGATAATAGTCATCACATTATTGAATCTTGCTTCAAAGGATTGGCAAGATCTTTAAGAACTGCATTGGAAATGGACCCAAGGAACAAAAAATCAATTCCTTCTACCAAAGGTTCTTTATAAGTTTAATGAACGTTACAATTGTTGATTATAATTCAGGCAATATAAGTTCGGTCATAAACTCTTTTAAAGAAGTTGCTCAAGATAATGTAAATATCGAAGTTACTTCAGATTTAAACAAGATTAAATTAGGTGATAAATTAGTTTTGCCTGGGCAGGGCTCATTTAAAAGCTGTATAGAAGCTTTAAAAAATATTGATGGCCTAACAGATACACTGAATGAATTTGTATTAACTAATAAAAAACCTCTTTTTGGTATTTGTGTTGGATTACAAATGTTTGCTGATATTGGTTATGAAGAAACTGAAACAAAAGGATTAGGATGGATTTCGGGTAAAGTTTCAAAAATAGATAATCAAAATGGCAAATATAAACTTCCTCATATAGGTTGGAATCAAATCAATATTGTAAAAGATAGTAAAATTTTTAAAGAAATAAAAAATAATTCTCACATGTACTTTGTCCATAGTTATGAGTTTATTCCAAAAGATAAGAATGTTATTTCAGCGACAACAGATTACTCATCCAATATTGTTTGTTCTATTGAAAAAGAAAATATTTTTGGAACTCAGTTTCATCCAGAAAAGAGTGATAAGTTAGGATTACAAATAATAAAAAATTTTCTAAACTTATGATCAGAGAAATAAAATTAGAAGACAAAGAAGAGTGGGAGAATTTGTATAGAGAATACGCTAATTTTTATAAAGTAGAAATGAATGATAAAATTCTCAAAACTGTTTGGGAATGGATTCATAATAAGAATCATGATGTTTCTGGTTTAGCTTATGAACAAGACAATAAAATTATTGGAATAGCCCATTACAGAAAAATGCCGAGTCCATTAAGAGGAAAATATATTGGATTTTTAGATGACTTATACGTTGATCCAAAACATAGAAGAAATGGAATTGGTGAAAAAATAATTAAAGAATTAAATGAAATATCAAAACGAAATGATTGGAATTTAGTGAGATGGATTACACAAGATAACAATACTACAGCAAAATCTTTGTATGAAAAATTATCAAAAAAAACTAATTGGGAAGTTTACGAATTATCATGAAAATATTTCCAGCTATAGATATCAAAAATAAAAAATGCGTGAGGTTAGTTAAAGGAGATTTTGATAATAAAACTGAGTATGAAATGTCTCCAGTTGATCAAGCTGAAAAATTTAAATATCATGGTTTTAAAAATTTACACATAGTAGATTTAGACGGGGCTCTAACTGGTGAAACGGTTAATCTAGATATTATATACGATATAATTGTTAAATTTGATCTCAAAGTTGAGATAGGTGGAGGTATTAGAAATCTTGATAGTATTCAAAAATATATCGATGTTGGTGCTGATAAAGTAATTTTAGGAAGCGCTGCTATAAATGATAAAAATTTTTTGAAAAAATCATGTGAAAAATTTCCTAATAAAATTGCTTTAGGCTTAGATGCCAAAGATGGGTATTTGTCAGTATCTGGATGGAAAGAAAACTCTAATCAATTGACTTTAGATTATTTAAAAGACGTTAACAATTATGGTTTTAGTAGACTGATTTTTACTGATATTAATAGAGATGGTATGAAACAAAGTCCAAATTTTGATGAAACATTAAAAGTTGCTAAGATATCAAATTGTCCTGTTATTATATCTGGTGGAGTTTCAAACATAGATGATGTTAAAAAAGCTAAAGAATTAAAAAATGTTGACGGTATAATAGTTGGCAAAGCTATTTACGATGGTGATATTAAATTGGAAGAGTTAATAAAAGAAGATGCTTAAAAATAGAATAATTCCATGTTTAGATGTTAAGAACGGTCGTGTTGTTAAAGGTATAAATTTTGTTGATTTAAAAGATGCAGGAGACCCTGTAGAACAAGCCAAAATCTATAGTGATGGTGGAGCAGACGAAATTTGTTTTTTAGATATTACAGCATCTAATGAGAATAGAGAAACTATTTATGATGTTGTAGAAAAAACTGCAAAAAAATGTTTTGTTCCTTTAACTGTAGGTGGAGGAATTAAAACAGTTGATGATATAAGCAAATTACTCAATTGTGGGGCTGATAAAGTTTCAATAAATACAGCTGCGGTCGAAAATTCGAATGTAATTCTAGATAGTTCAAAAAAATTTGGATCTCAATGTATTGTAGTTGCAATAGATGCAAAAAAAAATGGAGATAAATGGGAAGTGTTTACACATGGAGGAAGAAATAATAGTGGGATTGATGTGCTAAATTACGCCAAAGAAATGGAAGAAAATGGTGCTGGAGAATTATTAGTAACATCCATGGATAGAGACGGAACTGAAGTAGGTTATGATATAGATTTGATTTCAAAAATTTCAAATCAAGTTAATATTCCAATGATAGCATCTGGGGGTGTTGGAAATCTAGATCATCTAGTTGAAGGAATAAAAATAGGAAATGCTAGTGCTGTATTAGCTGCCTCGATATTCCATTTTGGAAAATATTCAATAAAAGATGCTAAGAAGTATTTAGCCTTAAAAGGCGTCCCAATAAGAATTTAATTGATGATTTTTTTTAAAAAAAAAATAATATTTGTTCATATTCCAAGATGTGGTGGAACAACTATTGAAAAAAATTTATGGCAAAATGAATTTAATAAAAGTTTTGATTTTGATGAGACAGATGAAAAACATTTACTTCAAGGATTTATTGATAAATATAGAAACAAATATCAATTTGACGGTCTTCAACATTTAACTTTTCATAATATAAAAAGGATATACCCTCAAGAAGCAAAAGATTTTTTTAAATTTTCTTTTGTAAGAAATCCTTACTCTAGAATAGCAAGCACTTATGCAGGTGTTATGACTTATAGAAAAGATTTAAGAAATTTTCTTGTTTTGTATAAAGATACTTCATTTAAAAAATTTTTGTATCTTATAAA
>CABXTO010000034.1 GCA_902515195.1 uncultured Pelagibacteraceae bacterium
CAAATAGTTGATAAATATGACCTTCCAGATCAATCAAAAGCTTTGAGATGTTTGTTGGATTATGTAGAAGAAAAAGAAACTGACTGGGATGATATGTTTGCTACTATTCGATGTAATAGATGTGGATAGAAATTACCAAGAAGAATTTGGTCCATTCAAAAACTCAATCTCTTCTTTAGTTGATTCTCTTCCAAGAATTTTATTTCTGTGAGGATATCTATTAAATCGTTTGATTGCTTTCGTATGGTCTTTCCAGAATTTTTTAATATCGACTAAACCAGGATGTTCTTGAAGATATAATTCCATAAAATGATAAGCCATTTCATGGTCGAACATTTCTTCACTATGAATTAAAGGCAACAGCATAAAAAATCTTTGACTTTGATCCATTTCTTTTAAGTAATCAGATTTAATTGCATAGTGAACAATTAATCTTGTTTTTGAATCTTGTTCAAATGCTCTTCTATGATCTCTAAACATGTTTCTTGAAAATTGATCAAATAAGATAACAAGCGCAAGACTGCCCATAGCAGTATCTTGCCAATCATCATGCTCATTTAAACTTGCTTTTTCATAATCATTGAGAAATTTTTCTCTAATTAATTGATCAAATTTTTCATCTTTTTTAAAACGTTTTTCTGAGGGTGTTTCTACAAACCAAAAATCAAGTATAGCTTTAGCACGAGAATTCATAATCTTAATGAAATTTTTATCACCTCAAGAGGTGACAAAAAAGATGTTTTTTTGCACTTGCAAAGAATCTTTCTATCGACCATTGTGTAATTCATATAATAATAAATATATTATGACAAAAATATTGGACTTAATTGGAAGAATTTTTATTTCAGGTATTTTTTTATTAAGTGGAATTAATAAAATTAGAAATTACGAAGAGTCAGTTAGCTGGATGGAAAGTTTTGGTCTTCCTGGATTTTTATTGATTCCAGCTATAATTTTAGAGATTATAGCACCAATTTTAATTATCATTGGTTATCAAACTAAAATTGCAGCAGCGGCTTTAAGTGTATTTTGTATTGCTACAGCAATAATATTTCATAATAATCTTGGGAACCAAATGCAATTTATAGCTTTCATGAAAAATATTGCTTTAGCTGGTGGATTTTTATTTTTAGTAATTAATGGTGCCAAAGGTTATTGTCTAGATAAAAAGTAATCTTAATTTAAATATTAAACTTATTATTTAAAAGTGATGAAAAATATTGAGGTAAAACAAATTATAGATCCAATCCCAGCATCTGATGGTGCTGGTGTTAAACTTAAAAGAAGCATTGGAGTTGAACCTAATTACTTTGATCCTTTTTTGATGTTAGACGAGTTTGGTTCAGAAAACAGTGAAGACTATATTGCTGGTTTTCCTCCACATCCTCATAGAGGTATTGAAACGGTAACTTATATGCTAGCTGGAGATTTCGAGCACAAAGATAGCACTGGTGGTGAAGGAAGAATGACTGCGGGTGATGTTCAATGGATGAAAACAGGAAGCGGTATAATTCATTCAGAAATGCCTGCTATGAAAGAAGGAAAGCTGCATGGATTTCAATTATGGATTAACATGCCAGCAAAATTAAAGATGAGTAAACCAGAATATATTTATATTGATGCTGATAAAATGAGTATCCACAAAGACCCAGATAAACAAGTCAAGGTTATTGCTGGTAAATTTGAAAAAGCAGAAGGTCCTGTTAAAGGACATAACGTTGAACCAGTTTATTTTGATGTTGAGCTTAATAAAGATAAAGAATTTAATTTCAAATTACCTTCCACTCACAACTCTTTTGTTTATTTGATTAATGGAGAACTAATAATTGGTGAAAAAAAACACGACAATGTTAAAGATAGTACTTTAATATTACTGACTAAAGGTAATGAGTTAAAAGTGATGGCAAAATCTAATGCAAAATTCTTATTGATCTCTGGAAAGCCTATTAATGAAGAAATCGCAAGAGGTGGACCATTTGTGATGAATACTAAAGCTGAGATCTTGCAAGCAGTTCAAGATTATCATAATGATACATTTGTAAAATGAAAGCAGTAACTATTTCAAAAAATGGTGGCCCAGAAGTTTTGGAAATTAAAGATATCAAGCTTGAAGATCCAAAGTCTGATGAAGTTTTAATCAAAAATGAAGCTATCGGTTTAAATTATATAGATACTTATCATAGATCTGGCCTCTACCCTGTTGAATTGCCATCTGGTATTGGAATTGAAGGTGCAGGTATAATTGAAAAAATAGGACCAGATGTAAAAGATTTTAATATTGGAGACAAAGTTGCTTACGCATCAATGCCTATCGGTTCTTACGCAACACATAGAATTTTTCCAACAAAAAAACTTGTTAAAGTTCCTAATGAAATTGAATTAGAAAATGTAGTTACTTTAATGACTAAAGGTTTCACAGTTTTTTATCTTCTTCATAAAACTTATCCTGTAAAATCTGGAGAAACTATTCTATTTCATGCAGCAGCTGGAGGTGTCGGACAAATATTTTGCCAGTGGGCTAAGAGTTTAGGATGTGTTGTAATTGGAACAGTTGGATCTGATGAAAAGATTGAAATTGCAAAAGCTAATGGATGTACGCATGTAATTAATTATTCAAAAGAAAATTTTGCAGAAAAAATTAAAGAGTTAACAAATGGAGTTGGTGTGCCTGTGGTTTATGATGGTGTAGGCAAAAAAACTTTTGATGGTTCAATTGAATGTTTGAAAGTTAGAGGAATGATGGTTTCATTCGGAAATGCATCTGGTCCAATAGAACCATGTAATGTTGCTAAATCTTTGGCACCAAAAGGTTTATATTTAACTAGACCTAGTATTGCTCATTACACAACAACTAAAGAAGAGCTTGATGAAGCTGCAAAAAAAGTTTTTGAGATGTTTATTACCAAAAAATTTAAATTAAATATTTTTAAGAAATATTCTTTAGATGAAATCGTTAAAGCTCACCAAGATTTAGAAAATAGAAAAATTTTAGGACCTGCTGTAATTATTCCTTAGTCGACTTTTACATCCATATCAGACATATGAAGTTTTAATGCATTTGTAGAAATATGAATTTCTCTTATAAAAAACATTATTGAAATAATCATAGACAAACAACAAGATCCAAAGATTACCCTTGCTATAAAAATTTCATCTAAATAAAGGCCAAGCACTGTCAGCATATTAAATAGGAATCCAAATGCCGCAAACATAATAGTCCATCTCAATAGAACAATTCTTCCACTTAAATTAATAAACTGTTTTTTCCACTCTGCAGGTATGTGCTTTTCATAAACATGTTCATCGTGCAATTCTCTAATTAATTTACTTAAAGAATGAAATCTATTACTGTAGACACTCATAAGGAGAGGTATAGCAGGAAACATTAGAGCTGTGACAGTGTAATCTATATTCATACGAATCAGTTTGATTATCAATCTTGCCTTTGTTATTTACAAGTAAATTTTATGAACCAATTTAAGTTATTTATTGAATTGACTAGGCTCAAAAAGCCTATTGGGTTCATGTTGCTTTTTTGGCCTTGTGCTTGGGGTTTAACTTTAGCTTATGATTTTAATAATAGCCTAAACACTTACTTCATATATTTAATTCTCTTTTTTTTAGGTTCAGTTTTAATGAGATCAGCAGGCTGTATTGTAAACGATATATTGGATAGAAAATTTGATAAAAAGGTTTTAAGAACTAAAAATAGACCTATAGCTTCAGGAAAAATATCAGTTCATCTTGGTATGTTATATGCGGCCTTTTTATGTCTTTTAGCGTTAATAGTCTTAATTAATTTTAATACTATTACTATTATTTTAGCTTTAAGTTCCATGCCATTGGCTTTTACATATCCACTTATGAAAAGATATACATACTGGCCACAACTTTTTCTTGGAATTACTTTTAATTATGGATTAATTCTTGGTTGGACATCAATAATTGGTCAATTAGATATGATTTCTCTAATTTTTTACTTGGGAGCCATATTTTGGACACTAGGTTACGACACAATATATGGGTTTCAAGACATTCATGATGATGAAATAATTGGATTAAAATCAACTTCTATTAAATTTAAAGGTAAAGCTAAATCATTTTTATTAATATGTTATTTAATTTTAATTATCTCACTTTTTTTTGGTGGTTATATGATGAACTTTAATTTGTTATATTTTTTACTTCTTGCTTTTCCAGCGGCTCATTTATTCATCTATCAAATTGAAAAATTTGATTCAAGCAAACCAAATATTTGTTTGAATATTTTTAAAAGTAACAATTATTTTGGATTAATAGTTTTTTTAAATATCCTGATTGGAAAATTAATATAATGAATGAAAATTTAATAATTATTAAACGACTTTATCATGATTATACAAAAAAACATTTTAAAAAAATACTTTTAGCAATTTTTTTTTCAATTTTAGTTGCTGGTAGTACATCGGCAATCGCATATTTACTAGATCCTGCTATAGAAAAAATTTTTATTAATCAAGATGTTTCACTAATGTATATAATTCCAGTCATTATAATGATTGTTTTTTTTGTGAAAGGGACATCTCTTTATTTAGCAAAAATTATTATGATACGTGTATCACAAGAATTAAAGGCAGGTGTTCAAAGAGATATGATGAAATCTTTAATATCCACTGACACAAAATATATCGATGGTATACACACAGGAAAATTTATTTCAAATTTAACTCTTGATGTCTCATTGTTAGTAAATTTAATTAGTACAGCTTTATTAAATGTGTTTAAAGATACCTTAAGTTTAATAGGCCTTTTAGGTGTAATGTTTTTTCAAAACTGGAAATTATCTTTGATTGCAATAATCATGATCCCGCTTGCAACAATAGTTGCTAAATCCTTAGGAAAAAGAATTAATAAAGCAACTAAACAAACAATGGATACTTCAGCATTATTTACAAAAAGATTAGTAGAAATATTCAAAAACCATAGAATTATTAAAAGTTTTCAAGCTGAAAATTTTGAGAGAGAAAGATCATCAAAAGATATTAATAATTTAAAAGAAAAAGCAATTAAAATGACTGAAATTTTTACAAGAAACACCCCCATTATGGAAACATTGACTGGTATAATGATTGGAATATTAATTTTTTATTCTGGAATACTAATTAGAGATGGTGAACTAGAGGTAAATAATTTTTTTTCATTTCTTGCTGCTATGATGTTGGCTTACCAACCAGTAAGATCATTAGCTGGTTTAAATATAGCAATTAATCAAGGAGTAAGTGCTGCTAAACGAGTTTTACCCGTTATTGATAGAAAATCTGAAATAAAAGATGATATTAACTTACCTGATTTAAAGATCAATAAAGCGGATATCGAATTTAAAGATGTAAATTTTTCATATGATAACACTGAAAAATCTGCTCTTAAGTCTGTTAAATTATTCATGGAAGGTGGAAAAATGACAGCTTTAATTGGTCTCAGTGGAGCTGGAAAGTCAACTATCCTAAATTTAATATCAAGGTTTTATGACTGCATTTCAGGAGATATATTTATAGATGAGCAGTCAATTTATAAAAGAAATCTTTATTCACTTAGAAAAAATATCTCCTTAGTGAGCCAAGATACAACACTATTTGATGATACAATCAAAAATAATATTAAATACGCAAAATTAGATGCTGATGACGATGAAATATATGAGGCTGCAAAAAATTCATTTGCTCATGAATTTATCGAAAAATTACCTAATAAATACAACACTTTAATTGGAGAAAATGGTGTAAGATTATCTGGAGGTGAAAAACAAAGACTTTCTATTGCAAGAGCAATGTTAAAAAAAAGTCCAATAGTATTATTAGATGAGGCTACTTCCTCTTTAGACGCTGAAACTGAAAATAAAATTCAAATAGCAATCAAAGAATTAACAAAAAATAGAACAACAATTGTTATTGCTCATAGACTATCAACTATTTTAAACGCAAACAATATCTATGTTATTGATAATGGTCTAATTCTTGAAAATGGAAATCATGATAATCTTTTAAAAATATCAAGCACTTATAAAAACTTTTACGAAAAACAATTAAAAAAAAATTAATGATTTATATTTATAGTTTTATTTTAAATATAATAATTTTATTTTCTCCAATCATAATATTAATAAGAATTTTAAATAAAAAGGAAGATCCAAATAGATTTCTTGAAAAATTTGCCTTTTTTTCAAAAAAAAGAAAAAAAGGTAAACTAATTTGGTTCCACACAGTTAGTGTTGGTGAATTAAAAAGCGCAATACCTATAATTAGATGTCTTGAAAAAGATAATAAGGTTTCTCAAATTTTAGTAACGACTACTACTCTAAGCTCCTCAAAAATGTTTAATAATTTTAAATTTAAAAAAACAATTCACCAGTTTTTTCCCATTGATAACAATTATATTACTAGAAGGTTTTTAAAGTATTGGCATCCAGACTTAGCAATTTTCGTTGACTCTGAAATTTGGCCAAACATGCTTAAAAATTTAAAAAATAAATCCATTAAAAAAATTTTACTAAATGCAAGAATATCAGAAAGATCTTTTAAAAAATGGAAAACAATTGGATCATTTTCAAAAACTCTTTTTCAATCTTTTGATTTTTGTTATCCACAAAATAAAGAGTCACTAATTTATTTAAAAAAATTTGGTATAAAAAATATCAAATACTTAGGAAATTTGAAATTTATACAAGATGAAATTAACCATAATTATTTAGATAGTGAGTTTAAAAATTTTATTAAGTCTAAAAAAATTTGGGCAGCTGTAAGTACTCACCCTGGAGAAGAAAATATATGTGCTGAAATTCAAAATGAATTAATCAAAACCTATAAAAATCTAGTTTTAATATTAATTCCTAGACATATAAATAGAA
>CABXTO010000035.1 GCA_902515195.1 uncultured Pelagibacteraceae bacterium
TGGCAAACTTCGAAGCAGATGATTTGATAGCAACTTATGTTGAACAAATTTTAAAAGTTGGTGCAAAGGTTACAATCGTTTCGTCAGACAAAGATTTAATGCAATTATTTAAAAAAAACGTCCGAATATTTGATCCTATGAAAAATAAATTTATTACAGAAGATGATGTACAAAAAAAATTTGGAGTAGATTCTTCTAAAGTAATTGATGTGCAGTCTTTAGCGGGTGATAGCAGTGATAACGTTCCTGGTGTACCTGGTATTGGTATAAAAACAGCTGCAGAGTTAATTAATAAATACGGAAATTTAGAAACTCTTTTAAAATCTGCAAATGAAATTAAACAAAATAAAAGGAGAGAAACACTTATTGAGAATAAAGATAAAGCAATTATTAGTAAAAAATTAGTTACTTTAAGACGTGATGCTCCAGTAAACATAAGATTAAATGAATTCGCGCTTAAGGAGATTGATAAAGATAAGCTTTACAAATTTTTAAGAGAAATGGAATTTAATAGATTGTTAAGCTCAGCAATCTCAGCTTATGGTGAACCAAATTTTGAAGGTCTTAAAAAAAAAACCAGAGTTAAAAAATAATCAAAAACAAATTAATAAAAATGATTATCACTTAATCACTGAACCAAAAGAAATTGATTATTGGATTAAAGAAGCTGAGGAAGTAGGTGAAGTTGCTGTAGATACTGAAACAAGTTCATTAGATCCTCACCAAGCAGAATTAATTGGGGTTTCTTTAAGCACTAAAATTGGAAAGGCTTGTTATATTCCAATTGGTCATAATTCAAAAAAATCAATTGATAAAGATTTAGTTCTTGAAAAGCTTAAACCGTTACTTGAAGACTCCAGTATTAAAAAAATAGGTCAAAATATAAAATTTGATTTTATTGTATTATTTAAACACGGGATAAAGATTTCCTCAATGGAGGATACAATGCTGATGTCCTATGTACTTGATTCTGGAAAAAATAGACACAATATGGATACACTTTCGGAAATTCATCTAAATCATAAAACTATTGCTTTTAAAGATTTGGTAGGATCTGGGAAAAAGGAAATAAATTTTAGTGAAGTTGAAATTGAAAAAGCAAAAGATTACGCTGCTGAAGATGCAGACATAACTTACAGATTATACAAAAAATTTCAAAAAAGTTTAAAGGATGAAAAAATGGTAAATGTCTATGAAACATTTGAAAAACCAATGATAGAAATTTTAGCTTTAATGGAAATTGAAGGTATCAAAGTTGACCCAAAATTTCTAAAAATTTTATCATTAAAATTTGAAAAAAAAATAGAAAAAATTCAAAAAGAAGTATTTAAGATATCCAAAAAAGAATTTAATATTGCTTCACCAAAACAACTGGGAGAGATTTTATACAACGATCTTAAAATAGCTGATTTAAAAAAGACTAAAAAAGGAAGTTTTGCCACAAGTGCATCTGTACTTGAGGATCTAGCATTTAAAGGACATAAATTTCCACAATATATTTTAGACTGGCGACAAGTATCTAAATTAAAAAATACATATTCTGACTCATTACCAGAGCATATAAATTTTCAAACAAAAAGAGTACATACATCATTTTTACTTGCAGCCACTACTACTGGAAGACTAGCATCTAGTGATCCAAATTTACAAAATATTCCAATTAAATCTGAAGATGGGAAAAATATAAGAAAAGCTTTTATTGCTGAAGAAGATCATGTTTTAATTTCGGCCGATTATAATCAAATTGAAATGAGAATATTAGCAGATTTAGCTGACGTAAAAGAACTGAAAAAGGCATTTAAAAACAATGAAGATATTCACTCACTTACTGCTAGTCAGATATTTAATATTGATATTAAAAAAGTTAATCAAGATCAGAGAAGAAAAGCAAAAGCAATTAATTTTGGTATTATCTATGGAATTTCTCAATATGGTTTAGCAAAACAAATTAATGTATCTAATTTTGAAGCTGAGGAATTTTTGAATGCTTATTTTTTAAAATTTCCTGAGATAAAATCTTATATGGATCAAACAATCAAGTTTTGTAGAAAAAGTGGTTTTGTCAGAAATATTTTTGGAAGAAGATCTCATTTTATAAATATTAATGATAAGAATTTTAATATTAGGAATTTTCAAGAACGTGCTGCAATTAATGCACCTATTCAAGGCTCAGCTTCAGAAATAATGAGGTTAGCAATGATAAGATTAGATAAAAAACTAAATGAACAAAAGAATAAAAAAACTAAAATGCTACTTCAAATTCATGACGAATTAATTTTTGAAACCCCTAAAGAAGAGGCAAAAAGAATCAGTAAATTAATAATTGAGGAAATGTCGAGTGTAGCAAAGAGTGAGCAGCATACCTTTTCCATACCTTTAACTGTGGATTTAAATATTGGTGATAACTGGGGTGCGCTTCATTAATTTAATTGCCCAAATTAGAACAATTTAGTATTTTTATATTAGGATATGCATAAACAAACTATTGCTTTAATAGATGATGACAGAAATATACTTACTAGTCTTAGTATAGCTTTAGAAAAAGAAGGATTTAACGTACAAACGTATATTGATGGAGAAAGTGCTTTAATTGGTTTAACACGAACTCCTCCAGATTTAGCAATAATTGATATTAAAATGCCAAAAATGGATGGAGAAGAATTGTTAAAGAAATTAAGAAAAAAAAGTTCATTACCTGTAATTTTTTTAACATCCAAAGATGATGAAATAGATGAATTGCTTGGTTTAAAATTAGGTGCTGATGATTTTGTTAAAAAATCTGGGGGATTTTCAATAAAGGTATTGATAGAAAGAATAAGAGTTCAACTTAGAAAAAAAGATACAAAGGAAATTATAGAAGAAAATAAAAGTATCATTTCACATGGAAAACTTAAACTTGATCCTTCTCAACTTGAATGTGAGTGGGATGGAAAACAATTACCTGATAAATTAACAACGACTGAATTTTTATTAGTTAAAGAATTAGCAAAGAGGCCAGGTATCATTAAAGAAAGAGCACAGTTGATGGATATAGCTTATAGAGAGGATACTGATATTGAAGATAGAACAATAGATAGTCACGTTAAAAGAATTAGAAAAAAATTCAAAAAAGTTGACCCTGAATTTTCAGCTATAGAAACAAGATATGGGAGTGGGTATAGGTGGAATGTTAGCTAATGTTCAACAATATTCTTAAGAATCTATCTATTTTAAAAAAATTTTTATTCATAAATTTAATTTTTTTTACCATTATAGGTCTGTTTACATTTATTTACATTAACAATGTTCAACCAAATTTAATTAAAAAAAAATCCTCAAACCACATTGAGGTTATTAATAATACAATTGATAACCTTACTAGATTAAATGTTAAATTTATTGAGGAAGATATTAGAAGCTTTTTATTTTCAACAAGATTCCTTTTTCAAAATCTAGACAGGGTGATATTTTTTGATAATGAATTAAACTTAGTTGGAGATACAGATACTTTAGATCTTGATCCTAGATCATTTTCTAAAAGATTGGACACAGTAGAATTAGAAATTTTGAATGAAAAAAAAACTAAAGAAATAACAGAAAAAAAAAATATTGATATTGGTAATGATCATGCTGTTTCCTTAAATGATGTTTTATTTAATTATGCCGCTTCAAAAAATTTTGGAATCCCATTCACTTTCACACAGGAAGAATTTAATAAATTTAAATTAACTACAATTAAGAATGTCATGCAAAACGGCAAGAATATTGGTTATTTAGCTATTACCGAGAATGCAAACGATATTAAGGCAGCAATTGATGAAAGGAAGTCGTTTATAATAAGAACAGCAATGGCAGTTGGAGTAGTTATATTAATTTTTTCATTTGTACTTAATAGATATTTTCTTAAACCGATAAAAAATCTTGTTAGTTATACAAAAACTATAAAAAATAAAAATCCAAAAACTACGAATATAGATATATTAAAGTTAAGAAATGATGAATTAGGATTATTATCAAATTCATTAGATGATATGACATTTGAACTACAAAAAAGAATTACACATGCAGAAAATTTTTCAACAGATTTAGTTCATGAAATAAGAAATCCTCTAGCATCTTTAAAAAGTGCATCAGAGATTTTACACGACACTACCGATATTGATCAAAGAATTAAATTGATTGATATTTTGACTCATGATGTGCAAAGAATTGAAAGGCTTATAACTGATTATTCTCAGATACTTAAAGATGAAGTGGCATTGAGTAAAGAAAAAATTAAAAAAATAGATATTGAACCAATTATTATGTCAGTCGTAGATGACTTTAATAATATATATAAACTTAAAAGAGGAATTAAGATTTTTTATGAAAATGATAAAAAAAATAAATATTTTGTTAATGGTATAGAGAATAGAATTGAACAAATAATAGCAAATCTTTTAGATAATGCTGTATCTTTTAGTGAAGATAGTAGTGAGGTAGTAGTAAAAGTTTCAAAGTCAAACGAGAATAAAGTTCATGTAAATGTATTAGATAAAGGACAAGGGTTTAAAGAAAAAGATACTTCTAAAATATTTAAGAGATTTTATAGTAATAGACCAGATAAATTTGGCCAACATTCTGGCTTAGGTTTAAACATCGTCAAAAATTTAGTCGATCTACATAATGCTACAATTAAAGCTACTAATAGAACAGACCAAAAGGGTGCAAGTATGGAGATTATATTTCCCAATGTGTAAAGAGTGCTATTGATTAATTAATCCTTTATTGTTAGAAAACCGACCATGGATGATTTCAAAGTAAAAGATATATCTCAAGCAGAATTTGGACGAAAAGAAATTTCAATTGCTGAGAGTGAAATGCCTGGTTTAATGGCTTTAAGGGAAGAATATTCAGGTAAGTCACCTTTAAAAGGAGCTAAAATTATAGGCTGTTTACACATGACAATCCAAACAGCTGTATTGATTGAGACTTTAGTTGATTTAGGAGCTGAAGTAAGATGGTCTTCTTGTAATATTTTTTCAACGCAAGATCATGCTGCAGCTGCGATTGCTAAAGCTGGTATCCCTGTGTATGCATGGAAAGGTGAAACCGAAGAGGAATATCTTTGGTGTATTAAGCAAACTATTGTTGGTAAAAAAGATTGGAAACCAAACATGTTGTTGGATGATGGAGGAGATCTTACTGCAATAATGCATAACGAATACAAAGATTTACTTAAAGATGTAAAGGGTGTTTCTGAAGAGACAACAACAGGAATTAAAGCTTTAAACAAAATGGAAAAGGAAAAATCACTATTGCTTCCAGCGATTAATGTAAATGACTCTGTAACTAAATCAAAATTTGATAATTTATATGGTTGTAGGGAGAGTTTAGTTGATGGAATAAGAAGAGCTACAGATGTCATGATGTCAGGTAAAATAGCAATTGTTGCAGGGTTTGGTGATGTAGGAAAAGGAAGTGCAGCATCTTTAAGACAAAGTGGAGCAAGAGTTTTAGTAACTGAAGCAGATCCAATATGTGCCTTACAAGCTGCAATGGAGGGATACGAGGTTGTTTTAATGGAGGAAGCCATAGGTAAAGCTGACATAGTTGTAACTGCTACAGGCAATAAAGATATTGTTACAGCAGATCATATGAGAGAAATGAAAGATAGAGCAATTTTATGTAATATAGGTCACTTTGATAATGAAATTCAAGTTGAAGCATTAAAAAATTATAAATGGACCGAGGTTAAACCCCAAGTACATGAAATAGAACTTCCAAGTAAAAAAAGAATAATACTATTAGCAGAAGGAAGGTTAGTAAATTTAGGTTGTGCCACAGGTCATCCAAGCTTCGTTATGAGCGCATCATTTACTAATCAGGTAATTGCTCAAATAGAACTTTGGAACAATTATAAAAATTATGAAAATAAAGTTTATGTTTTACCCAAACATTTAGATGAAAAAGTTGCAACTCTTCACCTTAAAAAGGTCGGAGCAAAATTAACAAAATTATCAAAAGAGCAAGCGGACTACATCAGTGTTGGAGTAGAGGGTCCCTTCAAACCTAATGCCTATCGCTACTAAGAGTGATATAATAGATTTATCTTCAGAAAATAAAACGGAAGAATTTGCTAGAAACATATTGAAAAAACTTAAATTAGGAAATGTTATATTTCTATATGGTGAAATGGGAGTGGGTAAAACCACTTTTGTAAAATATTTAATCAACCATTGTCAGAAGGAAAATAAATTAAATCAAACCGAGGTAACCAGCCCAACATTTAACTTATTAAACGAGTATCAAGTACATCAAACCAAATTTAATCATTATGATTTATTTAGATTAAAATCTGCTGAAGAATTAAACAACTTGGGTTTATTAATGGATAAAGAAAATTCTATAACTTTAATTGAATGGCCTCAGATCATTAAAGTAAAACCAAAAAATTTGATAGAATTAATCTTTAGTTATAATAATGATCATAAAAAAAGATATGTACAAATAAAAGGCTTAAATATTTAATTTCTAATGAAAAACTTGAAACAGATCAAAGGAGATGCATCATTTAGAAAATTTTTTAGAAAAAGACATAAAAACTTTAGTTCAATTATAGTATACTCAAAAAGGGAGAAAATTAAAAATCTTCTTGTATATGATGCGATA
>CABXTO010000036.1 GCA_902515195.1 uncultured Pelagibacteraceae bacterium
TAATAGTATTTCGGAAACATTTATATTATCTTCAGGTTCGAATTATTTCAAAAATGAAATTAATTGTAATTTAAAAGGAGAATACTCTTCTGCTTTTGTAAATGGTATTTTTTCATTAATGGAAAATCAACAGCATGAAATTAGAAGTACCGTTAATCATTTAGTCGAAAATACTAAAAGTTATCAGCTTATAAAAAGTGTGCTTGGAAAAAATTCAAAAGCTGCATATCAAGGAAGAATATATGTTGACTCAAAAGCTCAAAAAACGAATGGATATCAATTAAGTAAAGCAATATTGTTAGATGAAACCTCAGAGTTCAATGCTAAACCAGAATTAGAAATATATGCTGATGATGTTAAATGTTCTCATGGATCAGCATCTGGGAATTTGAGTGAAAATTCAATTTTTTATTTAATGTCTCGAGGTCTTAATTATAAACAATCAAAAGAACTTTTAATTAATGGTTTCTTACTAGATGTTGTTGAAAAAGTAACAGACTCAGAGATTAAAAATTTAATTAAAAATATCATTGGGTTAAAAGAATGAATATAGACAAAATTAAAAAAGAATTTCCGATTTTTGATGAAAAAATTCATAATAACGACTTAGTTTATTTAGATAGTGCTAACTCATCTCAAAAACCCAAAGTTGTATTAGACAGAATAAATGACTTTTACTCTAAACAGTTTTCTAACGTTGGTAGAAGTGTTCATTATTTAGCAGTTGCTGCTACAAATTTGTATGAAAATACAAGGTCTTCAGTGCAGAAATATATTAATGCAAAGGATAAAAATGAAATAGTTTTTACTAAAGGAGCAACAGAAGCTTTAAATCTAGTAGCAAATACTCTTGGCCAAACTATCATAGAGCCAAATGATGAGATTTTGATTACTGAATTAGAGCATCATTCAAATTATGTACCTTGGCATTTTTTAAGAAAATCTAAGAATGTGAAAATAAAGTTTGCTGAAATAAATAAAGATGGAGAGGTTCCAATAGAAAACATAGAAAAAGAAATTACAAATAAAACTAAAGTTATAGCAATAACCCACTTATCAAATGTTACTGGTGCTGTTTTACCAATTAAAGAAATAACTCAACTAGCTCATTCAAAAGGAATAATTGTTGTGGTAGACGGTTGTCAGGGTGGTCCCCATCTTAAGTTAGATATGCAGGATTTAGATTGTGATTTTTATGCAATTTCATGTCATAAAATGTATGGACCAACAGGACTAGGAGTTTTGTATGGAAAAAAAAAATGGCTTGAACAACTTCCTCCTTATCAAGGTGGTGGCGGTATGATCAATGAAGTAAAAAAAGATAGAATTTCATATGGTGATCTTCCAAATAAATATGAAGCAGGAACAATGGCAACAGCCCAAGTAATTGCTTTTGATCAGTCAATAAAGTTCTTAGAAAGTATTGGTATAGAAAATATCATCAATCATGAAAAAGAATTAATAGAATATGGTCAAGAAATTTTAAAAAAAAATAACTCTGTTAGATTAATTGGGAATCCTAAGGAGCGTGGTGGAGTATTGTCTTTTACAATTGAAGGAGTTCATCCACACGATATTGCAACTATTTTAGATGAAACTGGTGTAGCAATAAGAGCAGGCCATCATTGTTGTCAAATACTTCATGATAAATTGAATATACCAGCAAGTGCAAGAGCATCTTTAGGAGTATATAATACTAAGGATGATTTGGATAAATTAAACGAGGGAATTAATAATTGTAAAAAAATTTTTGACTTAAAATGAATTTAAAAGAACTTTATCAAGAACTAATTTTAGAACATGGAAAGAATCCTAGAAATTTAGGTAAGACTGCAAATTTCAATAAAGATGCAAAAGGAAACAATCCACTGTGTGGAGATAACGTACATGTATATTTAAAATTAAATGATCAAAGAAAAGTTGAGGATATATCTTTTGAAGGAAGTGGATGTGCCATTTCAATGGCATCAGCTTCAATAATGACTGATTTGATAAAAGGTAAAAGCGATAATGAAGCTAAAGAAATTATTGAAGATTTTCTAGGGATGATAAAAGAGAACCCAGAATTAAAAACGAATTTATTAAAAGAAGATGATAAAACTAAATTAATGTGTTTATCTGGAGTAAAACAATATCCAATGAGAGTAAAATGTGCTACTTTATCATGGCATACTTTAGTTTCAGCAATGGAAAATGATGGCAAAGAAATAAGTACTGAAAGTTAGTTATTTATGGATTTAAAAAAAAAAATTATTGATGAAATTAGAAAAATTTATGATCCTGAAATTCCTGTAAATATTTATGAACTTGGTTTAATTTATGATATAAATGTGGAGGGACGAAAAGCTCAAATTAAGATGACACTAACTACTCCAAACTGTCCTGTTGCAGAAAGTTTGCCTAAAGAGGTTAAAGAAGGTGCCATGCAGGTTGAAGGGATTGACGATGTTGATCTCCAATTAGTTTGGGATCCACCTTGGGATAAAGATATGATGTCAGATGCTGCTAAGTTGGAGTTAAACTTGTAATGAACCCAATAATTAAATTAAGTGATAATGCAGCCAAAAGAATTAAAGAAATAATGTCGGATGCACAAAAAGATTCAGTTGGTGTGAGAGTTTCAGTAAAATCTGGAGGTTGTGCAGGTATGTCTTATGTAATGGAATATTCAAAAAAAATTAATCCAAATGATGAAATTATAGAGGATAAAGGTGTTAAAGTTTTCATAGACCCAGCTGCTGTTATGTATTTATTAGGTACTGAAATGGACTATAAAAAAGAGGAATTTTCCTCTTCTTTTGTCTTTAATAATCCTAATGAAACTGAAAGATGTGGCTGTGGAGAGTCATTTAAAATTGATTAAATAACAGTATCCCATAAGTTGCATAGCAGTATTGCATTATATGCATAACTAGTATATGATTCTCATATGAACAAATTTGAATTTAAAAATCTTGTTAAAAACCTTAAAGATTCTTTAAAGGAAAAAACTTTTTTTAAAGATCTTCGAAAAGAAGTTAATACTGGTGCAAACGGTACTCAGGATTATGTTGTAAAAAAAGGGGCTAACAAAGATACAATCGCTACAACAAGACAGTAATTATTAACTACTGTAATACATCTCAAACTCTACTGGATGAGGTGCATGTTCGAACTTGTGAATCTCCTCAAATTTTAGTGCAATATATGCATCTATTTGATCGTCAGTAAAAACCCCACCTTGAGTTAAGAAGTCTCTATCTTTATCTAAACTTTCCATTGCTTCTCTCAATGATCCACAAACAGTTGGAATAGCTTTTACTTCTTCAGGTGGTAATTCATACAAGTCTTTGTCAAAAGACTCACCTGGGTGAATTTTATTTTTTATCCCATCAAGACCAGCCATCAGCATTGCAGCAAAAGTCAAATATGGATTTCCTGATGCATCTGGAAATCTAATTTCACATCTTGCACCTTTTTTACTTAATGTAATAGGTATTCGACATGATGCCGATCTGTTTCTTGCAGAGTACGCTAAAAGCACTGGTGCTTCAAATCCAGGAACTAATCTTTTATAACTGTTAGTTGTTGAGTTAGCAAAAGCATTAATTGCTTTAGCATGCTTTAAAATTCCACCAATATAATGAAGAGCAATTTCAGACAGTCCAGCATAAGCATCGCCAGAAAATACTGGTTTATCACCCTTCCAAATTGATTGGTGAATATGCATACCTGAACCGTTATCTCCCGCAACTGGTTTCGGCATAAATGTTGCAGTTTTACCAAAAGAGTGAGTTACCATTTGTACAACATATTTATACAACTGAACGTTATCAGCTTGGTCAACTAATGTTCCAAAATACATCCCAAGCTCATGTTGACTTGGAGCTACTTCATGATGATGTTTTTCAACTTTTATACCAACTTCTTTTAAATTTTTTAAATATTCCCCCCTCATATCTTGTTCACTATCAACAGGAGGTACTGGAAAGTAGCCACCTTTTACAGGAGGTCTGTGACCCATATTACCATTTTCATATTCTTTTCCAGAATTATAAGGACCTTCTTTACTATCAATTTTAAAACCACATTCATTCATATCATTCTTTATTCTAACATCATCAAAAACAAAAAATTCAGGTTCAGGACCAAAAAAAGCTTTATCACCAATCCCTGAAGCTTTTAAATATTCCTCAGCTTTTTTTGCTACACCTCTTGGATCTCTTTCATAAGGAGTTTTTTTAACTGCATCTAATATGTCACAAAAAAGTACTGCAGTATTGTGTGAAGTAAAAGGATCTAAAAAGAATCTTGAAGTGTCTGGTTTTAAAATCATATCAGACTCGTTTATAGCTTTCCAACCAGCAATAGATGAACCATCAAAGAAAACACCGTCTTTTAGCATATCTTCATCTACAATTGATGAGTCCATAGTCAGATGTTGTAATTTACCTCTAGGATCAGTAAATCTTAGATCAACAAATTCTACTTCTTTATCTTTAATAAATTTCAAGACATCTTTAGTGGTCATTTTTTCTCCTTTAAAATCTGTGCATTGTATTATCAAATAAAGACTGATAAATGATGTTCTTTTACTTAATAACACCTATGCAATTTTTACATAAGTGTATAATTTTATGACTAAATAGCTAACAATTAAAAGTTGAATAATGACTTTATTAGATAAAGAACCTGTAAAAAGGGTAGAAAGATTACTTAAGGAATTTAAATCAGATCAAAAAGTTATTATTTTAGATACTTCTGCAAGAACAGCACTTGAAGCAGCCTCATCTTTAGATTGCGATGTTGGGGCAATTGTTAAAAGTCTTCTTTTTAAAACAGACAATTCTTTCACTTTATGTTTGATAGCAGGAGATAAAAAAGCATCACTAAATAAGATAAAAAAAGTAATAAACATCAAAGAAGTGTCAATGGCTTCAGCAGATGATGTCAAAAATATTACTGGTTATACTATTGGAGGAGTTTCACCAATTGGCCATTTAAATGATATTAATATTTTTATAGACAATTCTTTAGAAAGATTTACATCTCTTTTTGCAGCAGCTGGACACCCCAACTGTGTTTTTAAAATAAATTTTAAAGATTTACAAAAAATTACCAATGGTTCAATTAAAGAAATAACGGAATGAAACAACCAAAATTACTAGATTATTTATTATTGATTTTGCTAGCATTAATTTGGGCTTCTGCTTTTTTTAATATTAAAATAGCAACTTATTCTTTCGGACCTGTAACAATAGCTTTTCTAAGAGTGTTTTTTGGAGCAATCCCTGTTTTGTTACTTTGTTATTTGAAAAATATAAAAATAGAGGCTTTTTCCAAAGATTGGCATTGGTTTGCTATGATAGGATTTATAAATTTAGTTGCGCCTTTTTTTTTAATCGCCTATGGAGTAAAATCAGTCCAAAGTAACTTAGCAGCTATTTTAATGTCGACTACACCATTAAGCTCAACTGTCTTAGGACACTTTTATACAAAAAATGAAAAATTTAATTTTATAAAAACATTTGGGATATTAATCGGTTTTTCAGGAATTCTTTATCTATTTTCAGACAATCTATTAATTAATGAAAATAATTTTATATCAGCATTATTAATACTTCTAGGCTCTACTTGTTATGTAATTGGTGGAGTTTTAACTCTCAAAATTAGTAAGAAAAAGAATGAAAATGTAACAGGTTCAATCCTAATTTGGGCAGTTATAATTTTAATTCCACTTGTAAGTTTTATGGAACAACCTTGGAACAATACTCCAAGATTAGACTCAACAATTTCAGTGATTTATTTGGGATTAGTTTCAACTGGTTTTGCATGGTTGTTAAGATTTAGAATTTTAGTAAATAACGGATTGATATTTCAGTCTCAAGTTTCTTACTTAATACCAATATTTGGGACGATTTTAAGTTATATTTTTTTAAAAGAATTAATTACTATAAAAGTATTGATTTCTTTAATTGCTGTTGTAATAGGAATTTATTTTGTAAAAAGAGCAAAATAAAAACTTAATATTCTCCTCTGAAAAACGATGATCTGTTAAGAAAAGAATTTAGTAAACCAAGAAATCTATATAAATATTTATTTTTTTTTTCTTCTTGAAAAGTAAGTGTAAAAAAAATTGTTTTAAAAAATGATTTAATTAATTTTCCAGAAAAATTATAAATAGCTTTATTTAAACCGTAATGTTTTCTATAAAAATAA
>CABXTO010000037.1 GCA_902515195.1 uncultured Pelagibacteraceae bacterium
CTTTAAGTGGAAGTAAAAGCCAAGAAGAAATAGATAAACTTACAAATAGAAATGGTTCAAATGCAGCTATAACTAATGTAGATCCAACAATCCAATCAATTACAATTACTCAAACACTAATAGATTTTGGTAGAGGTGCTGAGTTAAAAAAAAGTAAAATTGGTATTGATTTGGCAAAAGCAAAGCTTATGAAAAAAGAACAAGATATTTTGTACAAGTCTATAGAAGCTTATACTGGATTAGTTACAGCTAATGAGAAACTTAAAATTAATAAGTCAAATGTGAATTTATTAGACAGACAAGTTGAAACAGACAGAATTAGACTCGAAAGAGGTAATATATCTTTATCAGATGTTGCCCAGTCGGAGTCGTCTTTGGCAGGAGCTCAAGCAAAATTAATTCAAGCAGAAAATGATTTTTTAACAAGGAAACTTAATTATGAAAATATCATAGGAAAATTAAATGATCCAGAATTATTGGAAAAAGCATCAATATTTGAAGCAAGATTACCAATAGAGTTGAATAGAGCTTTAGAATTATCTAAGAAAAATAATCCTGATTTAATAATAGCTAAATTAGAACACGAACAATCTAAAAAAGATATTACTAGTGCTCGGTCAGATTTAGCTCCAACAGCATCTATTTCATTTGACAGATCTATGACTGATGATTTGAGTGCTACTTATGATGAGAAAGACGTTGATACTTTAAAAGCATCAGTAACTTGGCCTTTTTATTCTGGTGGAAAAAATTATGCAACCTTGAATAAGTCCAAAAGTCTAGAATTACAAAAAAATTTACTACTTCAAAATATGAGCACAAAAAACCAAACAGATGTTGCTAGTGCTTGGTCAAATTATCAATCAAGTCAAAGTTTATTAAATTCAGTAAGAGCTCAAGTTAATGCTGCTGAAATTGCAAATGAAGGTGTAGTTGCAGAATATAATAGTGGTTCAGACAGAACTACTTTAGAGGTAATTCAATCTAATTCCTTATTACTTAGTGCTCAAATTTCCTTAGCAGATTCGGAAAGAAACTACATCCTTTCTCAATTTAACCTTCTCAAGTCAGTTGGTTTGCTTACTAGCGATTATCTCAAAATTAAGTAATTATTACCTTTTTGATCCTTAATTAAATAGATCTTGCCAATGAGAACAAAATGTGTACATTTATTTTATGATTCGAATATTAAAAAAATTAAAAAAAAGGGCTAAAAATGACAAAAAATAACCTAAAGGTAGTTAAGTCTACTAAAGATCAAGAAATGGATATTAAAGAAAAGAACAAAGCATTAGATGCTGCAATTAACCAGATAACTGACAATTTTGGAAAAGGTTCAGTTATGAAGCTAGGTGAAAAAAGAGCTATGGATATCGAGTCGATATCTACAGGATCTTTAAGTTTAGATTTAGCTTTAGGAATAGGTGGTTTACCTAAAGGAAGAATTATTGAGGTTTATGGACCAGAGTCTTCTGGAAAAACAACTTTAGCATTACAAGTCGTTGCTGAAGCTCAAAAAGCAGGTGGAATTTGTGCATTCGTTGATGCTGAACATGCTTTAGATCCAGTTTATGCAAAAAAATTAGGAGTTAATACTGAAGAGCTTTTAATTTCACAACCAGATGCTGGTGAACAAGCTTTAGAAATAGCAGATACACTAGTAAAATCAGGCTCTATTTCAGTTATAGTAATTGACTCAGTTGCAGCTTTAACTCCAAAGGCTGAAATCGAAGGAGAGATGGGAGATCATCATGTTGGTCTTCAGTCAAGATTAATGAGTCAGGCTTTAAGAAAATTAACTGGTTCAATTTCAAACACAAACACGATGATGATTTTCATTAACCAAATCAGAATGAAAATTGGAGTTATGTTTGGAAGTCCTGAAACTACATCAGGTGGAAACGCATTAAAGTTTTACTCATCTGTCAGAATGGATATTAGAAGAATTGGTGCCATCAAAGATAAAGATGAAATTATTGGTAATTCTACAAGAGTGAAAGTAGTTAAGAATAAAGTTGCACCACCATTTAAAGTTGTTGAGTTTGACTTGATGTATGGAAAAGGAATTAGCAAAATGGGCGAGTTAGTGGACCTTGGTGCTAAAGCTGATATTATTGAAAAATCAGGAGCATGGTATGCTTATAAGGGTGAAAAAATAGGTCAAGGCAGAGAAAATGCTAAACTCTATTTAGCTCAAAACCCACAAGTTGCTGCAGAGATTGAAATGGCAATTAGGGAAAAAGCAGGTGTGATCTCCAAAAAGATTGAAGGAAATCCATTAAGTCCAGAAAAGATTGAAAAAGAGAAGAAAGTAGCTGAAAAAGAAGAAGCTAGTAAAGAAGCTGCTCCAGCTAAAAAGAACTAAAATTGAAGGTCATCTTTAAATTATAAAGGCGCTTATAGTAAGCGCCTTTTCCCCCTTATCGTTATCTAGACATAGAATAAAAAAGCTGTATTTTAAAAAATATGGCGGACAAATCATTAAATGAAATAAGAAGCACGTTCCTTAAATACTTCGAGAAAAATGATCATAAGATTGTTGAATCAAGTAATTTAGTCCCAAATAATGATCCAACATTAATGTTTGCTAATTCAGGAATGGTACAGTTTAAAAATGTATTCACAGGTCTTGAAAAAAGAGATTATCAAAGAGCAACTACCTCTCAAAAATGTGTAAGGGCTGGTGGTAAACACAATGATTTAGAAAATGTTGGTTACACACCAAGGCACCATACTTTCTTTGAAATGTTGGGAAACTTTTCTTTTGGAGATTATTTTAAAGAGAGAGGAATTGAACTTGCATGGAATTTAATCACTAAAGATTTTGGCTTAGATAAAAATAGACTTTATGTAACCGTTTTTCATGAAGATGATGAGGCTTTTAATTTCTGGAAGAAAATAGCAGGTTTAAGTGATGATAGAATAATAAGAATTTCAACAACAGATAACTTCTGGTCGATGGGTGAAACTGGTCCATGTGGTCCTTGCTCAGAAATATTTTACGATCATGGTGATCATTTAAAAGGTGGATTGCCAGGAACTAAAGATCAGGATGGAGATCGTTTTATTGAAATTTGGAACTTAGTCTTCATGCAGTATGAGCAAGTTTCAAAAGATAAAAGAATAGATTTGCCAAAACCATCTGTTGATACAGGTATGGGATTAGAGAGAATTGCTGCTCTTTTACAAGGCACACATGATAATTATCAAACGGATCATTTTAAAAAACTAATAAGCTCAATATCTGAAGTAACAAAAGTCAATCAAGCATTAAATAATATTTCGAGTTTTAGAGTGATCGCTGATCACTTAAGAGCAAGTTCATTTCTTTTAGCAGAGGGTGTTTTGCCTTCAAATGAAGGTCGTGGATATGTTTTGAGAAGAATTATGAGACGAGGGATGAGACATTCTCATTTGTTAGGATCTAAGGAGCCAATTTTTTACAAAATTTTTGATTCATTAAAAAAAGAGATGTCAGGAAATTATCCTGAACTTGAGAGATCTGAATCTTTAATAAAAGAAACTTTAAGAATGGAAGAGGAAAAATTTTTAGTTTTACTTGATAGGGGTATAAGAATTTTAAATGATGAGATTTCAAAAATACAAGGGGTTTTACCTGGTGAGGTGGCTTTTAAATTGTACGACACTTATGGTTTTCCATTAGATCTAACGGAAGATATTTTAAAAAATAAATCATTAAAAGTTGATCATAATAAATTTGAAGAATTGATGAAAAAAAGTAAAGAGCTTGCAAAAAAGAACTGGAAAGGTTCTGGAGATAGTTCCGAAGAAGCGATTTGGTTTTCAATTAAAGATAAAACAGGTCCCACGGAATTTCTAGGATATGAGTCTAACCAATCTGAGGGTGTTGTATTGAATTTAATAAAGAAAAATAAAGAGACAAAATCCTTATCTTCTGGTGAAGAAGGAATAATCATTACAAATCAAACTCCGTTTTATGGGGAGTCTGGGGGACAACTCGGAGACAAAGGAGTAATCGTTTCTGGTAATTCTGTTTTTGAGGTAGAGGACACACAAAAAAAACTTGGAGATTTATTTGTTCACTATGGATCTTTAAAATCTGGTGAAATAAAAATCAATGATGTTGTAGAGATGAAAATAGATGTTGAGAGAAGAAATAATCTTAAAGCATATCATTCCGCTACACATTTGCTCCATGAGTCCTTGAGAAGAACCTTAGGAAAACATGTTATGCAAAAAGGATCTTTAGTAGCACCAGATAGATTAAGATTTGATTTCAGTCACATGAAACCAATTACCAATGAAGAGTTAGAAATAATTGATAAATTAGTTAATGAATATGTTTCAAATAACTCTGAAGTAACAACAAGAATTATGACACCAAAAACAGCAATAGAAAAAGGTGCTTTGGCTTTTTTTGGTGAAAAATACGGAGAAGAAGTTCGTGTTGTATCAATGGGTAAGGAACAAAATACATATTTTTCAACAGAATTGTGTGGTGGAACCCATGTAAAAAATACTGGAGATATTGGGAAATTCAAAACTGTAAGTCAATCATCTATTGCAGCTGGAGTAAGAAGAGTTGAAGCGTTAAGAGATAAACAACTTGAAGATTTCATCAAAAATAAAGAAAAGATCTCGACTTTATCAACTCAAAAAGATGAGGAAAATATTAAAGAGCTATCTACACAAATAGTTAAATTAGGAGGCAAACCAAATGTTGATAACAAAGATCTAAAAGAAATTATAAAGAATCTTACAAGGCAACTTGAACAACTAAATGTTAGTTCAGTTCTTCAGGATAAAACTAAAAATATTATAAAGGATGAAACAATTAAGAATATTAAGGTTAGATTTCAAACAGTTAAAGGTTTGCCACCTAAAGATTTAAGAAAATTAGTTGACAATGGCAAAAAAGAATTAGGTGATGGTATTGTAATTGTTTTTGCAAGTGGTGAAGACAAAGTTGGCTTAGCAGTTGGTATTACAGATAAATTAGTTGATAAATATGATGCAGTAAAATTTGCAAAATTAGGCTCAGAGATTATAGGTGGCAAAGGAGGGGGAGGAAGAAAAGATTTTGCACAAGCAGGTGGTCAAAATAAAAATAAAATTGATGAAGCCTTTAAAAGGTTGAAGGATTTAATTTAGTTTCTTTTTTAAATTATTATCAATTACATCTAAAAACTGATTAGTAGTAAGATATTTACTAGAAGGTCCTATCAATATTGCAAGATCTTTTGTCATTGAGCCATTTTCCACACAATCAATGCAAACTTGCTCAATCGTATTTGCAAATTTTATTAGTTCATTATTATTATCAAGCTTACCTCTATGAGCTAACCCTCTTGTCCAGGCAAATATAGAAGCAATTGGATTAGTTGAAGTTTCTTTTCCTTCTTGATGCATTCTAAAGTGTCTTGTAACGGTTCCGTGAGCGGCTTCTGCTTCCATAATTTTTCCATCAGGTGTAAGTAGCGTGCTTGTCATTAAGCCTAAAGACCCATATCCTTGAGCCATTGTATCAGATTGAACATCTCCATCATAATTTTTACATGCCCAAATATATTTTCCACTCCATTTCATTGCACATGCAACCATGTCATCAATTAATCTGTGTTCATAAGTAATTTTAGCATCTTCATATTTCTTATTTTCAAATAATTTGAGACCTTTGTTAAAAAAATTTTCGTTACTATTTGAAATATTAAGTATATTAATAATCAAATAGAATAATAATGTAAATTTAGATATTCTGATCATCAATATTTATTGTCG
>CABXTO010000038.1 GCA_902515195.1 uncultured Pelagibacteraceae bacterium
AAATTGGTTGCTAAATCAATATCATCTACTTTTTCATTATTTGTTATTTTTCTAATACATCCTCCAACATATCTAATTTCACTTTCAAGTGAATAGGAATTAATAGCTTCAAAAATTTTGCTAGATGGAGTTTTTTGAGTTAAATCTTTAATTCTTAAACTTATATAATCTAAATTATTAGATCTAAAAAATATTTTATCAAAAAAATTTTTCATAATTGGCTGGGGCGCTAGGATTCGAACCTAGGATGCAGGTACCAAAAACCCGTGCCTTACCGCTTGGCTACGCCCCAATATTAAGTTCGTATAACATAAAAAAATAAAATTTATATAGTTTTTGAAGCTATACACCAGTAATTTTTATATTTTCTACTAAACTGTTTTTTAGCTTTATAGCATCTTTCTTTTGAATGAAAATATGCAACTAAAGCAGATCCTGAACCAGTCATCCTTACAAAATTTGATGTTGATAAATTTTCTAAAAATAACTTAATAATTTTCAATTTAGGATATTTGGATAATGCTATTGGCTCTAAAGAATTCTCCATTTCTTTTAAGTAATCTAGATCAAACATTTCTTTGTAAGGGTTTTTAAATATAGCCTTGTTGAATTTTTTTACTTTAGAATATATTTCTGCAGTCGAACAACCAAAATTTGGTTTTACAATCAGTATATACATTTTTTTGCAGTTATAAAAATATTTGATCTGATTATTGGTATTTAATACCGAGTTTGTTGTATTTAGGCCTAAAACAACATCTGATCCAATCTCTTTTGAAATCTTTATAATTTCTTTTTTATTAGTTTTGATAATCTTTTTTTTTATAAAAAAATTCAAGATACTAGCAGCATTCATAGACCCACCGCCTAAACCAGCTTTGTTTGGAATTTTTTTATTAATCTTTATATTGAACTTTTTATCAATAAGTAATTTTTTTTTTTCTAATAATTTTAATAATTTTGAGACGGTATTATTTTTACTTATATTTTTTGAAAATTTTCCAAAAAAAAATATATTATGTTTTTTAGATTTAGTCCTTTTAATCATTATTTTATCATGCAAATTTGCGAAAGCTATAAGGCTTTCAATCTTGTGTAAAGATTTAGACTTTCCTACAACATTTAATGCCAAATTTATTTTTGCATATGATTTTAATAAACTGTATTTCATTTAAGAACTTTTAAGACCATCAAGTATTTTAATACTAATGTTTTTAATCATCTCTTCATCAGCATTACTCATTTTTAAAACACTTTTCCAAAAATATCTCGCTTGAATTTTGTAACCTAACTTCCATAAGATATCACCATAATGATCGTTTACGATTGGATCATTAGGCATTAATTCCACTGCTCTTTTTAAATATGACTCCGCTTTTATATAATCATCAATCAAAAAATATGCCCAACCTATTGAGTCAATAATATATGGATCATTACTTTTGGATGCATAAGCTTTTTCCAACATTTCAATTGCTTCCTGTATCCTATAATTTCTTTCTAGCCATGAATAAGCTAGATAATTTAAGACGTATGCATCATTCGGTCTGATTTCTAATGAGTGGAATAAATCTTTATCAGCCTTTTCGTATTCTCCAATTCTTTCGTAGCTTCCTCCTCTTCTATAGAGTAAGTCTGATTTTGTTTCTAAATCTAAATTTTCATTATTTATAACTTTGGAATAATATCTTATTGCATCTTTATATTTTTTTGAATTTTTATAAAAATTTGCAATATCAAATAATATTTTATTATTTGGATTATGAATTTTATCGAATTCGGAGGTAATATAATTTAATGATTCTTTTTTATCTCTTTGCTTTGCGATAATTTGAGCTTCCTTTTTTATGCGATACCAATAATAGAAATCATCCTCTTTTTTGAAATGTTTTAATAAAGCTTTTACTTTTTCAAACTGATTATTTTCATAATAATTTTCAGCTGCAAGAGATAAATTAAATATGAATTTTGGGTTTAAAAAATTTGATAGATTCAAATAAATATTTGATCTTTTAAAGTTATCTTGAGAAGAATAAAGGTTTGAAATTAAAAATAAAAACTCACTAATTACATCATTGTGATTTCTACAATTAAAAACTTGATTTAACTTTTTTTTATTTCCATTTTCAATCCAGCTTTTTCCTTGAGATAATAAAAGGGTGGTTTGTATGTAATCAATATCTTTCAGTATTTTTTTTACTTCATTAAGTCTTTTTTTATCTATTAAATAACTTAAATAAAAATATAAATATCTTGTATAATCTGCCTTATCATCATTGATTAAATCTAAAAAATAATCATCTGTTTTTGGATCATCTAAATAACATCTCTGGAACGTTTCTGAAATAATTGATAATTTACCAAAATTTTTTTTTTCATCTAATATTTTATTTTCTGTAAATACGAAAATGTATTGTTTTAAGCTTTCTAAAATTGCTATTTTAAATCCATCATTTTCAACAAAAATAAGCGCATCTGATAAATAATTATTTGCTTGATTTAAATTATCTCTTTTTAAACTATCTATAATTAATAATAAATAAGCATCAAAAAAATTCGAATTATTTTTTCCAATATTTTGTTTTATCAAATTAATAGCTTGTGGAATTTTTTTTTCTAAAATTAAAGATGAAATATATTTTTTTAAAAAAGGTTCATGTTGATTTATTAAAATTTTTGAAGAACCATAAAAATTTAAAGCTGTAGAGTTATCTTCATTTTCAAAAGCAACAATACCTGAAAAATATTTAGATAAGTTTTTAAATTCAAAATTTTTTAAACTATTACTTTTAGAATAACTAGGGGTCTGGTAGAATAGGCATAATATTAATATAAATTTAATTTTTTTAAAAAACATTTAGATGCATTATGACTAAAAATAATTTAAATCAAAATGGCAAATACGTTCAAGAATTGATAGATAGTATTGAGTCTGATTTTTTATTTAGTAGCGAACCAATTAATAGGCTTAAAATAATTGAAAATTTGGAGGATAATATAAATCAAAAAAAAAGAGACCAATTATTTGTTCTTGAGAAAAAAATAAATTCAATTGAAAATTGTAATTTAAAGAAAAACTCAAAAAGAATTTTATTAGGAAGTGGCAATGTAGATAGCGAGATAATGTTAATAGGGGAAGCTCCTGGATTAGAAGAAGATAATTCAGGTAGACTATTCCAAGGAGAAGTGGGTACACTTCTGGAAAAAATGTTATCTGCAATTAATATAAAAAAAGAAAAAATATATTTAACATATTCAATTAATTTTAAAACTCCTGAAGATAGAAAGCCAACAGCTCAAGAAATAAAACGTTACTCAATATTTCTAAAAGAACATATATCCATAATTAATCCAAAAATCGTTATTCTTATGGGAAGCACTGCCATGGAATCCGTCACAGGTTTGAAGAGTAAAATTTCTAATGAGAGGGGGAAATGGAAAGAAATAATTTTAAAAAATAAAACCTTTCCACTAATTATAACCTTTAGCCCTTCCTATTTATTGAGATTTCCTGAGAATAAAAAATACTCCTGGGAAGATCTAAAAAAAATAAGACAAAAGTTAGAAGATTTAAAAATTATAATTTAATGAAAATAATTAGTGGTGTTGATGAAGTTGGACGAGGAAGTTTAATTGGCCCAGTTTATGCCGCTGCAGTGATTCTAAACAAATCAATTAACAAAAAATTTTTAAAAGATTCAAAGATATTAACAAAATCTAAAAGAGAAATTTTGTCAAAATATATTAAAAAAAATTCCTTATGGTCTATTGGAAAAGCGTCCGTTGAAGAAATAGAACAAATTAATATTCTTCAAGCAAGTTTGTTAGCCATGAAAAGAGCAATAAAAAAACTTAAAAAAAAACCATCTCTTGTTTTAATTGATGGTAATAGAGTACCTTATATAAAAAATTATAAACTTAAATCAATAATAAAAGGTGATAAAAAAAATGCGTCTATTTCAGCAGCATCGATTATCGCAAAAGTTACACGTGATAGAATGATAACTAGTTTAGCAAAAAAATTTAAAGGCTATCATTGGGATAAAAATTATGGATATGGAACTAAACAACATTTAAAAGCTATAAAAAATTTAGGAATTACTACTCACCATAGAAAAACTTTTTCACCAATAAATAAAATGAAATAAGTTTCACGTAAAAACACAAGATATTGTTATTCTAAAATTTTATTGCACAAATCAAATATAGATAATTCAATCATAGGTTGACCGTAGAATCTTTTTGGAGTCTAATCATTTATTATAAATGACTTTAGATCTTAAAAATAAGTTAATAAATGGAGACAGTTTAAAGGAATTGAAAAAAATTCCTGATGAGACTTTTGATTTAATTTTTGCAGATCCCCCTTACAACCTACAGTTAAGAAATAAATTAACCAGACCTGATAGATCTAGAGTGAGTGCGGTAAATGACAAATGGGATAAGTTTGAAAGTTTTAAAAAATATGATGATTTTACTTATGCCTGGTTAAGTGAGTGCAAAAGAATTTTGAAGAAAGATGGGGCAATCTGGGTAATTGGTAGTTATCATAATATTTTTAGAGTTGGCACAACAATTCAAAATTTGGGTTTTTGGATTTTGAATGATGTTATTTGGAATAAAAAAAATCCAATGCCAAACTTTAGAGGAACTAGGTTTACTAATGCCCATGAAACTTTGATTTGGGCCTCTAAATCAGAAAAATCAAAATACACTTTTAACTACCAATCTCTAAAATGTTTAAATGATGATCTTCAAATGAGGTCTAATTGGGACCTACCAATTTGCAATGGAATAGAGAGATTAAAAAAGAATGGTAAAAAAGTCCACTCAACTCAAAAACCTGAGGCATTACTTCATAGAATTTTACTAGCTACTTCGAATAAAAATGATTTAATTTTAGACCCCTTTTTAGGTTCAGGAACAACAGCAACTGTTGCCAAAAAATTAGGTAGAAATTATTATGGTATAGAAAAAGAGAAAGTTTATTATAAAGCCGCAGAAAAAAGATTAAAGATTACAAAACCAATTAAAGACAATTACTTAGATACTTTAAAAAACAATAAGTCTAGACCAAGAATACCCTTTGGTTCTTTGGTTGAATTAGGAATAATAAAACCAGGTACAACTATTTTTGATAACAAAAAGAAAATTAGCGCAAAAATAATGGCTGATGGAAGTATTAAACATGCACAAACAGAGGGCTCAATTCATAAAGTAGCAGCAACAATTTTAGGTGCTGAAAGTTGCAACGGGTGGACCTTTTGGCACTACAACCTAAATGGTTCTGTAGTTCCAATTGATAATTTAAGACAAAGACTAGTTAATAATAGCTAATTTCTATAAATTTTTCCTAAGTATAACTCCAGAAACTTTTTATTTTTTATTAATCTTTTTAGAAAGATGTTTCTAATAAATATGGTTAGGGGATTAGATAAATGGAAAACAAACTGATTAAATTTTGATCTTATATTGACCATTTTTGTTTTATTAACTCTATTCTTAAAAAAACTACTTTCTGAATTATTTACAATACTTCTAAATAGCTCATATGCACTCTCTATTGACTGTGATGCGCCCTGAGCGAATGATGGTGGAAAAGCAAAAAAAGCATCGCCAATAAAATGAATGTAATTGTTTTTTAATTTATAGAAATTATCATTCACAAAAACTGGAAATACTTTTAATTCTCTCAAATCATTTAAAAAATCTTTATTTTTTAA
>CABXTO010000039.1 GCA_902515195.1 uncultured Pelagibacteraceae bacterium
TTGTCTTATCAGTAATTTGAATCAACTCAACTGATACTATTGGTGGAAGATCTATAGGTTTTTTAGCCAAAAATGGTAAACTCATAGCTGTTATCATAATTAATATTGCATGTAATACAGATGAAATAATTATACTTTTATTCACCTTTGTTTACCTCTCTTTGTAAGGCTCTGATATCAGTGCTACTTTTGTAAAGCCTGACCCTGAAAGTAATCCCATTATTTCTAAAACTCTTCCATAATTTATTGTCTTATCACCTCTTACATAAATTCTTGTATCTGTTCTGTTTTTTGAAACAGCTAGAACTTTTGCGATAATTTTTTCATATTCAACTTTGGACTCTTGAATAAAGATCTCTCCCTTAGAATTTATAGATAATGTTAGTGGTTCAGCCTCTTCAGGAAGAGAGTCAGCTGAACTCTCAGGCAAATCTACTTGTACGCCAACTGTTAACAAAGGAGCCGTGACCATAAAAATGATTAAAAGAACTAACATCACATCAACAAATGGAGTAACGTTAATTTCGCTCATTGGTTCTTTTGACGAACGATTAAACTTAAAAGCCATTTTAAATTATTGTTAAAAATCTTTTTGAGAAATTTTCTAATTTTTTTGAATATAAAATTGAATCATTGTTAAACTTATTATATGCAATAACAGCTGGTATCGCAGCTAATAAACCTAACGCTGTTGCAAATAATGCTTCCGCAATACCTGGGGCAACTATAGCTAAACTAGTGTTTCTTGAAATTGCAATTGATTGAAATGAATTCATAATTCCCCATACTGTTCCAAATAAACCAATGAAAGGAGCTGTTGAACCTACGGTTGCTAAAAAAGTATAACCTTTGCTTATTTTAGACATTTGTTTTTCAATACCAGTTTCTAACATTGTTGTCATTCTTTCATGTAAGTCTGATTTGGATCTTTTCTTTAATAAACTTTGCATCGCATCTTTAAATACAAGTGCCATTGGATCCGAAATATTTGCTGGTAGATTATTATAAAAAGATTCAGCTGATTTAGAGTTCCAAAATTTTGTTTCAAATTCTTCTGTAGATTGATTTATTTTTTTAAATAATCTAAATTTTTCTATTATTACTGCCCATGAATAAATAGAACATGCTATTAATAAAATTATTACAGATTTCACAATAATGTCTGCTCGAATAAACAAATTTAGTAGTGAAAAATCAGCACTCGATGCCAATCCTACTGCTTGTGTTGATATGTCAGCTTCCATATTGCCTTCTCACACTTAATTGTGTCATGAATTTGTCTTCATTTAACAAGATTATTCCTCTAAATTATAGGTTTCATGATAAAAACTAGCAATAAGTATTGCATCTGCTTTATTGGAATCTTTTTTTTTTGACAGATTAGACGAAAAATATGGAAATATTTCAATAGCTCTTGTTCTGCTTGCATCTTTTTCAGAATTTATAAGATTAAAATATTTTTTCCACTTTGCAGGTCTAACAAAATATACAGGTAATTGCATTGCAGCACAAATACCTTTTAAAATTCCAAAGGACTGTCCAAAATTAAACATACTAGTAACACCCTGGCCTGGCATTGCAGAAACTTGCTCAATTATTACTCTTATTTTACCCTTCTCCTTTTTTTTTATTCTTTCATAAATTTCATTATAAACCTGAGATCCATTTACTTGTCTTTTATTCTTTTTTCCTTCTGTCATTGTTGGCATTTCAATAACATCAATAATTTTGCCCTCATCAAAAAAACAAATTGATCCGGATATCCCTGGGTCTATACCAATAATTAACATAAATTAATCTTCAAATTCAGCATTTGAAAAAATATTTTGCACATCATCATCTTCTTCTAATGATTCAAAAAAATTAATCAAATCCTCATTTCTTTCTCTCAAAATTTTTACCCTATTTAACGGTATCCATTCAATTTCTGTTGAAATAAAGTTTGTAATTTCTTTTTCTAATTCTTTTTTAACATTGTATAATTCATCTATAGAACATTGTATTTCATGATAACTATTATTTGATTTACACTCATCTGCACCAGCCTCAATCGCTAATTCAAAAATACGTTCATCTGAGATTTCTTTTTTATCAATTTTAATTATTCCAAGTTGATTGAAATTATGAGATGCAGAGCCCTGAGTGCCAAGATTTCCACCTGCTTTTTGAAAAATAGTTCTTATATTCGATGCTGTTCTATTTTTATTATCTGAAAGTGTTTCTACTATTACGGCTACTTTGTCTGGTCCAAACCCTTCATATCTTAGACTTTCAAAATTCAATTCTGCGTTTACAGACGATTTATCTATTGCTCTCTCGATGTTATCTTTAGGCATATTTGCAGATCTTGCTGCTTGTATTGCTGACCTTAATCTTGGGTTCATCGCAGGATCATTATCTCCAAGTTTTGCAGCAACGGTAATTTCTTTTGACAATTTTGAAAAAATTTTTGATCTTTGTTTGTCAGCTTTACCTTTTTTATGTTTAATTCCCGCCCAATGTGAATGTCCAGCCATATCAGTACTAGCTACTTTTTAGTTGACCATCAAATATAAAGCTTTCAACATTGTTAGCTAAACCTGTCTCCAAATTACAGTCAACAATTGCTCCACTCAATGTCACATCTCCAGAAGCAGGAAAAAGTTTTATTGAGTCTTCTTTTAAAAATCTTTTTAATGAGTTTTCTTTGTCCATTCCAATTACTGAGTTATAGTCTCCACACATTCCAGCATCAGTTTGATATCCTGTACCATTTTTTAAAACTCTAGCATCATTTGTTGGAACATGTGTGTGAGTGCCAATTACTAGAGTTGCTTTACCATCAAAAAAATGTCCCATTGCATTTTTTTCACTTGTAATTTCGCCGTGAAAATCAACTATTAGAAAGTCGAAATCTTTTTTTAAATTATATTTTTTTAAAAAATTTTGGGCAGATAAAAAAACATTTTCACATTTTTTCATAAACACATTTCCCATTAGATTAAGGACACCAACTTTAAAATTTTTTTTAGTTGTATAAATCCCAAATCCTTTACCTGGCGCTGGCTCAAATAAATTATGTGGTCTTAATAATCTATTCTCATTGTCAATATGTTTCATAATTTCCTTTTGGTCCCAAACATGATTACCTGTGGTAATTACATCAACTCCACATTCAAAAAGATTGTCACAAATTTCCTTTGTTAAACCTACGCCTGACTCCGCTGCATTTTCACCATTCACAATTACAAAATCTATTTTTTTTTTTGAAATTTGATCAGGAAGATTATTTTTTATTTTTAAACAACCTGGATTTCCTATGACATCACCTAAAAATAAAACTTTCATTTGAATAAATTTTTTTCAGTTAAGATATAATTAATTTTCATATCATATTTATTAGTTAATATTTTTTTTACTTTTTGAAATGAAAAAGCTAATCCTATTAAAATTATTTTTTTCTTTTCTCTTAATTTACTTATATATCTATCATAAAATCCACCACCATAACCTAGTCTATTTAATTTTTCATCAAATGCTACCATGGGTACTAATAAAATATCTGGATATTCAATTTTTTCTGTAATTGGTTCAGGTATTCCTAAATCATTTATAATCAATGGATCTTTTGGGCTCCAGCTAAAAAAATCCATTTGAAAATTTTTTCTGATTTTTGGAAGTGAAATTTTATATTTTTGTTTTTCAAGTTTTTCTAAAATTTTTATATCATCAACTTCAAAATTATAAGGATAATACCCTCCAACTATTTTACCTAAAATTTTTTCCTTTTTAAAAATTTTAAGTAAATCTTTATAATTTATTTCTAAACCTTTATAGCTATTTTGTTTTCTTATTTTTAATATTCTTTTTCTAATTTCAGATTTATTCACAAATTATTAAGAAAGGTTTTCTAAGTTTGCTTTTTCAACGAAACTTGAGATTTCATCAGCAGTTTCATCAATTAGTTGTTCGTAATTTTTTTTGTTTGCTTCAATTTCATTTTTGAGTTTTATATGATCTTTATTTAATTCATCTATTTCATGTTCTTTTTTATCTCTATATTCATAAATTAATGATTTAAGTTCTTTAAATTTATTTGAAAGGTTTTTTAATTCATCTTTTTTTTGTTCAACTTTTTTTTTAGTTTCATAATACTCATCCATAACTTTTACTGCAGTGATTAATAGAAGTTTATTTTCACCTAAATTTCCAAGATCGTTTTTAAGAATATTAAATTTTTGATTAATTTGAATTAAAAGCTCTTCTAAATGTTCTTCTTGTCCATCCTCACAGGATAAAAGAAACTCTTTTCCATTAAATTTAATGCTTACGTTTGCCATTTGTCAATTTCATCTAATAAAGTATCTGTTTCTTGATTTAATTCATCAATTTTCTCAGAAAATTCTACTTGTTTTTTTTTCTCAATTTTTTCCTGATTTTGAAATTCGTCTAATTTTTTACTTAAATTATCAAAATCATCAGTCAAACTTTTATATTTTTCTTCTAATTCCTGCTTTTCAATTTCTAATTGATTTTTTTGAGAATTCAAATTTTCAATATTCTTTTTTACATCTGGATTTTTAAGATTTAATTTTTTTAATTTTGTTAACGCCAAATTAAGTTTTTTTTCTTTTTCGATCACAGAATTCATATATATATGAATATATTATTAAATAGAATCTTCTTAGTCTAGACAGGATAATTTTTTGAGCAAACTATATAAAGAATTAGCTAATTGTATTAGATTTTTATCTATCGATGCTGTTCAAAAAGCTAATTCTGGGCACCCTGGAATGCCCATGGGGATGGCTGATGTAGCAACAGTTCTTTTTAAAGATTTTTTGCGGTTCAACCCAAAAAATCCTAGCTGGGTTAATAGAGATAGATTTGTTCTCTCAGCTGGTCATGGATCTATGCTGCTTTATTCACTTCTATTTTTAACTGGATATAAAAGTGTTTCATTAAAAGATATTAAAAATTTTAGACAGTTGAATTCTATTTGTGCTGGTCATCCTGAATATCATCCAGATACTGGAATAGAAACTACTACAGGACCTTTAGGACAAGGAATATCTAATGCTGTTGGCTTTGCCATATCAGAAGAAATTTTAAAAAAAAAAGTTGGAAGAAATAAGATTGATCATAAAACATATGTCCTGGCTGGAGATGGTTGTTTGATGGAAGGGATAAGTCACGAGGCTCTAAGTCTTGCAGGGCATTTAAAGTTAAAAAACCTTATTTTACTTTTTGATAATAATTCCATATCTATTGATGGCCCTACTAGTTTGGCTGTTTCTGATGATCATGAAAAAAGATTTAAAAGTTATGGTTGGGATTATATAAAAATTAATGGTCATAATTTTAAAGAGATATCAAAAGCTTTAAAAAAAGCTCAAAAATCTAAAAAACCAATCGCTATTTCTTGTAAGACAACAATAGGTTATGGTTCACCAAATAAAGGTGGCAAGGCATCCTCACATGGGAGTCCTTTAGGTCAAGATGAAATAAAATTAGTAAGAAAAAGATTAAAATGGAAATATGAACCTTTTCAAATTCCAAAATATTTGCTTAATGAGTGGAAAAATATTGGAGATGAAGCAAGTAAAAAAGCTAAGAAACATGAAAATAGATATAAGAAAATCATTGGTAGTAACAAAACACTCAAATCATTAAATAGCTCAATTGAAAAAATTAAGAATAATTATTTAAAAAATTTAAAACCTCTCGCAACTAGAAAAACAT
>CABXTO010000040.1 GCA_902515195.1 uncultured Pelagibacteraceae bacterium
GTGGCTTAAGAAATAAATCAATTGATCTTGAGGCTACAAAAAAAAGAAAAGTCATAGTTTGTGGAACGGATTCAAATATACATCCTACTCCTGAATTAACTTGGGCTTTAATATTGGGTCTTGCTAGAAATTTAAAAGAAGAAATAGACAACATGTATCAAGGTTACTGGCAAACAACAGTTGGTGTAGAACTTAAGGGAAAAATTTTAGGTTTAATTGGACTTGGTAGAGTAGGTTCACAAGTGGCAAAAATTGGTAAAGCTTTTGGAATGCAATTAATGGCATGGAGTGAAAACCTCAATTTAGATACATGTAAAGAACTGGATGTTCTTCCATGTAGCAAAGAAGACTTAATAAAATCATCCGACTTTTTATCTATCCATGTTCAAGGAGGAGAACGCTATAAAGATTGTATAACTATAAAGGAGTTGGATAAGATGAAAAAAACTGCTTTTTTAATTAACACTTCAAGGGGCCCTATAATAAATGAAGATGATTTAATAATCGCTTTGTCGACAAATGAAATTGCAGGAGCAGGATTAGATGTGTATGAGAAAGAACCTTTACCAGAAAATAATAAACTAAGATTTTTACCCAACGCATTATTAACTCCACATATTGGGTATGTGACAGCAGAAAATTACAGCATATATTACAATCAAATGATCGAAGCATTAGAGAGTTGTGTTAATGGTAAACCAATTCGTATTATTGAGTAAAAATGGATTTTCCTGTTGTAAATCATAAAGATTATTTTGCAAAAATTGGCGATGATCATAAATTTCATCTATTACTAATTTAAAGTCATTGTGTATAAGGAATGCTCCCATTTCTAAATTTTCTTCAACAGTCATACCTGCAAAAACATTTTTTGTTTGTGGAACAAATGAAATTCCTTCTTTTACCCTATCTTGAGGTGAAAGTTTTGTAATATTCTTACCATTGATAACTACTGATCCAGATTTTAAATTTAATAGTCCCAACATTGCTTTCATTGCTGTAGATTTTCCAGCACCATTAGGTCCAAGAATTGAAACTATTTCTCCTCTTTCAACATTTACTGAGCATGAATTAATAATATCTGGACCTTTACCGTAACCGCCCGTCATATTATTACCTTCAAAAAATGCCATAGTTAATTACCTCTTAATTTTGAACCTCTTCCTAAATAGCTCTCTATAACTTTTTCATCTTTTTTTGCATCCTCAACTGAGCCTTCAAAAAGAACTGATCCTTCTGCCATAACAATTACTGGATCACATAATCTTCCTATAAAATCCATATCATGCTCTATCATACAAAAAGTATAACCTTTTTCTTTATTCAATTTTTCAATAGCTGTTCCAAGATCTTTAAGTAAGGTTCTATTAACACCCGCTCCAACCTCATCTAATAATACTAATTTGGCATCAACCATCATTGTTCGACCTAACTCTAATAATTTTTTTTGGCCTCCAGACAAATTTCCAGCTAATTCATTCTTTAAGTGACCTAAATTAAGAAATTTAACAACCTCTAAAGCTTTTTCTTTTATTTGGCTTTCTTCTTTTGTAACTAATGAGGGTTTTAACAAAGCATTCATTAACTTCTCGCCAGATTGATTACCAGGTACCATCATTAAATTTTCTAGCACAGATAAGTTTGTAAATTCGTGAGCAATTTGAAATGTTCTAAGCAAACCTTTTGAAAATAGTTCATAGGAAGGAACGTCAGTAATATCCTCACTATTAAAAATAACTTTTCCTGTTGATGATTTTATGTTTCCAGCAATTAAATTAAATAAAGTTGTTTTCCCTGAGCCATTAGGGCCAATTATCCCAGTAATAGTTCCTTTTTTAACTTTTAAAGAACAATCAGAAACTGCAGCTAATCCACCAAAATATTTTGATAAATTATTGATTTCTAAAATGTTTTCAGACATTAATCACTTATTTAATCTTTTATGAATAGTATTTAAAGTATTAATAACAGATTTATAAACGCTCTTTTTATTCATTTCTTTCAAGCCTTGTTCATTTAATCCTTTTGGAGTTTGAGATTCTTTTACTAAATGATGTAATTCTTTTTTGCTATTTACAACCGCATCTTCAGATAAAGCTAAAAATAAGGAAGTAATATATTTTTGAGCATCCAATCTTTTTATACCTTTATTAACTAACCAGTTACTCATTGTTTTTAAAATTTCATAATAAGATGCCATCATCCCTGATATTGCCCAAAAATTAATAGATAATTTTTCATTTTTTATTTCCACTGTTGAGCCTATTTTGTCAAAAAATTTTTTTACTTTTTTATTTGGGGGACAAATTGGTACTGGCCCTTTCATTAAAGATATGGGTGGTAATGGTATCGCTCTTACAATATCTGCCCTAACATTAATCATTTTCTTTAACCTTGGAATAGTTATAGTGGAAATAAAACTTATAATTGTTTGATTTGATTTAAATTTTAGATTTTTTATAATTTTTTCACCAACAGTTGGTGTTATTGCTAAAAAAATCCAATTACTATCATTTACAATTTTTTGATTATCTTTTTCTATAATAATTCTTTTAAATTTTTTTTTTAATTGTTTTGAAATTTTCTTATTTCTTGAAGAAATAATTATTTTGTTAAATTTAATTGATGATTTACATATTCCAGTAATTACTGATGATGCAATTTTTCCAGTTCCAATAAATCCTAATTTCATAGATTGGATACTTTATATGAGCATACAAAAAAAAAGATAGTCCTTAAAAACCGGGAGCTAAAGATGGCTAAGAAGGACTATCTAAACCAATATAACAGATCCCAAAAAAAATGCATTATCCATTTTTTTCAAATATAAAGGATTTATGAAAAAAAAAGGTCACAGGCCAGTCACCAAGGTCAAAAATCCAGAGCCTAAAATTGAGGATCCAGATTGGGTCATCTGGGCAGCCTGGGCAGATAGGATCACATTTGAAGAAATAGAAAAAAAGACTGGTTACAATGAGACTGCTGTAATTAAAATAATGAGAAGATCTTTGAAACCTTCCTCATTTAGATTATGGAGAAAAAGGGTAAATCAAAAAAGTATTAAACATAGAAAAAAGTTTGAATATTCTCGAAAACAAATTGCTAGTAAAATTAAAAAAAGTGACTATCTGTAACATATGAAAAAAATAACTATTTATACAGGTCCCATGTGTAATTACTGTGAGGCAGCAAAAAGATTACTAACAAGGAATAATGCAACTTATAATGAGATTAATATTGCAACTATAGATGGTGCAATGGATGAAATGATTAATAAAGCCAATGGTAAAAGAACCATTCCACAAATATTTTTTGATGATCAACACATTGGTGGTTACGATGAAGTTAGGGCGCTAGAAAAAGAAAATAAATTACAAGACCTTCTAAAATAAAACGTAATAAATAACCCAAAAAATTAAAGTATATTCAAAAAAACTTTTATATTTTGTGATTTTTTTTTCATTAAAATTTTGGGTAATAAATTTTTTTGATAAATAAAAACCAATATTAACTAATAAAATAGCAACAATAATTCCAATTATTGTGAGCTTAATAGAAAAATTTTTATAACCAAAGTAGCAGGCTGCAATAAAAGTAAGCCAAGATACTTTTGTAATTAATATTTTAAATATAAATCCTACTTTTTTACTAAAAACTGATTGTGTCTTTATTATTGAATATGACCAAACAATTCCAATTAAAAAACTAATATATTTGATGATCATTCTTTTTCTTTAAAAACTAAGCATACACCGTTATTACAATATCTTTTGCCAGTAGGTTGTGGCCCATCTTCAAAAATATGACCGTGATGCCCACCACAATTCTTACAATGATATTCTGTTCGAGCATAACCCAATAAATGATCTGTTTTAGTTTCGAAAACATCAGGTAAAGATTCATAAAATGACGGCCAACCTGATCCACTTTCATATTTACTAGATGAATCAAATAATTTTATTCCACAATTTACACAATGATAACTTCCTTTACGTTTTTCATTATTTAATTCACTTGTTCCAGGAGGTTCTGTTCCTTCCTCAAATAAAACTAGTTTTTGTTCTGCTGAAAGATTAGGATTTTTTTTAGTCATATAATTAAATTAATTTAGCACATGATTGATGTAAAAAAGAGTGTAATTCAACAAGTTTATTCAAATCTTTATTATATCCACCGCCCAAAACTCCACATAATGGAATCCCTTTTGAAAAAAAATTTTCTGTGACTATTTCATCTCTTTCTCTAATTCCTTCATCAGAAATTTTCAATTTACCTAAGCGATCATTAAAATGAATATCCACACCTGCAATATAAAAAACATAATCAAAATTTTCTTGATTTAGCTGATTTAAATAAAATTTTAGTACTTTAATGTATTTCTTATCTTCAATATTATCATCAAGCTCAACATCAAGATCACTAATAGATTTTTTTGCTGGATAATTTGATTTTGAATGCATGCTAAAAGTAAATACACGTCTGTTATCTTTAAATATGTCAGAATTACCATTTCCTTGATGAACGTCTAAATCAACAATTAAAATCCTTCCAGCTAATCCACGATCAAGTAAATATTGAGCAGCGACAGCCACATCATTAAATACACAATACCCTGCACCTTCGTTAAAATTTGCATGGTGACTTCCACCAGCAGTGTTACAAGCAAGGCCATATTTAATTGCAAGTTTTGAAGCTAGAACTGTGCCACCTGTTGCAACTAAAGATCTTTGAACAACACTATCCACTAAAGGAAAACCGATTTTTTTAATACTATTTTTATCTAGAGTTTTATTCTTAACGTTCTTAATATATTCCTCAGAATGAGCTCTTTTTAATGTTTCTTCCGAGCATGGATAAGGTTCATGAAATTTTTTAACTATATTTTTTTTGATTAAATAATTTGCAAGTTCACCAAATTTTTCTATTGGAAATTTATGATCATCGCCAATTTTTGCAAAATAATCTTTATGATTTACAACAGGAAAATCCATTTTTACTCAATAATACGAATTGGTTTACCATTAACACAACTCTCTAATGCTTCGATCATTTGATTGTAATATATGCTGTAATTTTCTGCTGTCACATACCCAATATGTGGAGTTAATAATGCGTTGGGTAAAAATCTTAGTTTATTATTTTCTGGTAAAGGTTCTTTCTCATACACATCTAATCCTGCTCCTGCAATTTCATTTGTCGACAAAGCGATTATTAAATCATCTTCATTTATTATAGGGCCCCTTGAAGTGTTAATTAAAAAAGCAGTTTTTTTCATCTTATCCAACTCCTTTATAGTTATACAATCTTTATAGCGTTCTCCTCCTTGAACATGGATAGATAAAAAGTCGGATGATTTTATTAAGTCTTCTTTGCTACATGGAAGAACATCCAGTTCTTTACATGTATCTAAATTGAGGTTTTCACTCCATGCCATTAATTGCATTCCAAAAGCTTTACCAATTTTTGCCACTTGTGAACCTACTCTACCAAGTCCAATTAAACCTAAAATTTTTCCCTTAAGTTCTACACCAACTGTTGTTTGCCAGTAACCTTGATACATGTTGTCTATTTCTTCTTTTAAATTTCTAGCAAGACCCAATATTAAAGCCCAAGTTAATTCAGGAGTAGGATGTATATTTGAATCCGTTCCACAAACTATGACTTTTCTTTTTTTTGTAGCCTCAAGATCAATTGATTTATTTCTTAAGCCAC
>CABXTO010000041.1 GCA_902515195.1 uncultured Pelagibacteraceae bacterium
AACTGTTATTAAAGAATTCAATGCAAAAAATAAATTTTATTTTCTTTCTAAATGTTAATAAAGATATGATCATAAAAAGAATTCAGAAGAGAAAAATTTTAGAAAATAGATCCGATGATGAACTAAATACCATACTTAAAAGATACGACACTTATATGAAAACAACTAAACCAGTCTTGGATTTCTATAATAAAAATCCAAATTTTTATGAAATTGATGGGTCGTTAAAAATTGAAGAAATTACTGCTAAAATTGATGGTTTTCTCAATGTTTAAGACATTGACTTTAAAAGAACTTCTTATATAAAAGGCTAAATTTTATCACATATTTATGGCTCGTATTGCAGGTATTAATATTCCACAGAATAAACTGGTTCATGTTGGTCTTACCTATATTTATGGTATTGGTGATAAATTTTCTAAACAAATTTGTTCAGCTTTAGATTTTCCTAAAGAAAAAAGAGTAAATCAATTAACCGATGATGAAATTTTAAAAATAAGAGAATATATTGATCAAAATTTTAAAGTAGAAGGTGATCTTAGAAGAGATTACTCATTAAGTATTAAAAGATTAATTGATCTTGCTTGTTATAGAGGTTCAAGACACAGAAAAAAATTACCTGTAAGAGGACAAAGAACTAGATGTAATGCAAGAACAAGAAAAGGTAAAGCTATTGCAATTGCTGGAAAAAAATTAACACCACTTAAAAAATAATATGGCTAAAGTAGAAAAAACTGACAACAAAAATCAGGTTGAAGAAAAATCACCTAAAAAAAATTTAAAAAGTTCTTATTCAAAGAAAAAGAAAATAAAAAAAAATATTTTAAATGGTATTGCTTATGTACAATCTACATTTAACAATACTATTATTTCAATAGCAGATACTAATGGTAATGTAGTTTCATGGGCTTCTGCTGGTCAAAAAGGATTTAAAGGTTCCAGAAAATCTACTCCTTATGCTGCACAAATAGCAGCCGACTCTGCAGCATCTAAGGCTTTAGAATATGGTATGAAAACATTATCAGTAGAAGTTAAAGGACCAGGCTCAGGCCGTGAAACAGCTTTGAGAGCTCTACAAGCAAGAGGTTTTAAAATTCTTTCAATAAAAGATACTACACCCATGCCACATAATGGAACTAGACCACCAAAAAAAAGGAGAGTTTAATGGAAACTGAAAATGTGAATATAAAAAATTGGAAATCTTTAATTAAACCATCTAAGCTTGATGTAAAAATTAGTGATGATTTATCAAAAGCTACTATTGTAGCAGAACCTCTTGAAAAAGGTTACGGTTTAACTTTAGGTAATTCATTAAGAAGAATTTTACTTTCATCAATTAGAGGTTCAGCTGTTACTTCAATTCAAATTGATGGTGTATTGCACGAGTTTACCTCTATTAAAGGTGTTCGTGAAGATGTTACGGATATTGTACTTAATGTAAAATCATTAGCACTAAAATGTTCATCAGAAGGAACAAAAAAATTAATTCTTGATGCAAAAGGTCCTGGAGAAATTAAAGCCTCAAACATTACTCAAGTTGCAGATGTTGAGATATTAAATCCTGATTTGGTTATCTGTAACTTAGATGAAAATACTAATTTTCATATGGAAATGAATGTAAACACAGGAAAAGGATACGTTCCTGCAGAATTAAACAAACCTGAAGAACCACCCCTAGGATTAATTGCAATAGATTCTTTATATAGTCCTGTTAAAAAAGTTTCTTATTCAGTAAGTACAGCAAGAGAAGGAAAAGCTTTAGATTATGATAAATTAACCATGGATGTAGAAACAGATGGTTCAATATCAGCAGAAGATGCAGTGGCTTACTCAGCTCGAATTTTTCAAGATCAACTAAAAATGTTTGTAAATTTTGATGAACCAGTTGAAGCACCAACTGTGGAGGTTTCCTCTGAACCTGAGTTTAACAAAAACTTATTGAAAAAAGTTGATGAATTAGAATTGTCAGTCCGATCTATGAACTGCCTTAAAAATGATAATATAATTTATATTGGTGATCTTGTTCAAAAATCAGAGGGCGAGATGTTAAGAACACCTAACTTTGGTAGAAAATCTCTAAATGAGATTAAAGAAGTTTTAACTGGAATGTCTTTATATTTAGGTATGGAAATACCTAATTGGCCACCAGATAATATTGCTGAAATGTCGAAAAAATTGGAGGAAGCGATTTAATGAGACATGGAATGGTTAATAAAAAGCTTAACAGAACAGCTGAGCATAGAAAAGCATTACTTAAGAATATGCTTAATTCATTAATAAAATATGAGCAAATAAAAACTACTCTACCTAAAGCAAAATTTTTAAAACCTCAGGCAGATAAGATTATAACTTTAGGTAAAAAAGACACACTTCAGACAACTAAATTATTAGTTTCACAACTACAAGATATAAAATCTGCAACAAAAGTAAAAAAAACTTTATCAAAAAGATATGAAAAAAGAAGTGGCGGCTACACAAGAATTATAAAAGCTGGTTTTAGGTATGGTGATAATGCTCCAATGGCTATTATTGAGTTTGTTGATCGAGATGTCGAGGCAAAAAAAATAGATAAAAAGAAAAAAGATACAAACAAACAACCACCAAAAGTCGAAGAAAAAAAACAAGCTACAGCGTAAATTCAAAACATGAAAAAGTCTTACATCGTTGATTCAACGTGTAATGATATGCGTATTGATCGTTGGATTAGAAACTATCTAGGAAAAATTCCACAAGGGCTAATTGAAAAAAACCTTAGAAATGGAAAAATAAAACTTAATAAAAAAAAAATTAAAAGTTCCTATAAAATTAAAGCTAATGATAAAATTGATTTATTTAATTTTGAATTTAAAGATATAATAGTTCAAAAAAAATTTAAATTTAAACCTTCAAATGAGATAATTAGATCAAATGAAAATCAAATTATTGATAATAATGAAAATTTCATAGTTTTAAATAAAAACTCGGGTATTTCAGTTCAAGGTGGTACAAAATCTAAAAAAAATCTTGTTGATATTTTCACTAAGAGTGAAATTTTTAGAGGTACAAAACCTTACTCTGTTCATAGATTAGACAAAGATACATCAGGAGTTTTTATAATGGCAAAAAATAGACCAAGTGCTCAGTTATTAACTTCGTTATTTAGATTACGTAAAGTTCATAAAACATATTTAGCAATTTGTCATGGTGAATTGGCCAAAAACTCGGGAGAATGGAATGATGATTTAATAAGATATGATGGTCATAAAAAAATAATAGAAAAATCTCAAACTTTTTTTAAAGTTTTAGACAAAAATTCTGAAGCAAGTTTAGTTGAACTAAAGCCAATTACTGGAAGAAAACATCAGCTAAGAAAACAACTTTATTCAATTGGACAACCAATATTTGGAGATAAAAAATATAAATTATCATCTACAAGCAAAGGTATTAATAAAAATCTAATGCTACATTCTTATCAAATTAGATTTATTATTAATGATATTAAGCATACCTATACGGCTTTATTACCTGATTATTTTAAGAAATTATTAAAAGTTAAACGTTTAATTTTTCCAGATTCAAAATAAATTTTTTAATAATTTCATCATCGAAATTTTTATAATCTTGATTTTTAATTTTTGCTAAATTAGTCACACTTTTATCTTTAATACCACATGGAATAATTGCTTTATATTTTTCAAGATCATTAGTTATATTTATTGAGAAACCGTGATAAGCGATCCATTTTCTTACTCTAACACCAATAGCAGCTATTTTTTCAATTTTTGAATTATTATTATACCATATACCAATATTATTTTTATCAGCAAAAGCTTTAATGCTGTAAATTTTTAGTGTGTCTATAACAGTTTTTTCAATTAAAGAAATAAATTTTCTAATATCTTTATTTCTTTTTTTTAAATCAATAACAAAATAACAGATTAGTTGACCAGGTCCATGATAAGTAATTTTTCCACCTCTATTCGTTTTAATGACATTGATATTTTTATCTATTATTTCATCATTTTTAAAACTAGTTCCTGCTGTATAAATATCATCATGTTCTAAAATCCATATAAGTTCTTTTGAATTTTTCTCATCAACATCTATTAAACGTTGCTCCATTAATTTAATGGCATTTTCGTATTTTACTGGTTTTTTGGACTTTTTAATCTCTATTTTCATTTAAAAATTGTATTCTTTTAATTATGTATTAAAAGTTCCGACAGAATTATAGGTATTTTTATGACTTTAATTAAAAAAATCAAAGATAAAAAGGTAAATTTTGAGTTTAATAAAGAATATATAAAAGTTGTTACAGATAAAATTGCCAGTAGTGATGCTTTATTTATAACAAATTCTTTTAAGGAAATGCATCCAGCTGACGCTGCAGATATTATTGAACATTTAAGTCAAAATGATAGAGAAAAATTAATAAAACTTAATAATTTTAAAATTGACCCAGAAGTTTTTGTGGAGCTAAATGAGTCAGTTCAATCTGAAATAATTAAATTTCTTTCTTCAGATGCTATAGTAAGAATTCTTAAAAATCTTGAATCTGATGATGCTATAGCAATTTTAGAAAATGTTGACGAAAAAGATAAAAATTCAATATTAAGCTCATTACCTCCCAAAGATCGTTTTGCTTTACTTGAAGGACTTAGTTATCCAGAAGATAGTGCGGCAAGAATTATGCAGAGAGAGTTTACAGCGATACCAAGTAATTGGTCAGTTGGTCAAACTATTGACTATTTAAGAGAGAACAAAGATTTACCAGAGGAATTTCTTGAGATCTATATTGTAGATGAAAATTTCAAGCCAATTGGAACTGTTCCTTCATCAAAGGTTTTAAGAACTCCTAGAGAGTCAAAAATGTCTTCAATAATGGATGAATCAACCTTTTTAATTCCAGTAGATATGGATAAAGAAGAAGTTGGAAATCATTTTGAAAATTATAATTTGAATTCAGCTTGTGTAGTAGACAGAACTAATAAATTAGTTGGCATGATAACTTCTGATGATATTTTGACAGTTTTAAAAGAAGAAGCTGAGGAAGATGCGCTACGATTAGCAGGTGTTGGTGACGAAGAAATTACTGATGGTGTAATAACTAAAACAAAAAGACGATTTAATTGGCTTTTATTGAATCTTTTTACTGCTTTCCTAGCCACTTACTGCATAAGTTTATTTGGTGCAACTATTGAACAGATGGTTGTTTTAGCTTTTTTAATGCCGATTGTGGCTTCAATGGGTGGCAATGCTGGAATGCAAACATTAGCTGTAACTGTAAGAACCCTAGCAACAAATGATCTAACAAAAAATAATTTTAATCAAAATATAT
>CABXTO010000042.1 GCA_902515195.1 uncultured Pelagibacteraceae bacterium
TTTTCCCTCTGGAATCATAATCATTGGTTCCATAGAAATAACCATATTCTCCTGAAGAACAGTATCAATATCCTCTCTTAATTCTAAACCCGACTCTCGTCCATAAAAATGAGATAATACTCCAAAAGAATGTCCATAACCAAAAGTTCTGTAATGTAAATAACCAAGTTCAGCAAACAGTTCATTTAACTCACGACAAATATCGGAACATTTAACGCCTGGTTTAATGAGTTCTAATCCTCTTTTGTGAACTTTCACATTAGCCTCCCACGCTTTAAGGGACTCATCATCTACATGATCTAAAAATAAAGTTCTTTCTAAAGCTGTATAATATCCTGAAATCATTGGAAAAGTATTCAATGACAAAATATCACCTTTTGTTAATTTCCTATTTGTTTTGGGATTGTGAGCACCGTCTGTATTAATGCCAGACTGAAACCACACCCAGGTATCCATATATTCTGCATTGGGATAAATTTTAACAATTTCTCTTTCCATTCTATCGCGTCCAGCAATTGCAACTTCAATTTCTGTGTTACCTTCTTTAATATTCTTCAAAATTTCTTCGCCTCCAAGGTCTGCAATTTTTGCTCCATTTTTAATTATTTCTATTTCCTCTTTGGACTTTATCATTCTGAGTTGCATCAAATTTTTTGAAATATCAGAAAAAACTGAAAAAGTAAAAATTGATCCAATTTTCTCTCTCATGTCTAATGTGATATGATCACTTTCAATTCCAATATTTTTTGGAGGTTCGTTTCTGCCTATTAAAGACACTATAGCTTTAAGAAAATTATCTCTCTTCCAATCTGTATATATAATATTATCACAATGTGATCTTCGCCAAGGTTGACTTGCATCTATATTAGCAGAAATAGTTGAAATTTTATTTTTTGTAACAATACATCCGTAGGGTCTTCCAAATGAACAGTAAATAAAGCCCGTGTAATAAGCAATATTATGCATTGATGTGAGGATGACCATATCTAATTTATTATTATCCATAACAGATCTTAATTTATTAACTCTTTTGTCATACTCATTTTTTGAAAAAGGAAGTTTTACTTTTTCACCATTTTTTAATGTAAAAAAATCAGGTCTTTCCATAAAAGTATTCTAGTTTAAAGCGATATATCTTTTATTCCATCTCATTATCAAACTATAGTAAATGAGTGATACAAAAAGAAAAAAACCACCAACAATAGTGTAAGTTGATGGAATTTCATTAACACCAAATAATGGTAACCAAACCCAAAAAATTCCACCAATAACTTCTGTCAGTGATAACAAAGTAAGTTCTGCTGCTGGTATGGCCTTGGAGCCAATTGAATATAAAATTAATCCAAAACAAACTAATGTGCCATGAAGTGAAAACATGGAGCTATTATAACTTGTTGAAAAAAATGGCTGATTTGTAATTAAAATTATCAGAGCCGCAAAAATAAAACAAAATAGTCCTGCAACAGCTACTGTAGTAAATTTTGGTGTTTCTTTTCTCCATCTTAAAGTAACTGAAAATACTGAAAATCCTATTGATGACGTAATACCAAAAAGAAAACCAATAAATGAACTTTTTTCAGTATTGCCGATAGCCATAATGATTATTCCTATTGAAGCTATAAAAATTGACACCCAAACATTAAGCGAAATTTTTTCCTTTAAAAATAAATAAGCTAGTATTGCTGTAAAAAAAGGCATTGCAGCTAAACACAATAATGTAATTGCTGCAGTTGTATTAGTAATTGAATATATAAATGAAATCATGGCAATTCCAAGTCCACATCCCCCTATTATTCCTGACCTACCAACTTTTTTATAATTTTTATAAAAATTTACTCCTTCTTCAAAATATAAATATAAATTTAATAAAATGAATATTGTTAATCCTCTACCAAAAATATATTGCCAAGGGACCATATGCGGATTATCCATGTACCTTACCACAAGTGGACCGAACGACCAAAGAATACCAGCAAATAAAACTAAAGGGATAGCAACTTTTTCATTTTTTAACTCGATCATAATGAATATTTAGTTCTTATTAGTTTGAACTACAACAAAAATTAAACATTCATTAAAAAATTTTGATTTGGATAGTGTGGAGAAAAACAATCTACGATTTCCCCTTTTTTAAATTTCGATTTACCGGAGGGTAGTAAAGTCCATATATTTGAATTAACAAAAGATTTAATTCTAAATGATTCTTGACCTTTTAAAATTTCAACTTCTATTTTACCATTTTTAGTTGTATTGATCTTGCTCTTTACAAATCTAGTGAAATTTATTTTTTTTTCGAAATTGTTTTTTAAAATTGCTTTAAGTGGTTTTTCTTCATTAATTCCAAGTAAAGTTTGTAAATAAGGATTAACAAAAAATCTGAAGCAGGCTGCAGTAGAAATCGGGTTACCAGGAAGACCAAAAATTGCTTTATGCTTACCTTTTATCTTTGCAAATAAAATTGGTTTGCCAGGTCTTATGGCAACACCCTTAAAGTAATTAGATAATCTAAATTTTTTTATAATTTTAGGAACATAGTCAAACTTACCTGCTGAAACCGCACCTGATGTGATGATAATGTCAATTTTTGAATTCAGCATTTTTTTTATTTTCTTTTCAAAGATTAATTCATCATTATCTCTTAAAATTCCACCGTTGTTGAAATTAAATAAAAAATTCTCATTAATAGATTGAATATAAAAACTATTTGAATTTCGCACTTTCCAATCAGGAATTTTTTCCAAATTACTAACTTCATTACCAGTTGAAAAAAATAAAATATTAGGAATTTTTTTTACTTTGATATATTTAATGCCTAACGTTTTAAGAGCTAAAATATGATTCGATTTTAAAATAGTCCCTTTTTTAATTAATAAATCATTTTTTTGATAATCTGAACCTTTAAATCTAATATTCTTATTTTGATTAATCTTTTTATTTAGGAAAATATATTTGGCTTTTTTTTTACTAGGATGAGAAACTACGTTTTCTTTTGGCACGATTGCATCAAAACCTTTTGGTAATAAGCCACCTGTCATTATTTCAAATGTTTGAAATTTTTTTGTTTTAAATATTTTCGGCTTATTACCAGCTGCTATAGTGCCTAAAATTTCAAATAATTTACCTCTTTTAGTATTTAAATTTCTTGTATCTTGAGAATTTACCGCAAAACCATCAAATGCTGAATTATCTGCCGCTGGATAATAACAGTTTGAATAAACATTTGAGGCACATACCCTATTTAAACTATTAACTGATTTGATAGTTTCATTATTAAATATTATTCTGCTTCTTTTAAGTATTTTTAATGCTTGGCTATAAGATTTCATTTTTATATTATATATAGTAGTTCAAAAAAATAAATGGATTTAGAAATATTAAATATAGCATCTGATACTGATAATAATCGAAATTTAAAGAACCATACACATTTTTCTAAACTTAAAAATTCGTTATGTGGAGATGAAATAAAGATTAAATTAATTATCAAAGACGATAAAATAGTTGATTTTGGATACCAGGGCAATTCATGTATTTATTGTCAAGCCTCAGCAAGTTTGCTATCAAAAATCTCAATAAATACTAAAAAAAGTAAATTAAATAAATTATGTGATGATGCTAAGTTATATTTTGACGATAATTTTATAATAATAGAAAAAAAGTGTTTAATTTTAAAAAAATTATTAAAAAAAAAAAATATCTCGAGAAAAAATTGTATATTATTACCTTTCAAAACACTTAAAAAAATAGTATCAAACTAAAATTATGGGAAATGTTAAACAATCTATTTTAGCAGGAATATTCTCTATTATTACAATAGGGATTTTAACTTCTTTAACTTATAAAACAGAATTCGGAGTATTTTTACTTGCTTCATTTGGTTCATCAATGGTTTTACTTTATGGTTATCCAGAGAGTCCATTTGCGCAGCCCAAGAATGTGTTTTTTGGACACCTGGTTACTGCAGTAGTCGGTTTAGTTGTTTTATATTTTGTACCATTGCCACTTTTTATAACAATTCCTTTGGCTGTAGGTTTAGGAGTTGGTTTAATGATTTTATTCAATGTTACTCACCCTCCAGCTGGAGGAAATCCCATTATAGTCATAGTGGGCAGTGTTTCTTTTGATTACTTATTAAGCCCAGTAATAACAGGAACTATAATAATCATTATATTTGCAATAATTATTAATCGATTCATTTTGAAAAAATCTTATCCGAGTCAATAATAATTCATTTGCTAGAGCTCTCGAAATAAGGTTAGATGCTTTAAATTAATATTTTAAAATACAGGAGAATAGATGAAAGTATTATGTGTATTGTATGATGATCCAAAAGGTGGAATGCCAAAATCATATGCATTGTCTGAATTACCAAAAATAGAAAAATACCCTGATGGAATGACTTTACCTTCACCTAAAGGGAGAGATTACACTCCAGGCCAATTATTAGGCTGTGTGTCAGGTGAACTTGGATTAAGAAAATTTTTAGAAAGTAACGGACATGAATTAGTCGTAACTAATAGTAAAGATGGAGATGGATGTGAAGCTGATAAACACATTGTTGATGCTGACATTGTCATTTCTCAACCATTCTTTCCGTATTATTTAACAAAAGAAAGAATTGCAAAGGCTAAAAATCTTAAAATGGCGATCACTGCAGGTATTGGTTCAGACCATGTAGATTTACAAGCTGCAATGGATAATAAAATTGATGTTGTAGAGGTAACTTACTGTAATTCTAGATCTGTAGCTGAACACATTGTTATGATGATTGTTTCAATGGTAAGGGATTATCATAATCAACATAGAATTGTTAATGAGGGTGGCTGGAATATTGCTGATGCTGTTCAAAGATCCTATGATGTTGAGGGTATGCACATTGGTACAGTTGCTGCAGGTCGTATAGGTTTAGATGCATTAAGAAAAATGAAACCATTTGATGTTCATTTACATTACTTTGACAGACATAAACTACCTGATGCAGTCGAAAAAGAATTAAATCTTACATTTC
>CABXTO010000043.1 GCA_902515195.1 uncultured Pelagibacteraceae bacterium
ATTAATTTAAAGCAGATTGTGCTTTTTTGAACAATAGTTTTAAAGGCTTCTGGGCTATCGTACGCTATCTCAGCTAGAATTTTTCTATCAATTTTAATTCCGCATTTTGTTAAACCATTAATAAACTTGGAATAAGTTAACCCTTCAGCTCTAACACCTGCATTAATTCTTTGTATCCAAAGAGATTTAAATTCTCTTTTTTTATTTCTACGATCTCTGTATGCATATTGCATAGCTTTTTCCATTGCTTGTTTTGCAACTCTGATGGTATTTTTTCTTCTTCCCCACTGACCTTTAACAGCTTTTAAAACTTTTTTATGTTTAGCTCTACTGGTTACACCTCTTTTTACTCTTGCCATTTTAACCTCTTAAACTGTATGGCATATACGATTTAACAATTTTACCGTCTTGTTTAGACATCGTAGTTGTGCCCCTTAATTTTCTAATTTGAGAATTTGTTCTTTTAATCATGCCATGTCTTTTTCCTGCTTGAGCTGTTATAACTTTACCTCTTGCAGATATCTTAAATCTTTTTTTAGCTGAGCTTTTAGTTTTAAGTTTTGGCATAATAGTGCGACCTTATACAAAGAATGAAATAAATTTACAACCTATATTAAAGCCTATAAAGGCTGAATTACCATGATCATTTGCTTCCCATCAAATTTTGGATGTAATTCTACCTTGCCTATATCTTTCATATCCTCTTTAATTTTAGACATAAGTTCATTGCCGAGATGCGAATGTTGTAGCTCACGCCCCTTAAACCTTATTGTAAATTTTACTTTATCTCCTTTAGCAATAAATTTTTTTGCATTTTTAACTTTAAACTCATAATCATGAGTTTCTGTAACTGGTCTCATTTTAATTTCTTTTAGCGCAATTATCTTTTGTTTTTTTTTAGCTAGATTAGCTTTTTTTTGGGCGTCATATTTAAACTTACCCATATCCATAATTTTACATACTGGAGGATTTGCATTCGGTGATATTTCAAGTAAATCAAGACCTTGATTTTTAGCAATTGAAATAGCTTCGTTTGTATTAAGAATACCTAAATTTTCACCATCACTTGCTATCACTTGAACTTCTGGTGATGAAATTCTATTGTTAGATCTTGGACCACGATCTTTAGTTCTTCTTTGAAAGTAATTTTGTTTAAAATCTGCCACTTAGTTTGAAGATGCTTTGTTTAAAGCTGAAAATTTTTTTAAGAATGCGTTTAGTTCCATATTTTCTTGTTTATTAGAATCCAATCTTCTAATAGTTACTGAGTTACTGTCAACTTCTTTTTTACCACAAATTAATAAAACAGGGATTTTTGCTAATGAATGATCTCTAATTTTATAATTTAGATTGTTATTTTTTAGATCTACAGCTGAACTAATACCTGCACTTTTAATTTTTTTTGATACTTTTACTGCATAATCATTAAATTCTTCTGAAATAGGTAATACCATTGTTTGCAAAGGAGAAATCCAGAAAGGAAACTTTCCTGCGTAGTTTTCAATAAGAATTCCAATAAATCTTTCTAAAGAACCAAATAAAGCTCTATGTAACATAACGGGAATTTTTTTTGTTCCATCTTTGTCAATGTAAGATGCATCTAATCTTCCTGGTAAATTTAAATCCACTTGTAAAGTCCCACACTGCCAGTCTCTTCCAATTGCATCTCTTAAAACAAATTCAATTTTTGGTCCATAAAATGCACCTTCACCCTTATTAATACTATATTCTAACTTAGATGCTTTAACTGCTTCAAGCAAAGAAGCTTCTGCTTTATCCCAAACTTTATCTTCCCCAACTCTTACCTCTGGTCTATCTGCATATTTAAGAATTACATTTTCAAAACCCAGATCCTTGTAAATATCCAAAATTAAATTAGTTACTTCTAAACACTCACTTGTAATTTGATCTTCAGAACAAAATATATGGGCATCATCCTGAGTGAACGCTCTGACTCTTAGTAAACCATGAAGAGCTCCAGATGGTTCATAACGATGTACTTTTCCAAACTCTGTAATACGCAAAGGTAGATCTCGATAGCTTTTTAAACCTTGATTGAATACTTGAATATGCCCAGGACAATTCATAGGTTTTATTGCGAACACTTTTTCATCAGGAGTTTCTGAAGTATACATATTTTCTCCATATTTTTCCCAGTGTCCTGATTTTTCCCACAATTGTCTGTCTAATATTTCTGGAGTATTTACCTCTTTGTATCCAGCAGCGTCTTGTCTTTTCCTCATATAATTTATTAATTTTTGAAATAAGGCCCAACCTTTCTCATGCCAAAAGACAGATCCTGGACTTTCTTCTCTAAAATGAAATAAATCCATTTCTTTTCCAAGTTTTCTATGATCTCTTTTTTCTGCTTCTTCTATTCTTTTTAAGTAATTATCCAAATCTTTTTGGGAAGCCCAACCAGTACCATATATCCTTTGAAGCATCTCATTTTTTGAGTCTCCACGCCAGTAAGCTCCAGCTACCTTTGTTAATTTAAAATATTTACCAATTCTTCCAGTTGATAATAAATGAGGACCCTTACAAAGATCATACCAGTCACCATGATAATAAATTGAAACTTCATTGTCTTCAGGAATCATATCAACAAGCTCTACTTTATATTTTTCTCCAAGCTTAGAATAATGTTTTTTTGTTTCTTCTCTTTCCCAAACTTCTCTTCTAGTTTTTTCATCTTTTTCAATTATTTCTTTCATTTTAATCTCAATTTTTTCAAGGTCCTTTGGAGTAAAAGGTTCTTCTCGAAAAAAATCATAATAAAATCCATCTTTTATTGCTGGACCAATAGCTAGTTTTGTTCCTGGAAACAATTCTTGAACAGCCATCGCCATTATATGTGTTGTGTCATGCCTTATTGCATCGAGTCCCTCAGAGTCTTTCGCAGTAAAAATTTTTACAGAACTGTCTTTGTCTATGGGAAAATATAAATCTTTTAATTCTCCATTTACGCTCATTATTAATGCTTGTTTTGCTAATGATTTACTAATTTTTTCAGCTACCTCTAATCCAGTAACTTTTTTTGAAAAATCAAGACTATTTCCATCTGGTAAAGTAATTTTAGGCATTTAATTTAATAACCTTTTATACTCTGAATAAGTAGAAAAACACATTTTTTCAACATTAAATTTTTTTATTATGTTTTTTCGTCCCTCTTTACCCATTAAATGAAGAGACATTTCATCCATTGTTACTGATCTAATTATTTTCTTGCACAAAGCATTTTCATCTCCAGCTTCAAACAAAAATCCAGTTTTTTCATCAACTATTGTTTCGTTCGAACCCCCTATGTTACTGGCAATTATTAATTTTTCCATTGATTGAGCCTCAACTGCAACTCTTCCAAAAGCCTCTGGTTCTATTGAGGGTGAAATTATAATATCTGATATCTTATAAGCTAGAGCCATATTTTTGCAATGATTTATAAATTTAATTTGATTTGTCAGTCTATACTGTTCAGTTAAACGAATTAATTTTTTTTTATATAAATTTCTTCCTTGATCACTACCCAATATAACAACATGAAAAGCTTCATAACCTAATTCAATTTTTACTAAATTAATTGCTTCAATTAGTAGTTCTTGTCCTTTCCATGAAGTCAATCTTCCAGGTACTAAAATAATTTTTTTTTCTTTATTCACTCCCCATTCTTCAAGAAGTTTCTTTTCGTCAGTTTCAAGTATTGTTGATGGATCAAAATAATCTACATTTATTCCTCTAAAGATTACAAGAAATTTTTTTTTTAATTTCATAAAATCTGAATAATTTTCTTTGATATGAGAAAAAATAAAGTTAGATCCAGCTATTATCAAATCTGATCTGACCATTATAGAATTATAAAATCTTTTTAACTTTCCATTAAAATTATATGTGCCATGAAAAGTAGTGACAAATTTTCTTCCAGTTATCTTTGTTGCAATCAAACATGACCAAGCGGGTGCGCGACTCCTCACATGAACAATGGAAATATTAAAAAATAATATTATTCCTATCAAAATAATAGCATTAATTAATATCAACAAAGGATTTTTACTGTGCACAGGTAATCTTATTAATTGAACTTTTTTTTTATCTAAAAATTTTATTAATTCTCCTCCGCTGGTGACTATGAAAGATTTGCAATTATTCTCTGGTAAATAATGGGCAATATCATAACATCCTGTTTCTGCTCCTCCATAACCTAATTTAGGTATCACTTGCAAAACTTTAATATTAGATGACATTTGATAAGATTATATAATAATAGATTAAACTAACAAACTTTTATGACGAATTTCAATTACTTAAAAATTACAAAGTCCAAAAAGATTAGATTTTTAAAACATAATCAAAAAAATAGTATCTATATTGTTTTTTTACATGGATTTATGTCTGATTTGGAGGGAAAAAAACCTAGGGCTTTTTTAAATTTTGCAAAAAAAAATAAAGTTGGCTTTTTAGCATTGGAATATTCTGGTCATGGTAAATCATCTGGTAAATTTACAAATGGTAATATTTCAAAATGGACTAAAGAAACGAGAATATTAATAAAAAAATTTGTTAAAAAAAATAAAATTGTATTAGTTGGCTCAAGTATGGGGGCTTGGATTTCTTTAAATCAATTTAAATTTTTTAACAAACAGATTGTTGGTTTTTTAGGAATTGGGGCTGCACCTGAATTTTTAGAGGGTTTAATGTGGAACAAATTTTCGAAAAAAATGAAAAAAGAAATTAAAAAAAAAGGAATTATAAATTTAAAACATGGAGATTATGAATATCCTATCACTTTGCAATTAATTAAGGATGGTAAAAAAAATAAAGTATTCAATAAAAA
>CABXTO010000044.1 GCA_902515195.1 uncultured Pelagibacteraceae bacterium
ATTGAATTCTACCTGGTCTACCAACTAGTCTACAGTGTAGTCCAACTGACATCATTTTGGGATTTATTTTTCCTTCCTCATATAAAGCATCAAAGCTATCTTTTAGGTAATTATAAAAATGATCACCAGTATTAAATCCTTGGTTTGTTGCAAATCTCATATCATTGTTATCTAAAGTATAAGGGATAATCAGTTGTTTCTTTTTACCTCTATGTTCCCAATATGGTAAATCATCACTATAACTATCACTATCATATAAAAAACCACCATCATCAAAAACTAAATCTCTTGTATTTGGACTACATCGACCTGTATACCAGCCCAACGGTCTCGAACCAAAAATATTTTTAATAGTTTTGATTGCTAGTTGCATATGTTTTTTTTCAACTGATTTTTTTACATCCTGATAATCTATCCATCTGTAGCCATGCGCAGCAATTTCATAATCACCATTTTTAATTGCATTACATACCTCAGGGTTTTGTTCTAATGCTAATCCTACCCCAAAAATAGTTACTGGAATTTTTTTTTCTCTAAATAATTTATCTAGTCTCCAAAATCCTGCTCTTGATCCATATTCATAAATACTTTCCATGCTTATATGTCTTCCCTTAATTGCTTTAGCACCAATAATTTCTGATAAAAAAGTCTCTGAATATTTATCCCCATTTAATATTGAATTCTCCCCTCCTTCTTCATAATTTAAAACTATTTGAATAGCTAATTTTGCATTATTAGGCCATGATATTTTTTTTCCCTTACTTCCATAGCCAACAAGATCTCTTGAATTTTTTTTAACCATTTATAATTTTAATTTAATTTAGATTTCTTAATAATTTTTTTAATTTGAAATAGACTTGAACTTTATACCATTTAAGAAATTTATGCATTTCTTTAATTCATTTAGTTCAATAAATTCATCTACTTTATGTGCTTGTTCAATAGAACCTGGACCACATACTACAGTACTAATGCCAATTTCTTGAAAAAGACCAGCTTCAGTTCCAAACGATACTACTTCTCTAGAATTATCACCTGTTAAACTTGAGACTAATTCACAAGCTTCAGATTTTTTAACACGATCAAACCCTGTAACCTCACCAATAATTTTTTTTTGTTATTTTCGATTTTTGAAATACATTTTTCATTTCTGGTAATAAAACTTCATTAGCATATTTATCTATTTGATCATTTAAAAATATTCCATCCTCTTTAACAACAGGTCTTGTTTCCCAATTGATATGACACTTATCTGCAATAACATTATGAGCAATCCCACCAAAAATCCCACCAACTTGTAAAGTTGAAAAAGGTGGATCAAATATAGAGTCTTTAGGGGCTCTTTTTTTTTAAATCTTCTCTGAGTTCAATTAATTTATTTGCATATCTTGTAGCAAATTCTACTGCACTTACACCTTTATGAGGAGCCGAGCTATGGCCAGCTAAACCTTCAAAATAAGTGGTGTATTCATAGCAGCCTTTATGAGCATCAATAATTTTCATTTTAGTTGGTTCACCAATTATGCATATACCATCTTTAATATTTCTTTTTTTTAATTCCTCAATTAAAATTGGAGCTCCTAGACAAGCTGTTTCCTCATCGAAGGTAAATGAAAAATGTATATCTCTGTTTAATTCTGTTTTGGCATAGATAGGTGCAAAAGCCAGTGTGCAAGCGATAAAACCTTTCATATCACAAGAGCCTCTACCATAGAGCTTATCTCCTTTGATTGTTGCTTTAAATGGATCAGTGCTCCAACTTTTTGAAACAGGGACTGTATCTGTATGTCCAGATAAAATTATTGGTTTAATACTGTTTGTTTTTTTTGCTTTTAAAGTGGCAAAAAGATTTACTCTTTTTTTTTCTTTATCAAATGTTTTAAATGAAATAGCCCCGAGTTTATGAAGGTAATCTTCGCAATAATCTATTAAAGCACTATTGTCTTCTCCAGATATAGTTCTAAAACCTATTAGGTCAGTCAAAATTTTTGACTGAATTATTATATAATTCTTCTATATTAATATCTGTACTCATAACTAATAATTATTATAAATACAGCAATTATGAAAGAACAAATAACATACGATATTTTTGACAAAGTTGATATTAGAGTTGGAACTGTAGTATCAGTAAAAAAAAATGAAAAAGCAAGAAAACCTTCATTAGTTGTTGAAGTAGATTTTGGTGAAGAAATTGGAGTGAAACAATCTTCAGCTCAGATTACACATTATTATAATGAAGAGAATTTAAAAGGAAAACAAGTAATAGGAGTATGTAATTTTGCTGAAAAGAATATTGCTGGAGTAGTTTCTCAAGTTTTAATTTTAGGTTCAATTGATAAAGAGGGTAAAGTAATTTTAGTTCATCCATCAAAAAAAACTGAAAATGGATTGCCGATAGCTTAAATATGCATCCAGAAATATTATCGATTGCTTTATTCTGGTTTGTGACAGCATATACCCCAGGGCCAAATAATGTAGTTGCCTCTTACTCTGGTTTTAATTTTGGAATAACAAAAACCATTCCACACATCCTTGGTGTAACTTTAGGTTTTACCTCGCTAGTTATTTTTTTAACAATTGGGTTAATAAATGTATTCAAACTTTTTCCAATTATACAAGTAATAATAAAATATTTAGGAACTCTTTTTTTGATTTATTTAGCGTATAAAATTGCATACTCGACAAACTCTGATGAAACTAAAAAAGAAAATCCAGTAAAGTTTATTGAAACTTTTCTCTTTCAATATTTAAATCCAAAAGGGGTGATGGTAGCTATCATTGTGGTTTCAACATATGTTGAATTAGGAGAAAATTATATTAATTATGCGACTCAAGTAGTTGTTCTTGCATTCTTGTTTTCTTTAACAAGCATTACGTTATGGACTTTTATAGGTAAATTTTTAAGGAAATTTGCGACAAATGATAAATTTATTAAGTACTTTAATTATGCTATGTCAGGGCTTCTTCTTTTGAGCATAATTACATTTTATATATAAACTATGAAACCAGGGACAAAAAATTCTTACAACTCATTACTCGATATAGAGATTGATGACAAAAAATATAAAATTTTTTCTCTCTCCAAAGCAGAAAAGAATGGTTTAAAGGGTATTTCAAAATTACCAAAATCACTTAAAGTGCTTTTAGAAAATCTTTTAAGATATGAAGATGACTTATCAGTTAATAAAAATCAAATAGAAGCAATAAAAAATTGGTTAAAAGAAAAAAAATCTAAAACAGAAATTGCATATAGGCCAGCTAGAGTTTTATTGCAAGATTATACAGGAATACCAGCTGTTGCAGATCTAGCAGCAATGCGTGAAGCTGTTAAAGAAAGAAATAAAGACCCAAATACTATTAATCCACTTTCAGCAGTCGATCTTGTAATTGACCACTCTGTACAAGTAGATCAATCAGCTAATTCAGATTCTTTTGATAAGAATGTAGAAATTGAATTTAATAGAAATGGTGAAAGATATTCTTTTTTGAAATGGGGGCAACAAGCATTTAATAATTTTAGAATTGTCCCACCTGGCACAGGAATATGTCATCAGGTAAACTTAGAATATCTTTCCAAAGTAGTTTGGTCAGCAAGATATAATAATGAAGATTATTTATTTCCAGATACACTTGTAGGCACAGATAGTCATACTACCATGGTAAATGGATTATCAGTATTAGGTTGGGGTGTTGGTGGTATTGAGGCAGAAGCTGGCATGTTAGGACAACCAATATCAATGTTGATTCCAGAAGTAATAGGTTTTGAAGTAAAAAATAAGATGCCTGAGGGTACAACGGCAACTGATTTAGTTTTAACTGTTGTTAAAATGTTGAGGGACAAAGGTGTTGTAGGAAAATTTGTAGAATTTTATGGAGAAGGGTTAAAAAATTTAACATTAGCTGATCGAGCAACTATTGCTAATATGGCTCCCGAATATGGAGCTACCTGTGGTTTTTTTCCAATAGATGATGAAACTTTAAAATATCTTAAATTTTCTGGAAGAGATGAAAACACAGTCAAAATAGTTGAGGAGTATGCTAAGGCACAAGGTTTATGGGCCAGTGATGAGATTGAGTTTACTGATACTTTAACTTTAGATATGTCTACAATAGTACCTACAATTTCTGGACCTAAAAGACCTCAAGATAAAGTTTTGCTAACCGATGCTTCTACTAGTTTTAATAAAAGCTTCAAAGAAATTACAAAAAAAAAAGATTTCTCTATTTCTAAAGTCCCTAATAAAGATTTCAAGATTAAAGATGGCTCAATTTTAATTGCTGCAATAACTTCCTGCACAAATACTTCTAATCCAAATGTTCTGATTGGAGCAGGTTTGCTAGCAAAAAGAGCTGTAGAATTAGGCCTTGAAGTAAAACCTTGGGTAAAAACCTCCTTAGCACCAGGTTCTCAAGTAGTTACTGACTATTTGGATAAGGCAGGATTAAATATTTATTTAGATAAACTTGGATTTAATTTAGTTGGCTATGGTTGTACGA
>CABXTO010000045.1 GCA_902515195.1 uncultured Pelagibacteraceae bacterium
CAATTTCTTCAGGTGTAATTTCTGGATCAGGATTTGCGCACGCAAATATAATTGGGTTCTTGGCCATTTTTTTTACCATTTCTTTTGTTAGAGCACCTTTTGCTGACAAACCTAAAAATACATCAGCATCCTTAATAGCATCATCTAACGACCTGTCTTTAGTTTCAATAGCATGACTAGATTTCCACTTATTTAAATTTTCTCTACCTTTAAAAATAACACCTGTTCTATCGATCATAGTAATATTTTTTTGTGGAACTCCACTTTTCTTAAATAAGTTAGTACACGCCATAGCCGAAGCTCCAGCACCGTTTACAACAATTTTAATTTTATTTATTTTTTTCTTACTAATATCAAGCGCATTAATTAATGCTGCGGTAGTAATAATTGCTGTACCATGCTGGTCATCATGAAAAACAGGGATATCTAAAACTTCTTTTAGTTTTTCTTCAATAATAAAACAATTCGGAGCAGCGATATCCTCAAGGTTTATGCCTCCAAAACTAGGAGCAAAATTCTTAATGCTATTTATAATTTCGTCTGGATTTTCAGAGTCAATTTCAAGGTCAATGGAGTCAATATCAGCAAATCTTTTAAATAAAACAGCTTTCCCTTCCATCACTGGTTTAGATGCTAATGCTCCAAGATTCCCCATACCTAAAATTGCTGATCCATTACTTATAACTGCAACAAGATTTCCCTTACTGGTATAGTCATATGCAGCTTGAGGGTTATTACTTATTGCTCTTACTGGAGCAGCTACACCTGGCGAATATGCAAGAGCTAGATCTCTTTTTGTAGTCATATTTTTTGAGGATGTAATTTCAATCTTCCCAGGCTTTTTATGACTGTGAAATTCCAAAGCTTCCTTATCTGTGTAATGATCGATTTTTGTTTTTTTCATTTATGTTAATTAGGTGTACAAATGGGGTAAAATTAAGACTAATATGATTTATGAATTTAGTTAAGTCAACAGGGACTTTCGGTGTTTATACTATAATCAGTAGATTACTTGGTTATTTTAGAGATATTTTAATTGCAATATTTCTTGGTGCAGGTTTTTTTGCAGATGCATTTTTTGTTGCTTTCAGAATTCCTAATACATTTAGAAGATTATTTGCGGAGGGAACATTTAATGCAGCATTTGTTCCAAGTTATAGCTCGGAGCTAGAAAGTAATAAAATAAAATCAGATAAATTTGCAAACCAAATTTTTAATTTATTATTTTTAGGTTTACTTATTTTGGTTTTAATTGCTGAAATTTTTATGCCTTTAGTTGTCAGTATAATTGCACCAGGATTTGTTGAAAGTAATGCAAAAATTGAGCTTGCCATTGATTTAACAAGAATTACCTTCCCTTTTTTAATGTTTGTTAGTTTATCCTCATTTTTCTCTGCAATATTAAATTCTCACAATAAATTTGCAGCAGCTTCTGCAGCGCCAATTATTTTGAACTTAATTTTAATTGGAATTCTTTTATTTAGTAAATATTTAGCAGATGAATTGATATATTACCTTTCCTTTGGTGTTTCAATTGCAGGATTTTTTCAATTAATCTTTTTATATGGATTCGTAAAAAAATTTTATCAAATAAAATTTAGTTTTAAAATTAAAATAGATAAAAAAGTAAAATTTTTTTTTAAAAAACTTTTACCTAGTATATTTTCATCAGGTGTTACTCAAATAAATATATTAATTGGAACTATAATAGCTTCTTATCAAGCAAGTGCAGTTTCGTATTTATATTATGCTGATAGAATTTATCAAATAAACTTAGCGATAGCTGGAATAGCAATAGGTGTTGTTGTTTTACCTCAACTTTCTAAGTATGTTTATTTAAAAAAAAAAAATAAAATATTAATAATTCAAAATAAAGCATTAGAACTTAGTATGTTTCTAAGTTTACCAGCATCTGCTGCATTGTTTATTGGTTCGGAGGAAATTATTTCTGCTCTTTTTGGGTACGGATCTTTTAATGAGAATTCAGTAATTAATTCAGCTAAAGCACTTTATTATTTTGGCTTGGGTTTACCTGCATTCGCTTTGATTAAAGTTTTTTCAACTTTTTTTTTCGCTAATAATGATACAAAAACTCCCTTCTATATCTCTTTAGTTTCTGTACTGTTAAATATTTTTATTAGCCTCTACTTTTTCACGGACATTGGATTTATTATAATCCCAATTGCAACGACAATAGCATCATGGTTTAATTCAATACTTCTATTTATGTTTTTAAGAAGTAGGAATCTTTTTAAATTAAATGATACTTTTTTTAAAAATTTTATTAAAATAATATTTTCATCAGTTTTAATGGGCATTTTTTTTAATTATCTTATTTTAGTTTTCAAAAATCAGTTAATGTATGATTATTATTTAAAATTTTTTTATTTAATATTATCAGTTTTATTAGGTTTAGCTTTTTATTTATTAGTCTCATATATTATCAAAGCTTTTAAATACCAAGATATTAAATTAAGGTATTAATTATGAAAAAAAAAATTTTTTCAGGAGTTCAGCCAACTGGCAATCTTCATTTAGGTAATTATTTAGGTGCAATCAAAAATTTTGTTGAACTAGATAAGAATAATGAGAATGAATGTATTTTTTGTGTAGTTGATCTTCATGCAATAACAGTAAATCAGGATCCTAGAGAATTAAAAAAAAATATTTATGAAACTGTTGCAACGTTTATTGCAAGCGGCATAAATCCTAAAAAAAGTATTATTTTTAATCAATCACAAGTTAGTGCTCATTCAGAGGCAGCTTGGATTTTGGGTTGTACAGCTAGAATGGGTTGGTTAAATAGAATGACTCAATTTAAGGAAAAAGCAGGAAAAGATAAAGAAAAAGCAAGTATAGGACTTTATTCTTATCCAGTTTTAATGGCAGCTGATATATTGTTATATGATGCAACACATGTACCAGTTGGGGATGATCAAAAACAGCATTTAGAGCTTTGCAGGGATATAGCACAAAAATTTAATAATGACTTTAGGGTAGATGAATTAAAAATACCAGAACCTTTGATTAAAAAAGATTTTTCCAGAATAATGAGTCTTAAGGATGGCTTAAAAAAAATGAGCAAGTCAGAACTGTCTGATTTAAGTAGAATTAATCTGACAGATGAAAAAGATCAAATTATAAATAAAATTAAAAAAGCAAAAACTGATCCTTTGCCGATGCCATCTAATGTAAACGAATTAGATCAAAGACCAGAAGCCAAAAATTTAATAGGAATTTTTTCCAGCTTGTCTGGTATGACCTTAGAAAAATCAGTTGAAAAATTTTCAGGAGAAAATTTTTCAAAATTTAAGGAACATTTATCACAAGTTTTAGTTGATAAGATTGCACCAATATCTGAGGAAATTAAAAAATTGATTAACGAGAAAAGTTATATTGAAGAAATACTTAAAAAAGGATGTCAAAAAGCTGATGAAATAGCATCAAAAAAGTTAAAAAAAATTCAGAAAATAGTAGGTTTTTAAAAATATTTTTATTAACAAGTTTCAATTTCGTAATTATTGACTATATATTAATCATGTTCATTCAAACTGAAATTACACCAAATCCTAATTCTTTAAAATTTTTACCTGGAAAAATAGTTTCAAAACAGGGTTCATTTGAAATAACAAAAAAAGAGGACACAAATAATGAATTAATTAGAAATTTATTTTCAGTAAGAGGTGTAGAAAGTGTTTTTTTAGGAAAAGATTTTATTTCTATAAATAAATATGATGATGTTAGCTGGGATGAAATTAAACATATTATTATATCATTAATTAATGATTTTTACTCAATTGGTAACCAATGTGTAGTTGAAAAAAGTCTTAACGAAAGTGTCCAGGGGTCCGATGAAATAGAAAAAAAGATTGTACAAATATTGGATCAAAAAATAAGACCAGCAGTTGCAAAAGATGGTGGAGATATAAAATTTAAAGAATTTAAAAATGGAGTTGTTAAAGTACAATTACAAGGGAGTTGTTCAGGATGTCCAAGTTCAACAATGACCTTAAAACAAGGAGTTCAAAATCTTTTATGTCACTATATACCAGAAGTTAAACAGGTCGAGGCAGTATAGAATGAAAAAAAAATTTTTTTATGTTGATTTAAAATTCTTTGACAAAAGAGGTCTTAGTGCAATTCCTAAAATTTTAATGAGTTCAATAATACTGCTATCATTCTTTTATTGTATGCCAATTTTTATAAATTATGTTGATGAAGAGAGCTTCGAATTTCAAAACAATTCCAAAGCTGTTTTAGCTTATACACTTGATAATAAAATAAGACCTTCAGAAAATGATAATCAAATATTAAATGAAAAAGAATTGT
>CABXTO010000046.1 GCA_902515195.1 uncultured Pelagibacteraceae bacterium
TTTTCTAAAGCAGCTTTACCAACATAATCTGCTTTTTTATTCCATTCTCCTTTTCCAGATAAAGAAACCTGATATCCAAGATTACATTGATAAGGATTATGTTGCATATCCATATCTTGCCCCCAAGAAAGAATACCTGCTTGAATTCTTCTGTGGTGTGCGGGAGCAATTACCATTAAATTATGTTTTTTCCCCGCCTCAAGAACAGCATTCCACATATCTTCAGCATACAGAGTAGCATCTCTTAAATAAATTTCATATCCAGCTTCACCAGAAAAACCTGATTGTGAAATTACACAACTTCTTCCTCCGACTTTCACTTCAGCTAAACCATAAAAAGGCATGTTGTCAAAATCAACTTGATCTCCACAAAGATCTTTCATCAAAGCTTTTGATTTAGGACCTTGTATTTGAACTGGACAAGCATCAATTTCTTCAATTGTACAATTGAATCTTCCGTCAGCGTTTACACCTTGTAAATACATTCCAATGTCTGAGTCAGATAATGAAAACCAAAATTCATCCTTCGAAATTCTCAAGAGAATTGGATCATTTAAAACTCCACCGTATGCATTGCATAAAATTACATATCTAGCTCTCATTGGAGAAATTTTAGTTGCATCTCTTGTAATTACATAATCAGTGAATTTTTCTGCGTCTGGACCCTTAACTCTTATTTGTCTTTCAACTGCAACATTCCACATTGTTACATGATTAACAATTGCATCATATTCTACCATCGCTCCACCATCCTCAGGTTTTACATATCCTCTTGGATGATAAATACGATTATAAACTGTAGCTCTCCAACAACCTGCTTGCATTGATAAATGCCAATAAGGTGATTTTCTTACTCTTGTTGAAATTAACATCTCAACTTTTGTTGGTCCACTTTGTCTTAAATTGTATGGTACTTCACGATCTGATTGATCAACTGAAGTAACATGTTTTAGTTTAGTATAGTCAAATTCTTTAGACATAACCATTCTCCTTCAACCACTTGTTTGTTTCCTTCAAGCCGCCGAATGTATAAATGTGGAAGAAATCAGTATGAGATTTAACTTTCCCAATTAAATCATTAGGGTCTTTAGGTTTCAATAAATCTAACGCCTTACTAAAATTAGACTTAAGAAAATTAAGGGAGTTTTTTGCTCCAACAATATTAGCAAATTTGATTAAGCTAGATATTTTTAGAGGCCCAGTAATTCCCACATGCACTGGTACGCTTTGTTTAGAAACAAAATCTATAATAGGCTGGGGATCTAATAACCACTGTGTTACTATATAATCAGCATAAGGCTTTTTATCTATCATAGCTTTTTCTAAATCTGAGTCGGATATATCAGGACTCCCCTCTGGGTGTCCAGCAATTCCTATTGTCATCTTCTCAAAATAACCAGTCTCCAAAAGTTGGAAGGAGCTATCAAATTTTCCCATTGGCTCTCTACCACCACCAATTACCAAAACCTGTTTAACACCTCCATCTTTACATCTAGAAACGTAATCTTTAAGCTGCTTCTCATCCTGCATTGATCTTGCTGGAAAATGAGGTACTGGATTAAAACCTTTTTTAACTAACTCAACTGCCTGTTGAGCTGTTTCCCTATAATCTCCACCAGGAAGCATTGTAATATAAACGTCACTCACCTCTGGGACAGTATCCAGGTCAGTTTGTGGACCAATTTCCAAAGAAAATTTCATTTTAAGATCTTTATCTTTTTTGAAAAAGCTGTCAAAGAAATTCATTTATGGGTGTGGCGAATTTTGTTGCCAAAAAATGTGCTCATGATAATTTTTTTTGTGGACAAAAATCTCAAAAATTTACCCCTTCCAGAAATACTAGATATAAAGAAACTTAAAGATGTTACTAAGCCGATAGAACAGGCAAATGGCTTACCAAACGAATGTTACAAAAATAATGATTATTTAGCTTATGAAAAAGAAAGGATATTTTTTAATAAATGGACAGTGATTGGAGTAGCAAGCTCTATTCCTAATCCTGGAGACGCTAAACCACACAATCTACTCGGGATTCCTTTAATTTTAGTAAGAGATAAAAATATGAGGGTAAGAGTATATCATAATGTTTGTAGTCATAGAGGTTTTAAACTTTTGGATAAACAGTGTAATTTAAGGAATGTAATTAGATGCCCTTATCATTCCTGGTCCTATGATTTTAATGGCAAACTTATAGCAACACCACACATTGGTGGTTTGAACAATCATCAGTCAGAAAATTTTGATAAAACAAAAAGTAACTTAAAAGAGGTTAAAACTAAAGTTTGGATGGATATTATTTTTGTAAATATTAATTCAAATGAAATTGAATTTGATGAATACATTCAACCTTTAGAAAAAAGATGGTCTAAGTTTATAAATAAAGAAGATTATAAATCTTTAGTTCATTCAAATGATTATGGTTATTTTAATTTAGATGTAAAATGTAATTGGAAATTTGCAATTGAAAATTATTGTGAAAGTTATCATTTACCAACAATTCATCCAGAATTAAATAAAGTTTCCAATATTAATGATCATTATCATATTCAGGGATTGCCAAATAGATTTGCAGGACAGGGAAGTAAAAAATATGAACAACCTATGAAAGGAAATAAAAAATTTAATACTTTCTCTAATTGGGACAAAGGCATGTTAAAAAATTCTGAGTATATTGCTCTTTTCCCAAATGTTATGATAGGTTTACATATAGATCACTTTTATGTTTTTTGGTTAGAACCTTTGGCAATTAATAAAACAAAAGAACATATGCAAATGTACTATATTGGGAATGAAAGTGCGAATGCAGAAGAGTTAAAAGAATTAAGAAAAGAAAATGCAAGGTTTTGGAAAGATGTTATGCTAGAGGACATAAATGCAATTGAAGGAATGCAAGAAGGAAGAAACTCTCCAGTTTACAATGGTGGGAATTTTTCACCCATAATGGATCAACCCACTCATCAATTTCATAAATGGGTAGCAAATAGTTTATTATGAAGATTATATTAATTATGGGTTTGCCAGGCTCAGGTAAAACGACTTTAGCCTCTGAGTTAGTTCCATTATTGAAAGCAAAGTGGCTCAATGCTGATGAAGTAAGAAAAGAAGCAAATGATTGGGATTTTTCAGCAGAAGGAAGAACCAGACAGGCCAAAAGAATGTGGGCAAAAGCAAAAGATTTTAGAGATCAAGGTAATCATGTTGTTGCAGATTTTGTTTGTCCAACCCCTGCTGCGAGAGCACTGTTTCCAGCAGATTTTATTATATGGGTCGATACTATTAAAGAAGGTAGGTTTGATGATACTAATAAAATGTTCGTAAAACCAGAGAAGTATAACTATCATGTTACTACTCAAGATGCTAAAAATTGGGCACCAAAAATACTAAAGGAGTTAAAATAATGGCTTATAAATGGGACAATAAAAAACCTACCGCACAAATGTTAGGAAGATGGCAACCATTTCATGAGGGTCATTTTACTTTATTTAAAGAAATAATAAAAAAAACAGGTCAAGTTTGTATTCAAATAAGAGATGTCCAAGGAGTGGATGATAATCCTTTTGATTTTGAGACAGTAAAAAAAAACATAGAAGACAAACTTAATCCAAAATTTGAGGGAAGATTTAAAATTATGTTAGTACCCAATGTTACAAACATCTGTTATGGCAGAGGTGTGGGTTATAAAATTGAGGAGATCGTCCTACCTGAGGAAATTCAGAAAATTTCTGCTACCAAAATAAGAGCAAAAATGAGAGAAGAAGGTAAACTAAAGTAGTATTTTGATGAATGTAAAAGTAAAAAATTCTGCTGAAGGAATTTCGATTGTTACCATTAATGAACCAAAAACATATAATTCACTTTCTTTTAAAAATTTAAATAGTTTAATAAAAGTTTTTAAAAAACTTGATAAAAATACTAAAACTAAAGTAATTATTCTAGAAGGATCAGGCAAAGGTTTTAGTGCTGGACATAATTTAAAAGAAGTCAAAAATCTTAAAGGCAAAAATAGATATCAAAAATTGTTTAATTTATGCTCAAGATTAATGCTTCAAATAGTTGAAGGAAAAAAACCAGTCATAGCCAAGGTTCATGGAGCTGCTTATGCTGCTGGTTGTCAGTTAGTTGCCAGTTGTGATCTAGCTTATAGTACAAAAGAAGCTTTGTTTGCAACACCTGGAGTTAATATAGGATTATTTTGCAGCACTCCAATGGTCGCTGTAAGTAGAAAGATAAATAAAAAACCTATGATGAAAATGCTGT
>CABXTO010000047.1 GCA_902515195.1 uncultured Pelagibacteraceae bacterium
TTTTTTTTAAACTTTTTTAAATTAATAAGCATTGAGCATCCAACCACCCATTCTACCTTAATTAAAGAATCTGTGCTCTTTTTTTGAAAAGTCTCTTTAAATTCGTTATTTTTTTTTGTTTGAAAATATCCAGCTGGCATAAATACTTTTTCTTTTTTGTACTGACAGCCAATGATATTAAAATTTTTTTTGGAACTTATAATATTTGACAAATTTTTAAAAAAATTTTTATCGCAGATAATATCAGGATTTAAAATTAAAGCATAATCTGTAGTAACTTTCCTTAGCCCAAGATTATTACCTTTGCCATAACCTAAATTCCTTCCACTACAAATAATTTTAATTTTATTAAATTTTTTTTTAAAATAATTTTCATGTTCGAATTTGTTTGAATTTTCTATGATTAATATTTTGACGTTTTTATCAATAGATTTAATATTATCTTCAATAATTTTTTTCGAAGTTTTATAGGTCACTATTATAACTGTTAAGTTTTTAAGATTTTTCATTATTTTTCATTATATAAGAAATTTGTCTAAACTATTGCAAATGATTTAATTATTTTAATTCAAACATTTTTCTTATATGTGAAGGTCTGGTTTCACAACACCCACCTAAAATTGTTGCACCTGAATCCTTAAATTTCTTCACAAAAGTTGCCATTTTCTCTGGTGTTAAGTCCTCTCGAACACCAAGAAATTCATTAGGATTGCCAGATTTACTTTTTTTAAAATTTCTTGTGAAGCCACCAGTAATTTTTGTTTTTTCAAATGCATTTAACTTAAAACCAAAAGGATAACCAATAGATTTAATTTCACTAATATTCTTTTTAAAGTTCTCAGGTGAAACACAAGCTAAAATTAGTCCTAACAAATTTTTACAATCAATATTATTTGTTATATCTGATAATTTTTCACCACTAGGAAGAGAAGTTCCTTCAGATATATGCGCTCCAATTAAAAAAGGTTTATTAAATTCTTTTACAGAATTTACTGCAATTGAGATTTCCCTGATACTACTTAAAACATCGAAGTAGAAAAAATCTATGTATGGATTTAAAATTTTTGCCTGGTCTTTAAAATTATTATGAATATCATTTTCATCTCTTTCGTCAGAAGAGTAAGTGGTGTTTTGAGGAGGCAAGCCACCTGCGATTAAAATCTTAGGATATTTATCTTTAATTTTTTTGGCAATTTCTCCTGCTTGTTTGTTTAATATTTCAAATTTATCCTCTAAGTTATTTTGTTTTAATCTTAATCTTCTAGTAGCAAATGTATTAGTTACAATCACATCTGCACCTGCCTTTACAAAATCTTCGTGCACTCCCTCAATTAAAGAATGATTTTTTTTTTCTAATAATGCTTTTGCGCTCCATAAAGTGCCCGCTGGGTCTAATCCTCGAGCTAATAACTCTTGACCCATTCCACCATCTAAAATTCTAATTTTTTTAAAAAAATTTATATCCATCAAATTAACTTTATACCGATTCTTATTGAAACGAAAATAACTAATGAGGATGTCAGAATTGTTAAAGTACGATTTGAAAAAATTTTAAGATTTAGATAATTACCGAACAGGCCTCCAATTAAAACACTAAAAAAGAGTGGCCAATAGTTTGTTAATTCCTGAATGGTTTCGTCTTTAGTAAATTGTCCTAAAATTCCTGAAATTGAATTAATTAAGATAAATAATGACGCTGTTGTTGAAATAATTTTTGGTTTTTCAGCTTTGAGTAAAAAAAGTATAGGACTTAGAAAAATTCCACCACCAATACCAACTACCCCAGATATAAATCCAAGAATAGAACCGATTATTAAAGAATAGATAAAATTTATTTTTTTTATTATTAGATTTTCATTTTCATAAGATTTATTATTTATCAATAAAAGTACCCCAGCGATTGATAAAACAAAGAATAAAAGAATTTCAAAAAAATCTTTCTCAATTTTTAATATTCCACCAAAATAAGCAAATGGAATAGATCCAATTAAAAATGGAAGTAATAACTTGAAATTATGATTACCAGCACGAATGTAATTAAAAGAATTTCCTGAAACAACTATTATATTACACATAAGAGCTATTACTGGAAAAAGATAATAAGGAATATCCCAAATAAGCAAAAGGGCTAAATAAGTGGATCCTCCTCCAAAACCAACACTAGAATATAAAATAGCTGTTATAAAAAATAATATTGGTAATATAATCATTAAAATAATTTTTTATGAAAGTAAATATAGCACTATTAACTGTAACAGATACTAGAACAATTGATAATGATAAATCTGGTGGAATTTTAGTTGATAAGATTAATGAAGCAAATCACAATTTGATAGACAGAAAAATATGTAAAGATAATAAAGATGACATTGTTTTAATTTTAAAAGAGTGGCTTAAAAGTGAAAAAATCGATGTTATTATCACAACGGGTGGAACTGGCTTAACTGGAAGAGATATAACTCCAGAGGCATTAAATGAAATAGCTGACAAACATATTCCTGGCTTTGGAGAGATATTTAGAAATATAAGTTTAAAAACAGTTGGAACATCAGCTATACAGTCTAGAGCTTGTGCAGTTTTATCAAATGGAAAATATGTTTTTGCTTTACCAGGTTCATCAGGTGGGGTTACTGATGCTTGGGAGGGAATTTTAAAACATCAGTTAGATGTTAACCATAAACCTTGTAATTTTGTTGAACTATTTCCAAGATTAAAAGAAAAATAATTATTTTTGGTATTTATCTTTCCATTCAGAATAAGGCATTCCATAAATATATTCTCTTGCTTCTGGATCAGAAATAGTAATACCTTTTTTTTCAGCTTCCTCTCGAAACCATCTTGATAAACAATTTCTACAAAAATTAGCTAAGTTCATAAGATCAATATTTTGAACATCTTTTCTTTCATCAAGATGCTTTAATAATCTTTCAAACGTTGCAGATTGTATTTCTATCTTTTTATTTTTATCCATAACAAAAATATTAATGAGTTTTTTTATAAGCACAAGATATAGTATTTATACAATTCTAAGTAGAAAATTTCAAATATTACAAATAGACTTATATAAATATTGTTAGTTTAATGAGTAATGGCTACTAAACGAAAAAAAAAAGCTAAGCCAAAGACCAAAAAAAAAAAAATAAAATTGGTCAAATTTTCTAGAAAAAAAACAAAAACGAAAAAAAGTTGTGACAAAAAAGTCTACGACTAAGAAGCGTTCTAAAAAATCTAGAAAAAATAATAAGCTTAAATCAACAAAAAAAACAATAGGGGTAAAAAAAATGAGTGCAGAAGCAATGAAAGTATCGTCTGTATTAGATACCTCTCATTTAAAGGTTAAATTTCCATTTAAAGCAAAATATGGAAACTACATTAATGGAAAATTTGTAGAACCTAAATCAGGCAAGTATTTTGATAATCCTAGCCCGATTTCAAATGAGGTAATCTGTTCAGTAGCACGATCAAATGACAAAGATGTAGATGCGGCATTAGATGCGGCTCATGCAGCTTTTAAAACATGGGGTAAAACTGACATCACTACTAGATCAAATATAATGATGAAAATAGCTGATGTTTTAGAAAAAAATCTAGACTTACTTGCAACAGCAGAATGTTTAGATAACGGAAAGCCGATAAGAGAATGTATGGCAGCCGATCTACCTTTGGTAATCGATCACTGGAGATATTTTGCTGGAGTAATTAGAGCAGAAGAGGGTTCAGTTGCTGAGATAAGTAATTCACAATACTCTTATAATATACCAGAACCTTTAGGTGTAGTTGGTCAAATAGTTCCATGGAATTTTCCATTATTAATGGCGACATGGAAACTTGCTCCAGCTTTAGCGGCAGGTAACTGTTCAGTTTTAAAACCAGCAGAACAAACTCCAGCTTCTATAATGGTAATGATGGAACTTATTGGTGATTTATTACCTCCAGGAGTTGTAAATATAGTAAGTGGTTTTGGACTAGAAGCAGGAAAACCTTTAGCTTCATCTAAAAGAGTCGCAAAAGTTGCCTTTACTGGAGAAACTTCTACAGGAAGATTGATCATGCAGTATGCTGCCCAAAATATAATTCCAATTACTTTGGAATTAGGTGGTAAATCTCCTAACATAT
>CABXTO010000048.1 GCA_902515195.1 uncultured Pelagibacteraceae bacterium
ACTCCACCACCAAAGGTCAACGGAGTACTTAAAATCTCTGAAATACCCTTCAATGTTTCAATATCAGGACTTGATTGAGCTTTATGAGCATCAAGGTCTACCAAGATTAATTCATCAGCCTTTTGACTGTCAAAAGATAATATTGTTGTGATTGGATTTCCTGCATTTTTATAGTTTGAAAAATTTTTACCTTTTACTAATTTTTTTTGAGATAAAAGTAATGATGGAATTATTCTAATCAATTTTAGGCTCCCAATTCAGAAAATTTTCTATAAATTTATTACCATTTGTTTGACTTTTTTCTGGATGAAATTGCACTCCCATAAAATTATTTTTAACAATTAGTGATGGTACCTTTTCATGAAAATTAATAAAACCGTGGCAAAATTTTATATCTTTGGAGTCCAAAAATTTGAGATAATATGAATGACAAAAATAAAAACTCTTTAAATCAAGATTCTTCCATTTGTTATTATTTTCGATTATGAGTTCAGACCAACCAATATTTATTTTATTATCCCTAAAAGGAACAACTTCAGCATCAATAAAATTAAAACCATCTGACAAACCATGTTCATGCAATTTTTTTGAGAATATTTGCAACCCAAGACAAATACCTAATATTGGTTTTTTTTTCTTCAAAAAATTATCCACTTCATCGAATAATTTTTTTTTTTTTAAATAGTTTAAACAACTATTTGCTGCTCCTACACCTGGAATTATTAGTTTATCAAGATTTTTAAATTGATCTTTTTCCTCTATAATTATTGGATCATATCCAATCCTAAAAATTGAATGATATATAGATGCTAAATTACATGCATTATAGTTTAATATGCCAATTTTCATATTTAACTAAATTTATTAATCCAGAAATCCAAATCTTTAGGTTTTATATTAGAAGAATTTCTATTCAAATCCTCTTTTGATGGAAACTTGTTTGGAGAAACTACATGATTTTCAACAATATTATAAAATTCTTCCTCGTCCATATTTGTTATCTTTAAAAATAATTCTAATGCTTTTGGCTTTTTTCCGTCATAAGTCTTACATAATTCCTCTGCCTTCTCTCTTGATAATCGATTATTTCTAATATCTATAGACGTTAAATGAGCAGTTCTACCAAAACCTCTTTTTAAAAATTTTATATAATCTCTTACACCTTGCATCATACATTCGATTTTTTCGTAATCATATTCAGGCGGTATGCCCTCTACAGTATCTCCTTGCCAACCTAATTCTTCTTTTATTATCTTAACTTGTTTTTTTACATCCCAAGGTATGTAATTTCCTAAATAAACTGCTTTAATTTTATTTTTGTTAATGTCTCTTTGAGAGGGAAATATATAAGGCTCAATATCTTTTTTTAAAATTTTATCTTTTGGATATCTTTCATTTAACATTTCAAGCATGTCTTCAGCATTAATACCTAAATTTACAGCTTTATTAAATTTTTCTACATTTAACTCCTCTATATCCTCATATTTATAGAAAGAGCTATATTCAGCAGATGGCTCTCCATAGAAAAGAAGTGGTATTTTTCTTTCAATCGCGCTATTCATGGGATAGGCAGAGATACCAACGTGACAGTGCCAGCAAAAATCACCTCTTCGAACTAAACTTTCTACCATCATCTTTTTTACAATTGAAAAATTTGGTTTAAAATTTATAAAATCTACCCCAAGTTTACTAATGGTTCTCTCAGAATTTGTTAGAACATTTTTTCTTAAAAAATTATGATCAAATCTTAAAACTAATGGTCTTAAATTTTTTTTTTTAACCAAGTACCATACGGCGAAAGTCGAATCTTTTCCTCCAGAAAATGGAATAATACAATCATAATCATATTTATTTTTATATTTAGCGATTAATTCATCTAGGTTTTTACCTCTTTCATTCCAATCAATTTTATGTTTATTTTCAATCTGATTGCACACCGAGCAAACATTTTTTTCGTTAAATTCATGTGTCTCAGCAGTTTCAGGAATAACACATTTTGTACAATACTTCATTTTCTTTTGTATCTAATTGATTTAAAACCTTTACTATCGTAACTTATTTTAGTCTCAAACGCTAAATCTAATTTTTTTGTTGGGGTATAAAATCTATTACCTGGTTTTATAATATTAATTAGATCTTTACCTCTGGAGTCAAAAACACTTTCGATAAGTAACATATTCTTATCAGTTGTTGAGACAACTAACCAGTTTTTGTCGTGTCTTGAAACTAGTCCAGACATAAAAGGATGATTTGAACTTTCGCCAGAGTGAAGATGTACTTTCTTAAGTATAACTTCTTTGTTTTTGTAATAGGTTCTTGCTCCAGGATAAGGATCATCAAAAGCATTGATAAACTTGAAGATATTTTCAGACGATGTATTCCAATTAATCCAGCCAGAAATTTTAGTATTTAATCTAGAGTTATATCTACCCAAATAGTTTGGTTGTTTTTCTAATTCTAAAGCTTCTTCATTTTTAATTTTTTTAATAAATTTTTTGTAAAATATTAATAGCTTATCACCATGATATTTTTCAAAGTCGATTGGAATTTTACAACTTGCTGGGAAAAGTGATTTTTCGTGCATTAATATTCTCCCCCCATCAATCTTTGGTTCAATTAAATGAACGAGTTGATTATTTATTCTGTCATTTCTCAAAATTTGCCATGAGAAACCACCTCCTCCAGCATCATAAGGCAATCTTGTACAATGAAAATTAATTAAATTATTTTTAAAAAAATTAATATCATTTTTTTTAAAAATCCATCTACTACCAAAACTTATGAAAATAGAATTTTTCGTATCTACTTTTTCATTAATAAAATTTTTAAATTTTTTATTAAATTTATTAAATATAAAAACATCTTTTTCTTTTTTAATAAATTTGCCTTGGTCATTAGATGAAATGATAATAGTCTTTAAACCAAAATTTTTATTTATCTCTTTTAATTCTCTAAAATTATCTGAATAACCAAGAAATATAACATTTTTAAGATTCTTAATTTGAAATTTATTAGCTTTAATCATTAAAATGGGTCTTTACATTATTTTGTTAAAAAAAACATTAAGTATTTAATATGTTTTTTCTTATTTTTTTTCTAATCACTTTTGAATTTATCTTAAGCCAGTTTTTCTTTTTTCCCAATAATTCAATAACTTCTTGGCAAGTAAAATAAATGTTTTTTTTTCTTTTAAAATACTCAATAATTTTTTTTAAAAGAAGGTAGTCACTGTGCTCATCTAACGTCAAGCCTAATTTAGGCCAAAAAAGATTGTCAGGTGCCACGATATTAATCTGTTTAAATTTTTTTTTGTTATGCATAATAAATTGTGTTACATGCTCTCTATAATATTTATTTTTTGTTAAAGAATAAGATTTCATTAAAGACTTAGTTTTATAAACTGAAATATCCATCCCATCAGGATAACTTCTGAAATCACTATTTGATACAAAGTCTATATTATTTAGATCGAATATATTTATTGCTTGAGAAATTAAATTGTGATCAATTATAGGACAATCGCTTGTAACGCCAACTATATTTTTGACTTTAAATTTTTTAGCAGCCTCTAAAACTCTTAGTTTTACATTATGCTCAGATCCCCTAAAGAAAGATATTTTATTTTTTTTTGCAAAAGAAATAAGTACGTTATCAGAGTCGTTTATTGTAGTTGCTAATATTATTTTTTTAATTTGTTTTACTTTTTTTAGTCTTTTTATCAAATACCACAAAAAAGTTTTTCCACCAGCTTTATATAATATTTTGCCTGGCAGTCTTTTCGAAGTCATTCTTGCTTCGATTATTGCTGCATATTTTATCATTTCTTAATATATCAGTTTATGAGTCTTTTAATTTTTTTGATTTTTCATTAGTTATTTTTATTTGATAAATTTTAATATATATACTTCGACACTTAAATCAAAAAAAGAAAAAAATAGTCAACTCTATTTAATAATTTTTTTTTAGATAAAG
>CABXTO010000049.1 GCA_902515195.1 uncultured Pelagibacteraceae bacterium
TTTTTTTTGATTTTTTTTTAATCATTTATTTTCTTTTATGTATATATCTTTAAAAAGTTCTTCTTGTTTAATCTTTATATTGCCTTCTTTAACCAACTCTAATGAACCTGCAAAAATACCTGCTTTTCCTGTTTTTTTATAACTAGATCCAATTTTGAAATTTTTTGGAATTAAATCATCTAATTTTTTCCAATCTATTAATTTTCCAAAAAAATTTCTAATTGTTTTAATTCCTTCCTCTGCAGTAAATACAGGTAATTTTGGAATATTAATTTTTTGAAAATCTTTTGTCATTATTATTGTTGAATATGCTTTTAATAATTCGAATAAATTTAATTTGTATTCACTGTTATAAATAGGTCTTATTCCTGATTTACTTCCTCTTGATCTTATTTCTCTACCCAATCTTTTTCTCTTAAGCATCTGTTCAGATAACAATCTAATTAACTCTAATTTTTTTAATTGTAATTTTAATTTTTCAGCAACTTCTTGAACCTTAAATTCTTCTTCTGGAGTTCCAGGTAATAATAATTTTGATTTTAAATAAGCTAACCATGTTGCCATTAATAAGTATTCAGAGGCAATTTCTAAATTTAAATTTTTTTCTTTAGTAATGAAATCATGAAATTGATCTGCTAATTTTGTTATTGAAATGTCTTCTAAATTTACTTTTTGTGCTTTTGCTAAATCTAGCAAAACATCAAGTGGACCATTATAATTTTCAACATCTACATTAAATAAATAAGAATCTTTTTCTAACATAAAATAATACTAACTTATAATTTTATAAAATTGTGATGTTTTTTTTTTAATAAACCTACTAATTATTGGAGATTTTTTTGCAACAATTTCCATTTCTTTTAAATTACCATTGCAATGGAGAGCTAAATTACATCCAGCATTAAACGTTTTAATTGTATTTTCTTTAAGAGACCCTTTTAAGCTCTTCATAGATAAATCGTCAGAAATTATGATATTTTTAAAATTAATTTTATTTCTAATTAGTTTTATTAATTTTTCAGATTGCGTAACTGTATTTTTTTTATCAATATTATTAAAAATAATATGGGCAGTCATTGCAAAAAAAGATTTTTTTTTTTTGAAAACAGAAAAATCTTTCTTTAACAAAAAAGGTTCTTTTTTATTTATAACAGGTGTGAAGAAATGACTGTCTTTTTTTGCTAAACCATGTCCAGGTATGTGTTTAATAATAGTACCTACTCCATTTTCATGAAAATATTTAATACAATAATCACCTATTTTAGATGCAATTTTTGGATCTTTAGAAAACGATCTGTCTCCAATGATATTAGACGCACCTTTAACTTTTAAATCTAAACAGGGAACAGTATTAATATTGACACCAATTAATTTTAATAAATGTGAAGTTTTATCTATAAATAATTTGTAATAAAATTTAAATTCATTGAAATTCTTAATATATTTTTTTCCAAAAAATTCAGAAGTTAGATTGTCAGTAGAAATAATATTTTTTAACCTGTTAATGCGACCACCCTCCTGATCAATTAATATAGGGTAATTTTTATCATTAAAAATTTTCCTAATTGAAGATGTTAATTTATTTGCTTGATCAATATTGTTTATATTTCTTGTAAATAAAATTACACCCCATGGTTTATATTTTTTAAGAAAATTTTTTTCTTTTTTAGAAAGAATGGTTGAATTTATTCCAGTAATAAAAGATCTCCGATTATTCATTGGGCTCTAATAATTTCCAAAAATTAAATTTTTTCTTTTTTTTTTTATTTGATTGTTCAACGTATTCAATGATATTCTTGGTGTCATCTTCTAAAATAGGTAATTTTTCTGTATAAATTTTGATTTTTTCATTAATAGATAAAAAAGATCTATATGAGTTTTTTTTGTTAGTATTAGAAAAATAATATTTGCCAGTTAGGAAAAGAAATAAACATATAACAAATATAAAGATAAAATATTTAATTTCTTTTAGCATTACATTTTTTCAGGTACTGATACACCAACAATATCCATTCCTGATTTAACAACATTTGAAATAGCCTTTAAGAAAACCAACTTTTCATCTGTAATAATTTTTTGATCATTTATAAATCTTTTATCAGGATTATCTTTTCCTAAGTTCCAGTAAGAATGAAATAATGATGCAAGTTCATATAAATAAGTGGGAATTCTATGGGGTTCAAGTTTAGTACTAGCTGCATCAATACATTTTGGCCATTCTGATATTTTCTTTAAAATATTAATTTCATCATCTGAATACTGAAAATCAAATTTATCTATTTTTATATTAGATTTTAAATCCATTTCTAAATGCCTAAAAATAGAAGCTATTCTAGCATAACTATATTGGACATAGTAAAGAGGATTATCCTTTGATTTTTCTATTACATTGTCAAAATCAAAATCAAGCTCAACATCACTGCTTCTATTTAACATTATAAATCTTGTTGCATCTTTTCCTACTTCGCTAATTAAATCATCAACAGTTATATAGTCACCTTTTCTTTTTGACATTTTAAAAGGTTTTTTATCTTTAATTAGTTTTACAAGCTGGCTTACTTTGCAAATCAATTTACCTTTTGAATTTGATAAAGCCTCTACTGAGGAAGAGATTCTTTTGATATAACCAGCATGATCTGCTCCTAAAATATTTATTAGATAATCAAATTTTCTGTCTAATTTATTTTTATGATATGCTACATCACTTGCAAAGTAAGTCCATGCTCCGTCTGATTTTTGTAAAGCTCTATCTTTGTCATCTCCAAAATCTGTAGATCTAAAAAGTAATTGTTCCCTTTCAACCCAATTATTATCATCTTCTCCAACTGGAGCTTTTATTTTTCCTTTGTAAACAAATTTATTTTTTTGAAGAAAACTAATTACTTTTTCAACTTCTTGGTTTGCTACTAATTTTTTCTCACTAATAAAATTATCATGATTGATACCAAGAGTTTTAAGATTTTTTTTAATCAATTTTAATGCCTCTTCAATAGCTAATACTGTCAATTTTTCAGAAATATTATCAAAATTCTTAAAATTCATATCTTTATTAGAACTTATAATATTTTTGGCAAAATCAGACAAATAATCACCAGGATATAAATCATCATTATTTTTTGGAAATGGTTCGTTAAAAGTAATTTCTCTAATTCTATAATAAACAGATTTCGTAAAATTTATAATCTGATTGCCATAATCGTTTACATAATACTCTTTGGTTACTTTGTGTCTATTAAACAATAATACATTTGCAATTACATCGCCTAAGATTGCTCCTCTACAATGACCTACATGTAAGGGTCCTGTGGGATTTGCAGAAACAAATTCAATAAGATAATTTTTTTTGTTTTCCCTAGTATTAATTCCAAAAGAATTTGAATTTTGGATTATTTCTTTAATAAAATTTGTCCAAAAAATTGGTTTAAACTTAATATTGATAAAACCAGGTTTTACTACAGATATTTCATCAACAAATTTATCATTTTTTTTTATTTCCTCCAATAAAGTATTGGCAAGATCAATTGGTGATTTCTTATTTATTTTTGATAAAACCATTGCAACGTTTGTTGATATATCACTATTAAATTTTGAGGGGGGTATTTCTGCGGTAACTCCTTCTAATGAGTCAGGTAGAATTAGATTTCCTTTTTTTTTTAAATCTAATAAAATTTTTTTAATCTTATCTAAGTATTGTTCAAAAATATTCATTTAAAGTTTTCATTTAAGTTAATTGCATATCGATCTGTCATTCCTGATATAAAATCTGAAATAGCTCTATATTTATTTCCTCTAAGTTGATCTGGGGCAATAAATTTTTTAGGATTCAATTTAATTTTA
>CABXTO010000050.1 GCA_902515195.1 uncultured Pelagibacteraceae bacterium
AATAATATCTTTGTTTTTTATTATTGGATTAACAAAATATCTTGGCTCTTTTTTATTTTCGTCCTTACTAAGATCCATAACAATAATTCTTTTTGGAATTCCTATCTGTATAGCAGCCAAACCTATTCCATTTGCAGAATACATTGTTTCCAACATATCATCCATCAACTTTTGTTCATCCTTACCAACTTTTTCTACTGGTTTAGAAATCTGTCTCAATAATTTGTTAGGTTCTGTCAATATTGTTTTAACTGCCATAATAAGATTATTTTAATATAAATTTTAAACTTTTAAAGGGAGAACTTTAAGTAAAATTTGATTTCTTAGAAGGTCAATATTTAATTGGTTTAAGGTGCTTATGATAAAATAGATTGTATCCTCATCAATTCTTTCTAAATCATCTTCACCAATAACTTCTGCTATTCTTAAAAGAGCAGCACCTTTTTCATTATTATTAATCATCACTTGAATGTCAGTAGGTATTTCTGATGTGTTTATTTCGTATAAATCATCATATTTCTTATCAATTTTAATTCCATCAGATCTTAAAGATTCGAGAAAAATTTGATCTTTTTTTGAAAAGAAATATTTCTTATTTTTTTTTATTTTTCTTAAAAGGTTATTTAAATCCTTTTCAATCTTATTTTTTGAATAATCACCATTAAAATAATTAATTAATTTAGATTGGTGTAAAATATCATTATTGAATTTTATTTTTTTGTCTAATTCTTTTTTAATTTCAATATTTGTATAATAAAAACTTGTTAAATTATCTGGTATTTCTTGTGGATCCACTTTTTCTAAAAATTTCTTAAGTTCAGCGTCAAAAGCATTATTTATATTATCTTTTGCAAATAAATTTTTAAGAATTTTTAATAGTTTCAATTTTTCAACCATTTCTGACTCGAGTAGTATTTTTTGATAAATTAAAGCACGAGCTTCAATATTATTTATAGATTTATAAGCATCTTCAAAATTTAATAATTGATCAATACTAAATTGAAACTGTTTATAGAGATTTAATAAATCTTTTTCTGGATAATTTTTATTATGAACTGCTAGCTCAATTGTTGAAATTTTATCTAAATCTGAAATTTCTATTTTTTTAAAAGAATTTAATAAGTTAGCAGATGAAAGATATTTCCATATTTTTCTATTTGTTTTTTCATTAGGTTCAAAAACAAATTGTGAATTAGTTTTATGGGCGATATGAAAATCAAGAATGGATTTTTCTGATATTGTTTTGTCTACTTCTTGTGTATACCCGAATAGAAAATTAATTTTATTCTCAAAATATTTATTTTTAAAACCAGTTTCTTTTTTAAGATCAAAAATAATTTGCGCTTCATCCTTTTTTCCATTTATAATTAAGCAATAAATATTAAATTTGGATAAATACTCATCGTTAATTGGTTTAGTATTTTTTAAAAAAATTTTACAAGCTTTTGTTGTATTTGCTTCAGATAAATGTTGATCCACTAAATATTTAGATAATTTTGGATGTAAATCTATAATTTGATTTTCTATCAAATATGTTTCAATCAATTCTAAATCTGAATTTTTAACTAGCCAATCAGATTTAAATTTTAAGAATTCTTTTTCTGAAATATTTTTTTTAGGAAAATATGCGTTAGTTAACATTGATATATTCATTATTTCTGAAGCATCTTCTGAAAGAGGAATTTCATAAAGTTTTGAAAAAATACTTTTAAGTTGATCTCCATCTGAATTAGACCACATGTCTATATCTAATCCATAATCTTGGGGATCATATAAACCCACAATTCTTAAATTTTCAGAACTTATATTTTCATCTAATTGAATTTTAGAAATTTTTTTTTGAGATTGCATTTCATAGATTTTCATCTCATTTTCTTTTTTATCTTCAAGTGTTTTTGAATTTAAAGTATTTGTTGTGTCTAGTTTTGTATCTTCTTTTTCTATATTCCAAATATCTACAGGACTCTCTTCTGCAAGAGATTGAACAGATAAAATGATAATGGATAAAATTATAAAATATTTTTTATTTAACAACTTTGAAATTTTCATTAGGAACTATTTTTTCTATATTTTTTTTTGGTGACGGAAAATCTATTTGATTAAGAAAAAAAACAATAAAAAGAATAATTATTGAAAGTAAACCTATTTTTACTATAAGTCCTATAAAACTTTTGCTCGTTCTTGAATTTCTTGTAAATTGCATATAACGTTAGTTAATTTCAAATTAAGACAAATTTGTGATTTTTCAACACAGAAAATTATGAAATCAAAAAAAAATCTTATTTTACTGGGTATGATGGGTTCAGGAAAGACATCTATTGGCTTATTAACCTCAAAAAAACTGAAATTAAATTTCTTTGATATCGATAAAGAAATTGAGAGTGAATTAGGGATGAAAATAACTGAAATTTTTAACTCTAAAGGGGAAGCTTATTTTAGACAAATCGAGGAGAAGATCACCCTTAAAAAACTTGATTTTGAAAAATGTATAATTTCACTTGGTGGCGGTGGTTTTATCAATCAAAATATTAGAAAAAAAATTTTAAAAAATCATTTATCTTTTTGGTTAAATTGGAATTATAAAACTTTAATTAAAAGAATAAATAATAGTAAAAAAAGACCAATTGCCATTAAATCTAATGATGAGGAATTAATTGATCTAATCAAAAAACGGTCTAATGTTTACTCAAAAGCATTATATAAAATTAATTGTGAAAAACTTACTAAAGCAGAGATCACAGATAAAATTATAAATATTTATGAAACTGATAAAATTAAAAGTTAGAACAAAATCCAAAAATTACTCTATTATAATAGGATCAAATTTAATAATCAAATTAAGTAAACTTTTAAAAGATCAACAAATCAGATTTAATAAATGCATAATTGTAATAGACAAAAATATTTCAAAAAAAATAATCTTAAATTTAAAAAAAACTTTAAATAAAAAAGAGATTTATGTTCATTATTTTAAAGCAAATGAAAAAAATAAAAATCAAAAAAGTGTAGATCAGATTTTAAAAATTTTACTTAAAAAAAATTTTTCCAGAAATGACTGTCTTATATCTATTGGTGGAGGGATTACAGGTGATGTAAGTGGTTTTGCTGCAAGTCTTTTCAAGAGGGGAATGAAGTTTATAAATATTCCAACAACTTTGTTATCCCAAGTGGACTCCTCAATAGGCGGTAAAACTGGTATAAATACAAAATATGGTAAAAATTTGATTGGAAGTTTTTATCAACCTAATCTAGTTGTTAGTGATGTAAATTTTTTAAAAACACTACCAGCAAGAGAAGTAATTTGTGGATATGGTGAAATTTTAAAACACTCACTCCTAGTAAGAAAAAATTTTTATAATTTTTTAGACAATAATATTACAAAAATTTTAAAGTTAAAGTCGCCTTACATAGAAAAGGCTATTTATGAAAGTTGTAAGATAAAAAAATATGTTGTTGAAAAAGATGAAAATGAAAAAAATTATAGAAAAATTCTTAACCTCGGGCATACATTTGGACATGCATATGAAGCTTCATTGGGTTATTCGACAAAATTGAATCATGGTGAAGCTGTTCTCTTGGGTATATTCTCAGCAATAAGATTTAGCTTTGCAAATAATTTTTTAAAAATTAATGAATTAAATAT
>CABXTO010000051.1 GCA_902515195.1 uncultured Pelagibacteraceae bacterium
TGACGTTACATAAAATGCCTTTATTTGCTTGGTCAATTTTAGTAACAGCATTTTTATTATTGTTATCTTTACCCGTACTTGCTGGTGCAATTACGATGTTGTTAACAGATAGAAACTTTGGGACCGCCTTCTTTGAGGCTCAGACAGGAGGTGATCCTGTGTTATTCCAACATTTGTTTTGGTTCTTTGGTCATCCAGAAGTTTATATTTTGATACTCCCTGGCTTTGGAATGATCAGTCATATAGTTTCAACATTTTCAAGAAAACCAGTTTTTGGTTATTTAGGAATGGCTTATGCAATGGTTGCAATAGGAATTGTAGGATTTGTGGTGTGGGCACATCATATGTACACAGTAGGCTTAAGTACTGACACTAAGGCTTATTTTTTAGCTGCTACCATGATTATAGCCGTACCAACAGGAATTAAAATTTTCTCATGGATTGCTACTATGTGGGGTGGGTCAATATCTTTTAAAACCCCTATGGTATGGGCGCTAGGATTTATTTTTATGTTTACAGTTGGCGGTGTAACAGGAGTAGTACTAGCAAATGCTGGTGTGGATACAGCAATGCATGATACTTACTACGTTGTTGCACACTTTCATTATGTTTTATCTTTAGGAGCCGTTTTTGCAATTTTTGCTGGTTTCTATTATTGGTTTTCAAAAATGTCTGGATACGAATATTCAGAGTGGCTAGGACAACTGCACTTTTGGTTAACTTTCGTTGGTGTTAATTTAATTTTCTTTCCACAGCATTTTTTGGGACTAGCAGGAATGCCAAGAAGATATGCTGACTATCCAGATGCATTTGCTGGATGGAATTATATTTCTTCAATTGGATCATACGTTGCTGTTGCTGGATTAGCAGTATTTTTTGTAAATCTTATTTATTCTTTTATAAAGAAAAAAGCAGCCGCCCAAAATCCATGGGGAGAAGGAGCAACAACTCTAGAATGGACAGTACCATCTCCACCTAACTTCCATACTTTTGAAGAATTGCCAAAGTTTGAGGATGATAAAGAAACACAAAAATCTCATAGCTAATAGAAGAGAAAAAAAAACTAATGAGTAATTTAAGGCTAAAAAAAAGAAGTTTAAGTCAGGAGGATTTATTTAATTTTTCTGAATTGTTTAAATTAATGAAGCCAAGAGTAATGTCATTAGTAATTTTTACTTGCGCTGTTGGATTATTGACAGCACCTAATATGGTTTCCACAAAAGATGCTATTATAGGAATTTTATTAGTCTCAATTGGAGCTGGTGCAGCGGGGGCTCTTAACATGTGGTATGAGTCCGATCTTGATGCTTTAATGACAAGAACTTGTTTAAGACCTATACCAACAGGTAAGATAAATAGAAACCAAGCTCTTATTTTTGGTGTTACTTTATCTATTATTTCAGTAGTAGCATTAGATTATTTTACTAATAGAGTTTCAGCAGCAATCTTACTTTTAACAATTTTGTTTTACGTTTTTGTTTATACAATCTGGCTAAAAAGAAGAACACCACAAAATATAGTAATTGGTGGTGCCGCAGGAGCCTTTCCTCCGGTTATTGGATGGACTATAGCTACTGGTTCTTTGTCTATAGAGCCGTTAACATTTTTCCTTATAATATTTTTTTGGACTCCTTCACACTTTTGGGCTTTAAGTTTGTATAAATCAGATGATTATAAAAAAGCAAATATACCTATGTTGCCACTCACTAATGGAGTTGAGAGCACTAAAACTAATATATTTGTTTATTCATTATTAATGTTGCCAGTTGTTATTTTTCCTTTCTGGATAAATTTTGTAGGCTTAGCCTTTTTAATACCTGTGTTATTATTGACTCTATATTATAATTTTTTATGTTACGAACTTTATAATTTTAAAAAAAATAAATTTGACCCCAAAAAAGCCAAATCAATATTTGGATATTCTATTTTATATTTATTTTTGGTTTTTGTGCTTTTTCTGATAGATAAGATTTTATGATAACTCCAGATAAAAAAACAAAGAAAAAAAATATACTTACTGCTTTAGCAATAATTGCTTTTATGATTTTTCTTTTCTTTTTTACTTTATATAATACAGGGGTATTCGATAGATCGATATGATGCAAAAAAAGAAATTAACACCATTAATCCTTTCTGGGATTTTCGTTTTTATGTTAGGCCTGTCATATGCCGCAGTACCTCTATATGATTTATTTTGTAGAGTAACTGGGTTCGGTGGAACTACCCAAGTTTCAAGTGAAGCTCCAAAATTAGTATTAAATAAAGTGGTTAGTGTAAGGTTTGACACTAATGTAAATAATTTACCATGGGATTTTAAAGCTAAAACTAACGTAATTGATGTAAAAGTAGGTCAGGTAAATAAAATAGAATTTGAAGTAGAAAATTATAGCAATGAGCCAACGGCTGGAGTTGCAAGCTTTAATGTTTCACCAGCAAGTTTTGGAAAATATTATAGTAAATTAGGATGTTTTTGCTTTGAAAAACAGGAATTAAAAGCTGGGGAAAAAGCAACTTATGTAATGACTTTTTATTTGGACCCTGAAATGGTTAATGATCCAACTGTTAAAAACTTACAAGATGTAACTATGTCATATACTTTTTTCTCGACAGATTACTATAAACAATCATAATTCAAAAAATGTCAGCTGAAAAAAAACATGATTATCATCTTGTAGACCCTAGTCCTTGGCCAATCTACGTTTCGTTTTCATGTTTGGTTTTAGCATTAGGTTCAGTTTATTATCTTCATACAGATGTATCATGGGGAATGTATTTAGGATTTGCGCTATTAATTTATGGAGCCTATATGTGGTTCAGAGATGTTGTGATTGAAGCTGAACACCAAGGACATCATACTCCTGTAGTTCAAATCCATCATCGTTATGGGATGACTTTATTTATCGCATCTGAAGTAATGTTTTTTGTTGCGTGGTTTTGGGCATATTTTGATGTAAGTCTTTTTCCAAATGATTTTGTTGGGAATGTTTGGCCACCAAAAGATATAGAAACTTTCGATCCTTGGGATATTCCATTAATCAATACATTAATTTTATTATTATCAGGAACTACAGTTACATGGTCACATCATGCTCTTCTAGAAGATGATAGAAAAAGTTTTATACAGGGTTTGTGGTTAACTGTTATTTTAGGTTTTTGTTTTACTCTTTTACAAATTTACGAGTATCAGCATGCATCATTTTCTTTTTCGGATCATATTTATGGGTCAGTATTTTATATGGCAACAGGATTCCATGGGTTCCATGTACTTGTGGGAACTATATTTTTAGCTGTATGTTTGTTTAGAGGCAAAAGAGGACATTTTAATAAAGATCATCACTTTGGTTTTGAAGCCGCAGCTTGGTATTGGCATTTCGTTGATGTAGTTTGGCTGTTTTTATTTGCAGCAATTTATATTTGGGGAAGTTAATTTAATCATTGAAACATAAGTTTTTATTTTCAGTTTTTATAATTTTTTTCATATTAGTGTTTATTGCTCTTGGGTCCTGGCAAATAATTCGTTTGAATTGGAAAAATAATCTCATATT
>CABXTO010000052.1 GCA_902515195.1 uncultured Pelagibacteraceae bacterium
TGGAGGTACAATGAATAATAAAGTTGTTGTTGAAACTTTTCGAACTTTTATGGAAAACGATTTCTCAGTTTGTAGAGTAAATTTTAGAGGTGTTGGAAAAAGTGATGGTGAATTTGATAATGGTCAAGGAGAACTTGCAGATGCAGCTGCAGCTTTAGATTGGCTTGAAAGAGAAAATTTTGATAATTCGCAATGTTGGGTGTCTGGTTTTTCTTTTGGATCATTGATTGCAATGCAGTTGTTAATGAGAAGACCAGAAATAAATCGTTTTATAACAATATCTCCTCAACCAAATGTTTATGATTTTTCTTTTTTATCACCCTGTCCAACATCAGGTTTAGTTATTTATGGAAAAAAAGATGAACTTGTTCCTACAGAACATATTATTGAATTAGACAAAAAACTAAGTGCCCAAAAAGGTATAAAAGTAGAATTTAAATCAATACCAGAGGCAAATCATTTCTTTTCAAAAAATGAAAGTGAATTGGTAAAAAATTTGGATGAATATATTAAAAAAGAAACTGCTTTATATTAATTTTAGAAATTTTTATTAATTATACCCCCGACAGTTACTGTTTTACATCTTGTTGTAGATGGAAAAGAAATAGGTAAATTTAAAAAAGATCTTATAGATAAATACCCAAAGGCTTGTGACTCAATAAAATCACCATCAAAATCAAAATTGTCAATATTCTCAATTTTAGTTTTTTTATTATCTAGATATTCATTGATACTATTTATTAAAAAAATATTTTTTCTTCCTCCACCACAAATTAAGTTTATTTTTGGATTAATATCATTAATTTTATTTAAATTTTCAATTCCTCTAGCAATTAAATATGCTGTAAACTTTGTTATAGTTGCACACCCATCTTCTAAAGATAAACCTTTTATAAATGATAAATCAAAATCTTTTACATCCAGTGAGTTATCGTAGGAATTAATAGTAAAGTTATCAATTGCTTGATTCAATATTAATTCATTTACTTTACCAGAGTTTGCTAATTTACCATCTTTATCAATTTTTTGACTAGAATTTTTTCTTACCCATTCATCTATTAAACAATTTCCAGGTCCGATATCATAAGCATAAATATTTGTGCCATTTATATCATTGTCAATTATTTGTGTCATATTGGTTATACCACCTATATTTACAATATTCGTTGGAAAAGAAATCTTAAATTTTTTATTAATTAAAGAAAAAATTAATTTATGGAAAATTGGAGTAAGGGGTGCACCTTGCCCACCATTTATTAAATCTTGATTTCTAAAATTACTTACAACAATTTTTTTTGTAATTTGTGATAATAATTTTCCATTTCCAATTTGAATAGAAACTTTTTCTTTTGGGTCATGAAAAATTGTCTGTCCATGAAAACCTATTAAATCTATTTTGTAATCATTTTTGCTTAAGGTTTTTTCTATTATTTTACCATTTAATAGCGTTACTTCTCTCTCAATCTTTTTAATTTCATCTGAGTATTTCTCTAAATCTCTAGGATTTAATATTTTGTCTCTTAATATCATTAAATTTTGCTGCAATTTATGATCAAATTTCTCATATCTATTTAAAATGGTTGTAAATTGACTAAAACCATCAGATTTGATCAGTGATAAATCAACACCATCCATTGATGTACCTGACATTAAACCAAGGGCAGTGAAAACTTTTTTTGTCATTAATATTTTTTTTTAAAAAAATTTGTATATTGTGGAACTATACGCATATGAATAAATTTTTAAAAGAATTTAAAGATAAAGGTTTTTTTTATCAATGTACGAATGAAGAAGAATTATCAAATATATTAGATAAAGGAAAAATTAAAGCTTATATTGGTTTTGACTGTACCGCTGAAAGTTTACATGTTGGTAGTCTTCTTCAGATAATGTGTCTAAGATTATTGCAAAATTATGGCCATCAACCAATTGTACTTCTTGGTGGTGGTACTACAAGAATTGGTGATCCGTCAGGAAAAGATAAAACTCGCAAAATTTTGTCTGAAAAAGAGATAGAAAAAAATACATCAAATATTAAAAAAATATTAGGTAAATATTTAGATACTAAGAATAAGAAAATTAAACCTATATTTGTGAATAATTATACTTGGTTAAAAAATCTCAACTATATTTCCTTTTTACGAAATATTGGAAAGCATTTTACTATAAATAAGATGCTTACCTTTGATAGTGTTAAAACTAGATTGGATAGAGAACAATCATTAAGTTATATGGAGTTTAATTATATGATTCTACAAGCTTATGATTTTTTAGAACTTAATAAAAAAGAAAAATGTATTTTACAAATTGGTGGATCAGATCAGTGGGGTAATATAGTTAACGGAGTAGACTTAATTAAAAGATTTTCCAACAAACAGGTGTTTGGATTAACGACACCATTAATTACCCTTGCAAGTGGAGCAAAAATGGGAAAAACAGAGTCAGGAGCTATATGGCTTGATAAGAAACTTTTATCTTCATATGACTATTGGCAATTTTGGAGAAATATAGATGACAGAGATGTAGTCAAGTTTCTAAATTTTTTCACAGATTTAAATTCTTATGAAATTGAAAAATTAAAAAGCAAAAATATTAATGAATTAAAAATTCTTTTGGCTAATAAAACTACTGAAATGCTTCACGGAAAAAAAGAGGCTTTGGATTGCGAAAAAACAGCTAAAGAAACTTTTTCTGAAAATTCACTAGGGGCAAACCTACCATCTATTAAAATTGAAGATTCAACTTTAAATAACAAATTTAATATTGTTGATTTAATAATAATTTCAAAATTAGAAAAATCAAAAAGTGAAATAAGAAGATTGATTGATGGAAATGCAATAAAAATAAATAACAAGATAATCTCTGATGCAAATTTTATTATAAAAAAAGATTTTTTTAAAGACAGTTTTCTGAAACTTTCAATTGGAAAAAAAAGACATATAAAAGTTCAATTAAATTAATTTTTTTTAATTTTTTCTAGTGTTCTAGTTATAAATCTTGGTGTAAGTGTTTTAATTGGATTTACTGATGTTTCAAGATTTTTTGGAGGACCTTTAATTTTAAAACTTACTCCAAATACACCTTCGCCAGTTTTTGATCCCACTAGTATTTTACCTAATACTGGTAAAGACCCTATAAATTTATTCACTGTTGTTGCGGGAACGAGAGTTCCTCTTAGACTGATAAGCTTATTTTTTTCAACATATCCTTCCATTAAAATAGAAATTGCGGGACCAATTGCATAAATTTCATTTATTGTCATTAGATTGTTTTTATTTTTAAAATTCATCTCAAATTCATCAAAACCTATACCTTCTCCTGAGAGTATATCAGCAATACCTTGAAGAGATGCCAAAGTAAGAATTTTAGTTAACACTGGTAATTCTTTTAATTTAAAATTATAAATCTTCAGTGTGGATATAGATTCATTTAATTTTTTTGAACTATAAAAATCAAGTGTTCCTTTATCAAATCCTTTTATAAATTTATATCTGTTGACAATTGGTTCTGCTTTA
>CABXTO010000053.1 GCA_902515195.1 uncultured Pelagibacteraceae bacterium
TTTTTGTGCTAAGCATGGTTTGAATTCATTGCCATCAGAGCCAAAAATAATTTCATTATACCTTACACACCTTTCTAAAAATTCGAAAATAAGCACTTTAAGAAGACGTTTAGTATCAATTAGCATGGTTCATAAACTAAAAGGGCATTATCTAGACACCAAACATCCAATCATTGTTGAAAACTTAATGGGAATAAAAAGGGTGAAAGGAAGCATTCAAAAAGGTAAAAAACCTATATTAATCAGTCATTTAAAATCTATAATTAATGTAATAGATCAACAAAAAATTGAAGATATTAAGAAATTTAGAGATAAGTCAATTATCCTAGTAGGCTTTGGAGGTGGCTTTAGACGAACTGAGCTTATTTCAATTGATCATGAAGATTTAGAATTTGTACCTGAAGGACTTAAAATCACCATTAGAAGATCAAAAACCGATCAATTTGGTGAAGGAATGATCAAAGGACTACCCTACTTTACCAATGAAAATTATTGCCCTGTAGTTAATCTTAAAAAGTGGTTAGAAATTTCTAAAATTAAATCTGGACCCATTTTTAGAAGATTTTCTAAAGGTTCATCATTAACTGACAAAAGACTAACCGACCAATCAGTAGTTTTATTAATGAAAGAATATTTGAATTTAGCAGGTATCGAAAATAAAAATTTTGCTGGTCATAGTTTGAGATCAGGTTTTGCAACTGTTGCTGCAGAGTCTGGAGCTGATGAACGTAGTATAATGGCAATGACAGGTCACAAAACAACACAGATGGTTAGAAGATATATAAGGGAAGCAAATATTTTCAAAAATAATGCTTTAAATAAAGTTAAATTATGATTGAAAATCAATATTGAAAAAAGAAAGTTTAATTTTTCAGCAGATGTGCAGAAATGATTTCTGCTGCCCATTTATTTCCTTTAGGTGTCCAATGACCATCACATTTTAAGTAAAGATCCTCTAAATTTGATATTGGATATTTTATTAAATCGATGAAAGTAAAATTATTATTTCTTTTATCTATATCATTTAAGGATTTGATCCAAAAAACTTTCTCAAGATTTGCTCCTTTATTTAATCTATCAAAATCTTGAAGTCTTGGAATACCAACTAAATACGTATCGATATTAGCCTCTTTTTAATTTTAATGTCTTTAGGTATTGCGTTAACAAGATTGAAAGTTTTTTCTATTAATAAAGCTATATTTTCTTCAATTGGACGTGTGATATTTGGCCCAATAATCGGTTATTTATTAATACTATATTTTGAATTAGAAGGCTTTGCTGCTGGTGTTTTATTAATTCAATGTTCAATGCCTAGTGCAGTTCTAAATTACTTAGTGGCTTCAATATATTCACCTAAAAAAATTGTTGATAGTGTTGCTAGTACTATTGTTGTGTCAACATTAATGTCATTTATAACTATCCCAATCGTTCTATTCTTTGCTTTAAAATACTTTAATTAATCTATATCCTTCTAATAAAAATGAAGGCTATAACTTTTAATTTATTGGCGTGGGTAATGCTTCCTATAATGGATGGATTTGCAAAATATTTAAGTGCAGATCTTCCAGTATTACAAATTACATGGGCTAGATATTTTTTTACAGTGGCTTTCACTTTTCCAGTTATGTTTTTCTTTTTTCGAAAAAATCTTGTATGGACCGATAAACCAAAATTACAATTGATTAGAGGTTTAATTCTTTTAACTGCTAACATTTGTTTCTTTTATGCAATTTCGGTAATTTCTTTAGCAAAAGCATTAACTTTAGCCTTTATTGCTCCTTTAATTGTAACTGCTTTTTCTCCAATTTTTTTAGGTGAGAAGGTAGGGTTTAGAAGATGGACTGCTGTAATTATAGGTTTTATTGGTTCTTTAGTAGTTATAAGACCAGGATTTGTTGAAATAAATTTAGCAAGTATAGCCGCTCTTGGAACAGGTGTAATGTATGGGTTTTATTTGATCATTACTCGTAAACTAAGTACTTCAGATAACCCTTTATTAACTTTATTGTTAACAGGTGTAGTAGGGGCTGTAATCATTTCTGCTGTAATGCCATTTGTGTGGGTTAAACCTAACTTAAATCAGTGGTCTATGATGGCTGCTATAGGTGTATTTGCCTGTATAGGACATTTATTTCTAATATTGTCTCTGAAATACGCTGACGCATCTAAATTAGCTCCATTTAGCTACTTTGAGATCATTACAAACATCATTATAGGTTATTTTTTCTTTAGTGATTTCCCTGATAATTGGACTTTCCTGGGATTATTTATTATTGTATTAAGCGGTATCTATATTTCAAGAAGAGAGAATTTAGCCAAAAAAGTTTAATAATAGGTAATAATTATTTACTAATATCTAAAGTATTACATTAAGTATTAAATATAAATAACTGTATTTATTACATTTTATAATTAATAAAAATAATGTAATTATTATAAAATATCGACTTATTTAACTCATAACAATATAAGTTTTTTGTCTAATTCTAAAAAACATTAAATAATCCTTTAAAATAGCGGCTTTTTTCCAATTATGATTATAAAAATTGGCTGAAAATAGGGCAGTCTAAAAGCATTGATATAGTTGAATAGTAGAGCGATGCATTAATTGAATATACCATTTAAACGCCCGTAGAGGGGTCTATTTTTGATATAGGCTCATATATGGTACAACTAAAGGGTGAATTATGATATTTAACAGGAAAACACACAAAAGGATCAAAAAACGTTGATTTAAAAGACTTTTTAATGTAAAAAAGCCTGAAAATTGGGCTAAATCACTACCTTCTCAGATCTTAGTAATCTTAACTTTTGCTTTATTCCACCTCTTCCAGAGTAGCCTCCAAGAGCTCCATCTGATCTAATCACTCTATGACAGGGTATTTTTGGTGCATATGGGTTTTTAGCACAAGCATTAGCCACAGCGCGAGCTGATTTTGGGCTTTTTATACCAATAGCTACCTCTTTATAGGTTTTAACCTTACCTTTTGGTATAGTTTTAAGGTATTTCCAGACTTTCAATTGAAATTTCGTTCCCTGCACTTATTTTTTATCGTGGAATTAATAAAATTATATAACTTGCAAAGAATATTATAGCCATTACAGACAGGAATATCGTGTTAAAGCTCTTACCAGTGTTTCTGTATTGAATCAAAGTCAATATAACAAAACCTATCGAACTAATTAAAAACCATACTGCTGGAATTTCTCCGTCAATTGAACCCATAATTTTTTTAATTTAAACTATTGACATTAAAAATCACTTGATATATTACTAATGAT
>CABXTO010000054.1 GCA_902515195.1 uncultured Pelagibacteraceae bacterium
TTTCTATTAAAGAGAAAAATTCGTTAAATATCTTATGTCGTGGTGCTGCATTGAGATATTTTTTAACAAGACTTTATGATTATACAAATACTCCAAAAACAGCATTAATTAAAATTAAAGACCCAAGAGAATATTATCAAAAGTTAATCACACACAATAATTTAAGAAATTATAAGAATTATTTAAATTAATGATTGAAATTTATACTGATGGCTCATGTTTAGAAAATCCAGGAAATGGTGGTTGGGCCGCAATAATAAATATAAATGGAGATTTGAAAAAAATTAGTGGGAATGAAAAAAATACTACTAATAATAGAATGGAATTAATGGCTCCAATCAATGCTTTAAAGAATATTAAGTCTGAAGAAGAAATAAATATATATACAGACTCTCAGTATGTAAAACTTGGGATTACTGAGTGGATAAATACTTGGCTAAAAAATAATTGGCAAACTTCTAAAAAAGAACAAGTAAAAAATAAAGATCTGTGGATAGAACTTTATAATCTAAATAAATCTTTAAATGTAAAATGGAATTGGATTAAAGCACATGCAGGAAATCCATTAAATGAAGAGGTAGATTTACTTGCAAAAAAAGCAGCTGAATTAGACTAATTCTAAAAAGTTTTCTGCTGCGGATATTTCACATGCACCAGTATCTTTTTCTTCCTGTATCTTAATTACATTTAAATTATCTACCAACATTGTGTACCTGTTAGATCTAATACCCAATCCTCTCCCACTTTTATCCACCTCTGCACCAATCGCTTTAGTAAAATTTAAAAAAGGGTCTCCAATCATTAAAATTTTATTACCAACATTATTTTCTTTGCCCCATGCATTCATCACAAATGGATCATTAACAGAAATGCAAATAATTTGATCAATCCCTTTTTGTTTAAATTTTCCAATATTGTTTACATACCCTGGTAAATGTTTTGCTGAACAAACAGAAGTATAAGCACCAGGTAAACCGAAAATTATAACTTTTTTATTATTTAATAAATCACCAATATTCTTTTTACTTGGTTCACCATTTTCTAAAACAAAAATTTCAGAATTTGGTATCTTGTCATTCTCTTTTAATTTCATTAAACTCTCTTTTTGATATGTTGTTTGATTTTATCTAGATTATTTTCAATTATATCATAATTTTCTTTTTCATCTAAAACAAAAGCCAACTCTTTTGGTAATTTAGCTTTTACATTTATTGCTTTCTCTATTGCATTAGGAAATTTACAAGGATGTGCTGTAGCTAATACGATATTGCTTCCATTAAGATTTACTTTATCAAAAGCGCCATAACCAATCGCACTATGAGGATCTAACACTATATTAAAATTCTCATAAACATTTTTAATAGTTTCTAAAACTTCATTTTCATCCATTCTTGAAGATAAAAAATCAATATTTATTTTATCTAAAATTTTATTATCAATTATATATTTTCCTTTTTCCTTAATGTTTTTCATCACTTCGTTTGTTTTTTTACCGCTTTGATCTTTTAAATCATAAATTAAGCGCTCAAAGTTGCTGGCTATTTGGATATCCATACTTGGCGTAATTGTTTCTGAAACATTTTCTATATCATAAGTGCCCTTTGAGATCGCTCTATGTAAAATATCGTTCTGATTTGTTGCTACAATAAATTTATTAACTGGAAGTCCAATTTTTTTAGCCAAATATCCTGCATAAACATCTCCAAAGTTTCCAGTTGGAACTGAAAAATTAACTGGTTTTTCATTATCATTAATTAAAAAATAACTATAAAAATAATATACACTTTGGGCTATTATTCTGGCCCAGTTAATTGAATTAACACCTGACATTTTAATTTCTTTTGCAAAAGTTTTATCTGCAAACATTGCTTTTACTAAATTTTGGCAATCATCAAAATTTCCTTTAACAGCAATATTAAAAACATTTTTTTCTTTGCCTGTGGTCATTAATTTTCTTTGAACGGGAGATATGCGATTATTGGGATGAAGAACAAAAATATTAGCATTATTTTTGCCTTTAATAGCATCAATGGCTGCTGCACCAGTATCCCCTGAAGTAGCAACAACTATGTTAATTTTTTCATTTTCACTGTTTAAATAATATTCATAAAAATTGCCTAAAAGCTGCATTGCAACATCTTTGAATGCTAAAGTTGGCCCATGAAATAATTCAAGTACAGATCGATCTCCAACTTCGATAAGATTAACTACATTTTTTTTTCTAAAAACTGAATATGATTTATCAATTATTTTACTTAGATCATTTTTGCTCATAAAATCACCAATAAAAGGTTTGATAATTTTTTTTGCTAATTCTGAATATTCAAGATTTTTAAGTTCTAATAAATCGTCATATTCATATTTATGAAGAGACTTTGGAATAAATAATCCTCCATCATCAGCCAGACCTTTGATGAAAACGTCCTTAAATTTAAAGCTATTTGAGCTGTTTCTTGTGCTTACATAGTCCATTTAATAATTCTTTTTCCTAAAATATAAATATAACAAAAGAATTGAAATCGCTAATGAAAACCAAGTAAATGCATATTTTTTATGATTATTAGAAATATTAGCAGTGATTTTTTTTGGTCTAGGAAACTGATAATTTCCATCTAAATAGATTATATATTTTGAAAATTCCTTTCCAGTAAATTTTAAAATATCATCTCTATTTAAGCTAAACCAATAATTTTCTTTTATATCATTATCTGGTTTAAAAATATTTTTTCTTCCTTGTAACTTTAAAGTTCCAACGATGTTATTTTCATCAAAAAAGTTTATTTCTTGGGAGTCTTTTTTTTC
>CABXTO010000055.1 GCA_902515195.1 uncultured Pelagibacteraceae bacterium
GAGTCCGAAATTGCTGTCAGACAAGGCATTACTCAATTAATTTTAAGTGATAAAAATATTTCTTCTCAAAGATTACCAATGCCAATGTTACTATGTGTAGGAGCTATTAATACGTTTTTAATACAAAAAAAACTAAGAGGCTATGTTTCTATCAATGTTCAATCTGGTGAAGCTTTAGATACACATTCATTCGCTACATTAATTGGAGTAGGAGCAACAACAGTAAATCCATATTTAGCATTTGATAGTTTGTATCAAAGACATGAAAAAAAACTTTTTGGTCAATATAGTTTTGATGAGTGCATACAACGCTATGTGAATTCAGTTAATGCTGGTCTATTAAAGATAATGTCTAAAATGGGAATCTCGGTTTTAAGCTCTTATAGAGGTGGATGTAATTTTGAAACCGTTGGATTAAGTAGAACAGTTGTTGATGACTACTTTCCTGGTGTTATATCAAAAATTTCAGGAATTGGTTTAGTTGGAATTGAAAAAAAAATAAGAGAAATTCATAAAGAGGCTTTTGAAAGCACAGAAACCATATTACCGATTGGAGGTATTTATAGATACAGGAAAAATGGAGAGACACACCAATATCAAGGTAAACTTATTCATTTATTACAAAGTGCAGTAGGTGCAAATTCATACGAGGCTTATAAAAGGTATGCTGAGGGTATATATAATTTACCTCCAATAAATTTAAGAGATTTAGTTAATTTTAGAAAAAAGAAATTAGGTCCTTCGATTAAAATTTCTGAAGTTGAGCCAATAGAAAAGATATTAAAAAGATTTGGTAGTGGAAGTATGTCTCATGGTGCTTTATCTAAAGAGGCGCATGAAACATTAGCAATTGGGATGAATAGGATTAAAGGAGCTTCTTGTAGTGGTGAAGGTGGTGAAGATGCAGATAGATTTAAGACTATGGATAGTGGCGATAGTGCAAATTCTAGAGTGAAACAAATTGCATCAGCTAGATTCGGTGTAACTGTAAATTATTTAAATAATTGTAATGAAATAGAAATTAAAATGGCGCAAGGTGCAAAACCAGGAGAAGGTGGCCAGTTACCAGGTTTCAAAGTAACAAAGGAAATTGCAAGGCTAAGACATTCTACTCCAGGAGTAACGTTAATTTCTCCACCACCACATCATGATATTTACTCTATCGAGGATTTAGCACAACTTATTTATGATTTAAAACAGATAAATCCAAAAGCAAGAGTTGGGGTTAAATTAGTTGCTTCATCTGGAATTGGAACTATAGCAGCAGGAGTAGCCAAAGCAAAAGCAGATATTATTTTAATTTCAGGTCATAACGGAGGAACAGGTGCAACTCCGCAAACAAGTGTTAAATATGTAGGAATACCATGGGAGATGGGCTTAACAGAAGCAAATCAAGTCCTAACATTAAATAATTTAAGACACAAGGTTACATTAAGAACTGATGGTGGTATTAAAACTGGAAGAGATGTTGTTATTGCTGCAATGATGGGAGCAGAGGAATATGGAGTTGCTACAACAGCTTTGGTGGCTATGGGATGCATAATGGTTAGACAGTGTCATTCAAATACTTGTCCAGTTGGTGTTTGCACACAAGATGAAAAACTGAGAGAAAAATTTACTGGCACTCCAGACAAGGTAGTTAATTTGTTCACTTTTATTGCATCTGAAGTAAGAGAAATTTTGGCCAACCTAGGCTTTAAATCATTGAATGAAATTATTGGAAGAACAGATTTATTGATGCAAGTAAATAAAGCCTCACCAAATTTAGATGACTTAGATTTAAATCCTTTATTTGTTCAAGCTGATCCAGGGAATAATAAAAGATATTGCGAATCTTTAGAAATTAATAAAGTGCCTAAAACATTAGATCAAGAAATTTGGCCAGAAATAGAAAAATCTCTTGATAATTCTCAAAAAATTGAACAAGAATTTATTATCAAAAATACTAACAGAGCAGTTGGCACAAGAATTTCACATCATCTTTATAAAAAATATGGTTATGAAAAATTAGAGGAAAATTTTCTTACTTTAAATTTTAAAGGTTCTGCAGGACAATCTTTTGGAGCTTTTTCCTCAAAAGGATTAAAATTAAATCTTAAAGGTGATGCAAATGATTATGTTGGTAAAGGATTATCAGGGGCAACAATTGCAATAAAACTCTCAGATGAAAGTAATTTAGTTTCTAATGAGAACACAATAATTGGGAATACTGTTCTTTATGGAGCCACCTCTGGTAAACTTTTTGCTGCAGGTCAAGCAGGTGATAGATTTGCAGTAAGAAATTCTGGTGCAATTACAGTGATTGAAGGATGTGATTCAAATGGCTGTGAATATATGACTGGAGGGACAGTGGTAATTTTGGGAAATGTTGGAGATAATTTTGCAGCTGGAATGACAGGAGGTATGGCATTTATTTATGATAAATCAAATGAGTTTGAGAAAAAAGTAAATCCAGACTCTGTTATCTGGCAGAATGTTGAAACAGAATATTGGATAGGTTTTTTAAAAAAATTAGTTTTAGAACATTCACAAGAAACAGGCTCATCAATATCAAAAAATATAATTAGAAACTTTAAAGAT
>CABXTO010000056.1 GCA_902515195.1 uncultured Pelagibacteraceae bacterium
TTATCAATTGTTTTTTTCGTTCTTTTTTCTGGTGCTGTGATAATGGCTACATCCAAACAATTATTAGTTGGATCATTAGGATCAATGTGATTTTCAAAATTTTCTATTAAATTTTTAATCATATTTTTTGCTTTTACAGCATTACCCAATAAAATTTTTATTACTTGTTGCACATCAACATTTTCATGATCTGGATGCCAACAATCATAATCTGTAACCATTGAAACTGAGGCATATCTTATTTCTGCCTCTCTAGCTAATTTAGCCTCAGGCATGTTTGTCATGCCAATTACATCTGCTTTCCACGATCTATATAATTTTGACTCTGCTAATGTAGAGAATTGTGGTCCCTCCATGACTATATAAGTACCACCTTTTTGATATTCAATTTTTTCTTTTTTTATTGCTTCTTCACAGGCTTTCATTAGGCCATTAGATGTTGGATGTGCCATAGAAACATGAGCAACAATCTCTTCATCAAAAAAAGTTTTTTCTCTTGCAAATGTACGATCAATAAACTGATCCACAATAACAAATTTTCCTGGAGGCAAATCCTCTTTTAAAGATCCAACTGCTGAAACCGATACAATATCTGTTACACCTAGTTGTTTTAAAGCATCAATATTTGCTCTAAAATTAATTTTTGAAGGAGAAATAAAATGACCTCTTCCATGTCTCGGTAAGAAAAAAACCTCTTTATCGTTATAATTAGTTTTTAAAATTTGATCAGAGGGTTTTCCCCAAGGGGTATTTAAGTCTAATAATTCTCTATTTTTGAACTCTTCAACATCATAAAGACCACTACCACCTATGATTGCTAATTTATTTATTGTCATGTTTAAAAATTAATTTATTTATAGTTTTATAAATCACTATTATGAATTTAAAAGATTTTATTAGATCTATTCCAGATTACCCTAAAAAGGGGATTTTATTTAGAGATATAACCACACTAATTAAAGACGAAAAAGCTTTTGCTGAAACAATTAATCAAATTATTGAAAAATCAAAGAAATTTAAGTTTAATAAAATTGCTGCAATCGAGTCTAGAGGCTTTGTTTTTGCCTCAGCTGTTTCTTTTGTTTTAAAAAAACCATTTATTATGCTGAGAAAAAAAAATAAATTACCCGCTGAAGTTCATTCAGTTGATTTTGAACTTGAGTATGGCACTGCTACTATTGAAGTTCACAAAGATTCAATTGAAAAAAATGATAACGTGCTAATAATTGATGATTTAATTGCAACTGGTGGAACAGCTGAAGCAGCTGCAAAATTAGTTGAAATATCTGGTGGTAAAGTATCTTGTTTTATTTTTGTAATTAATCTATTTGACTTAAATGGTTCTGACAATTTAGTTAAAAAGGGTTATAAAGTTAAAAATTTAATTGAGTTTCCAGGACATTAAAACTGAAATGAAAAAAGTAATTGTAACAGGTGGATTAGGTTTTATTGGAAGCAATCTGATAGAGCTGCTATTAGAAAAAAAATATAAAGTTTTAAATATTGATAAGAGTACTTATTCATCAAATTTTTATAATACAAAAAATTATGCAAAAAATAAAAACTATAGCTTTATAAAATGTGATATAGCAAATAAGAGATTAACTAAGATTATAAATAGTTTTAACCCTGATGGTATTTTTAATTTAGCTGCAGAAACTCATGTTGATAGATCGATAGATGGACCAGAAAATTTTATAAAAAGTAATATTATTGGTGTTTTCAATATTTTAGAAATTTTTAGAAAATTTTCAAAAAAAAATAAAAAATCTAAGTTAATTCATATCTCAACAGATGAAGTTTATGGGGATGTTATTATTGGAAGAACTAATGAAAATTATCCTTACAAGCCAAGCTCCCCTTACGCAGCTTCAAAAGCATCATCAGACCATCTAGTCTCATCATATGTAAGAACTTATAAAATTCCAGCAATTGTAACTAATTGCTCTAATAATTATGGACCAAGACAACACCCTGAAAAATTAATTCCAAAATTAATTTATAATATTTTAACTAATAAAAAACTTCCAATTTATGGAAAAGGTAGAAATTCAAGAGAATGGATTTATGTTAAAGATCATTGTGAAGCACTAATAAAAATTTTCGAACGAGGAAAAATAGGAAATTTTTATAATATAGGTTCAAATAAAAATCTTATCAATATTGATATTTGTAAAAGGTTACTAAAAATTGCACAAAAGAAAATTATTTTAGGTAAAAATGTCAAAATAGAATTTGTAAAAGATAGACCTGGTCATGACGTACGCTATGCATTAAATAGCGATAAAATTAAAAAAGAACTAAAATGGAAACCTAAAACTAAATTTGAAAATGGATTAATCAAAACTTTTGATTGGTATTTAAATAATTTAAAATACTTCTCTTCACTGAAT
>CABXTO010000057.1 GCA_902515195.1 uncultured Pelagibacteraceae bacterium
TCTAAACATCCTATTAAATCTCATAAACTTAATTTAGTATAAAATTAGTATTAGAAAATAAGGTTTATTAATTTGCTCAGACTATAGCAGGACTATAGCATGGGGAGATAGGTTTAAGCGGTATAGGCTAGCATTGGTTAAGATTAATAAAAATTTAAAATAATAAAACAAACTATAAAGAAAATAGCTAAACCAGAAAGATACTTCGTTTCTAAAGTTTTTCCATTTTTTCTGTAATTAATAAAGCTTACTATTACAAAACCAATAGCAGCTATTAGAAAATATATTGGCTCAGTTACGCCGTCCATTCCTATACCCATTTTACTCATCTTAAGAGTTTATTTTATACTTATTAAGCACACAATGTCATTAATTGTCCTAATGAGTGTTTTAATCATGTTTAAATATCAAACTTTTCTAATAAGAAATGGATTACTAAATTGTAGAGAAATACAAAACAAGAAATATAGAATAGAAAAATTACTCCTTTAGAATTAAAGATGTATCCAGTTGAGGTTAAAAACGCAATAAATAGGCTAATTGATAAAGCAAGCTTTGATAGTGCTTTTTTCTTTAAGTGAGATTTAACAATCTCTTTTTTCATAAATCATAATATTAATTATTAAAGATATTTATTCATCTTGAATTTTGTCTCACTTAGACATTCCACATGTCTGGTTCAAGTAAATAGACTCATGGTTCAGGATTTGTTAGTCTTAAATTTGTTAATAATTTTAAAATATAAAAAAGGAGTTTTAGATGGGAATACTAGTCAAAGGTGAAATTACAATTACTAAAGGATTTAAAACATGGAAAGAGATGGTTTATGCTCAGGAAGGAAAATTAAAAGAGCATGGAATAAAGTTTGTTTTTGCAGGCACACAAAAAGATGATCCAACAAAACTTTATACAGTTATGCAATTTCCAAACATGGAAGCACTCCAAGCTTTTAGAGATGACAAGGAACTTACTGAAAAAAGAAAGGAAGCTGGAGCTGTTATAGAAAGTGCTGTAATGACACCAATTTCAGATGAATATTTTACTAACTATCCAAATTAAAATGTTCCCAATAAACATAGTGAGTTGGCTGTAAAAGATTCATAAATGACACTTGAGATCATTATAATTTTATTAACTATTGTCCTTGCAGTTTATTTTTTATTTAGACCTACCTCCAAAAAAGAAAAAGAGCGGTTTGAAGATAAAGATAACTGGAGAGGTGGGTTTTAAATGAAAAAACCTTTAGGGATCGTGGTTCTGGGTTTATTTATTAATATTAATGAGCACAGATAATAATTCAAAAGGAATTGTTTTAATCCTTATCGCTATGAGCTTGTTTTCAATGCAAGATGCATTGATCAAGTTTATCTTTGAGCAATCTGCTCTTTATGAAATATTCTTTGGAAGATATTTAGTTGCTGCGATTGTTTTATTTATTTACTTAAGTTTTAAAGGACAAAAAGTATCTTTAAAAACTCATTATCCATTATTAACTTTTATAAGAGTATTGTTACACTTTATTGCATTTTCAACTTTCTTTATCTCTATTACTTATATGCAACTAGCAACTGCTAATGCTTTATTTTTCTCATGTCCTTTCTTTGTCTCTATATTTGCTAAATTTTTCTTAAAAGAGTTTATTGGAATTAGAAGATGGTCTGCCATCGCCTTTGGTTTTATGGGGGTACTAATTGTTTTAAATCCTAATTTTTCAAACTTTGAATATAGAAATTTGTTACCAGTTCTAAGTGCTTTGTTTTATGCAGCTTCAATGACTATTACTAAACACACATCTGATAAAGATGATGTAAACACTCAGTTATATTACTTTTATTTAATTGCTCTTATATTATGTGGCATTATTTATTTCTTTATGGGCAACGGCCAATTTAACAGTACTGATTTTGATCCAACAACTCAGTTTATCTTTAGAGAGTGGTTTTCAAACTTTGATTATACTTGGAAGTTTATATTATTTTTTGGTTTGGCGGCATCCATTGCTTTTTTGTGTATATTTTCGGCATATATCATTGCATCTCCATCTGTTGTGTCACTATTTGAATACTCATTAATTATCATGTCGATGATACCAGGTTATTTTTTGTTTAGTGAAATTCCGTCTACAAGAACTTTGTTAGGAGTAATTTGTATTGTTTCAGCAGGGGTTTATATTTATTTTAGAGAGGGGGTTAGAAAACAATACGTTGCATCAAAAACTCCAACTAGAAGATAATTTTCTAAATAATGACATTGGTTTTACCTCAAACTGTAAAAATATTAATTCTATCAAATAATATCCACGCCCTAGGCTTATTGA
>CABXTO010000058.1 GCA_902515195.1 uncultured Pelagibacteraceae bacterium
CTAGTTTTTTAAAATGAGAAAAATATTTATATTTTTGATTTTTATTCTCTCACCACTTCAAATACTATTTGCTGAGGAAAACTGGTACCAAACTGCAGCTAATTTGCATAAAGAATGGGCTAAAACTTACTATAAATTAAGTGATTTTGAGAGATACACAAATATTCATAAGTTAATTATCGGTAAAGAGATCAAATTAAGACCAGGTAAAATCCCCTTCCCAGGCTGGAAGACAAATTTATCGATGAATGTTAAGGTAAAAGATGGAGCAATGGCAGAAGTTATAGGTGCGGAGGATTTTGCTTTTAACGGTAAAACATTCTATTCATTTACAGCTGACTATTCAAAATGCAAAAAAAAAGGGAAGCAAAATGATTGTACTCATCATTTTGGAAGTGTCAGGACAGAGCTTACATCAAAAGCTGATTGGACATTTACCGAGGGAACAGAGAAATGGATTAATTATGTATTTATGCCTACACAAAACATATTATTTCCAAAAAACCCACACAGAAAATTTACTGTTGGTCAATGTCACCCTGATGGTCATAAAATTACATGGATGATGACAATTCAATCTGCAAAATTAATTTTTACCCATGAGTTTTCAAGCTTCAAAAATAATGATCAGTGGAAACCTAGTAGTATGGAAAAAAGAAGAGTCTTAAAAAAATTTAAAGTAAATAAAAATCATGGAACAGATAGTTGGACAAAAGTTAGAATAAATTTTAAAAATTCAAAAAAACCAGATGGTAAACTCAAGGTTTGGATTGATGATAAACTAGCTTATGATTATGAAGGTCCAACAAATTGGGGTAAAAAAAAACATGAGGGTAAAACGAGAAATGTGTGTTATTTTAAATTTGGTTTATATGCTAACGCAAATTTAAAAGCAGAACATAAGCATGAAGCAGAAGGAATGACTGTTTTTACAGATTATATGGCGATGGCCAGAACAGAAAAAAAACTTGAGGCATTATTATTAAAAGATAAATAGTTATGAATATATTCGATGATTTAGTTAAATTAGCTAGAGAGAGAAAAGAGAAACCTGTAGAGGGTTCGTATACAAATAAATTACTGAACGATAAATCTCTTAGTAAAGCAAAAGTTTTAGAGGAAATTAACGAACTCATTGAGTCTGTTGAAAAAAATTCTAATAAAGTACATGAGGCAGCTGATGTTTTTTATCATTTACTTATCTATTTAGAGACTAACAATATTAAAATAGAAGACGTAGTAGCAGAATTAAACAAAAGAAAAAAATGAGTTACGATAATAACAATATTTTTGCAAAAATATTAAGAAATGAAATTCCATGTAAAAAAATTTATGAGGATGATTATATTCTTTCTTTTCATGATATTAATCCTCAAAAAAAAATTCATGCCTTAGTCATCCCTAAAGGAAAATATATAGATTTAGACGATTTTGTTGAAAATGCTTCTACAACCGAGATGGTAGGATTGCTTAAAGGAATTAATATAGTTGCTAAAAAATTAGGAATTTCAGTGGATACTGGTAAAGGTTATAGAGCTCTAGCAAATATTAGTGAACATGGAGGCCAAGAAGTACCTCATTTGCATTTCCATTTATTTGGCGGCGAAAGAGTTGGTAAAATGGTGGAGTGAATAAAAAAGTTATTAGAAATTATTTGGAAATAAGTTCAATTAAAGATCTTAAAGAAAAAAAAATTTCATCAGAAAAATACATAATTGAATTAGTAGACCCTGCAAATTTTGAATTAAATAAATTTTTTTACAAAAATATTGGTAAAAAATGTAGCTGGACTGATCGTTTGTCCTGGAGTCAAAACCAATGGATTCAATATGTATCTGATAAAAAAGTTAAAACTTATGTTTTAAAAGATGGGAAAAATTTTGTTGGATATTTTGAATTAATTACACATTTTGATAAGAATGAAGTTGAAATTGCATATTTTGGTTTATTGGAGGAATACCAAAATCAAAATTTAGGATCATACCTTCTATCATCAGCAATAAAAAACTCATTCCTAGATAATACAAAAAGAGTTTGGGTCCACACATGTTCTTTAGATCATAAAAATGCATTAAAAAATTATATTGCAAGGGGTATGAAAATTTTTAAAACAGAAACAATTATGATTTAAATTAATTTTGACTTGGT